>NZ_JBGFGM010000045.1:0-71895 GCF_041224635.1 Leisingera sp. XS_AS12
TGAGCTGCACATCACCCTGTCCAAGGATGATGAGACTTATGACGCGGAAATTGATCCCCGGCTGAATGTATTCATTGATGCACTGATCCTCAGGGGGTGTGACGAGGCCTGGCTCGACCAGATGCGCAACGGCTGCCTGAACTCCAATCGGCCGCTCTTCGTCCGAAACGACGGGGTAGGTGTGGGCTACAACTACATCTCTGATTGCTGGCGCAGTGTTTTCGGAACCGGCGAGCATATTGCCCGGACCATCCTGCATACCTTTCTCGGTATTGAGTTGGGGGCTGCCGGAACGGACATGGCCCTGGCGGCCAACGGCCAGAAATCCCCCCGGACAGCCGCGGACTACCAGGACCAAATGGTTGCAAAAGCACAGCGTCTGCAAGGACAGAAAGCCTTTGAGGATATGGTCGGAGGCGTGAACTTGAAGCTCTTTGAATTCACCTGAAACGGGCTTGGAGGCGCGCTTTTCAGCGCATCCCTCGTGGTGAGAATGCGCTGAAAAGCGTCCTCCAACCCTGAGAAAAAGAAGAACCATGGAACCTGTTTTCATTGATTTCGAAGCGTCAAGTCTGGCGCCCAAAAGCTGGCCCATCGAGGTTGGTATCGCTTGGGTGGAGTTTGCTGCCGAGGCGAAACTCAGGGATCAGGGAAAGCAGAGAATGAGGCATGCATCGGTGATGATGTCGAAGGAGAATTTGATTATCTGGCCGAAACCGCAACCACGAAGAGATCGAAGACCTTTGTTTTCCGTGCAGTCCCCAGGTTGAGACAGCGCAGCAAACAAAGTCATTCGAAACCAGAAAAGGAACAACACAGCGACGCTCCGCCCCCTTCTTGAGCTGTCCTTAGCGGCAGCAAAACACAAACAAGGAGTCGCGCTATGCACACATCCCCATCACCCGCCGTTCAGGCCCTCTTTCGCTTTCTTACCGAGAACAATGAGGGCCTGCAGAATGCTGCCCTCGTTCTCGGCGGCAGTCATGCTCTGAAGCGTGTTCAAAACCTGCTGGATCATCTGGGATTGACCCGGCAGCTGACCCGTCGTGCTCGTCTCGATCTCGTCGCCCTGCACGAGCTGTTCACCCTGAAATACGTTGGTGACCCTCTGCGCCTGGAAACCGCGCTCTTCGCAGAAATCGATCCGATGGATCCGATGGTTGAAGAGATCTGTCTTTTGACAGACTGCCTGGAGGATCACATGCGCGCAATTGATGCCGCGTCGGACCTGCCGGTCTTCGATTTGGCTGCATGAGGGAGGTTCAGATGCAATACGACACAGGTTACGAACCGGAATCTCCTCAGGAGCGGGCTGCTCTTCGAGCCATCCGGTATGCGAGGCACTTCGTAACGGAATGGCGAGAAGCTTCAGTTGAGATCCCGGAGTTGAAGCTCAGCCAGATCGCGCCGACGCTCGAACGCCTCGAGGACGGTGTCCTCTTCGATTTTCAGGACGTGTCTGTTCTGGAAATTCTCGAAAAGGCCATTGTCCAGCACGTGAATGACATTCGGGAAGGGTATGGCAGCCGGGCCATTCGATTGGATGTCAGTGGCGATGATATTCTTTGCCCGACGCTTCGAGAGGGCCGTTATCTCATCGAGCAATGGAAATGCTTCAAGCATGCGCGCCAGCACGTACTGGATCTCAGGCAGGCGCGGAAAATAGCCGATAGGTTTGGGTGAAATGAAGTTGCCGCTGCCTCTGGCTTTGTCGGAGGCAGCGGCAGGCACAACGGAACTATACAGAGAAAAGGCCTGAACTGAGTGAAGAGTCGTGCCTCATTTCGTTCTGCAATCAAACCCCAGTCAAACCAGTTTGTCGGCTTTCCGAACCGACCACAGCTCCCGGTTACGCAAGCTCTAACCCGTACCGGAAGCATCAAGATGACCATTCAAACCAATCAAACCAAAATTTCGGTTTCTGAGGAAACGGCCAATGTCCTCGAAACGATGAAACCGAGGCTCAGGTCGTCGGCTGTCGCAAAGCTCTCTGGATTGTCCAAAAGGGCAATCACTCAGCACGCGGCAAACGACAACATTCCTGGTGCCGCCAAACACGGCGGTGTCTGGACGTTCGATCATGACCTGGCCCTACTTTGGATAAATGAGGGCAGCAAATGTCTAACAAAGAAGAAAAACCAAAAAACATCTTCAAGCCGAACAACAGCAAGTATTGGTGGCTCCGGGTCAAAATCAACGGCGTCACCCACCGGGAAACGCTTCGCACAACTTCTAAAAGAGCAGCGGCAAGGAAAGCCAAAAGCCGCATAGACGAGCTGCGAGGGCAGGAAGAGGCCGGTGAACTGGACTGGCGGTTCGGCACTGGATTGGCCAAATTGTATGACGCGCTGGATAGCGATAGTAGTTCATGGAGCGTCGAAACGCGGAAACGGTATAAGTGCAGTCTGCGGCAGATCCTGCGCACCATAGACGAGTATTGCACCGACATCGGAAGCGATATCGAGGACCTGATGGCGGTAGAAGTCACGACGGCCGTTGTTTCCGAGTTCGTCGAACGCAGACGTGCGAGCGGGGTGACGGTCTCTACCATCAACAGGGACCTCACGGCATTCTCAAATCTCATGAAATCCATCAAGAATGACGGATGGATTGAAACGAATCCGGTCCAAAACTATGAAAAGCAAGGCATGAAAGAGGTCTTGCCCGATATCGTTCTGCCTTCGGAAGCCAGCATCCATAAGCTGTCGGCGCGGGCTCCAGGCACTTTGAACTACTTTCCCAAATTCCTCGACGCTACTGGCGGTCGTGTTACTGAGATGGCGATGCTGCCTTGGTCCGATATCTCGGGCCTCGAAAACCCTGTTGAAGGGAACGTCCAGGCGATCCTGCGAAATACGAAAGGGAAGAAGGTTCGCGCGATTGAGTTGCGGCAACAAGCAATCGATATCCTGTTGAAGATCCCTCGTTCAAATGTCTCTCCCTATATTTTCTGGAACTCTACCGAACACGGCTATTACAAGGACCCGTCGAACCTCTTCTGGGAATACGGACAGGAAACAGGGTTCGATGCCCGGCTGCATGATCTTCGGCACAAGTTCGCCATTGAACGCCTTAAGGAGGGTTGGTCCATCTATCGCGTTCAGAAATACATCGGCCATGGATCGGTGCTGACAACAGAGCGCTACTATCTCAGGTATCTTACCGCGGAAGAGATCGCTCGAGTTTCCGCAGATGGTGACAACGGGTTTCGCTAAGAAATGCCGGGTGAAATGAGGAGGGGGATCCCGCGATTGCGGGGTCCCCTTTGTTCATGTTCAGGGAGTGCTGCCAGTCGTGAAAGGGGCATAGATACCGGCCCAAGGGGGCATAGGCGGCATACCCGGAAGCCACAAAGGGTGTCATAGTATGACACTATTGGCCCGAAGCTCAGCAAACAGAAGAAGGTTTCCCTGGCCCTAAATATGTCATATTTTTCAGCGATCTCAGGGGGGTTAGTGGCGGAGAGACAGGGATTCGAACCCTGGGTGGGCTTGCACCCACAACGGTTTTCGAGACCGCCCCGTTCGACCACTCCGGCACCTCTCCGCGGGGGGTGAGGCGCGGTTTAATGTTGATTCCGACAGTGCGCAAGGGAGAAATGGCAGTTTGCGAAAAAAACCTGAAATCCTTTGCCGATCCCGTTTTTTTACCTAAGTTCCCTATATGCTTAGATCACACTCCTTTCCCGCTACGCTCCGCCTTGCCTGTGCCGGTCTGTTGTTGCTGCTGAGCCTTCTGGCCGCGTCCGCGTCACTGGCGGCTGATCGTCAGCGCGTGACAACCTTTCTCAACGTAACCGGGTTTGACGTCGCTCTGGACAGCATCGCGCTGTCCGCTGCTTCGGCACCCCAGATGTTGGGTTTGGATGTCGGCACATTCGGGAACCAGTGGGGGCGACTATCGGATGATGTGTTTGACACGGCTGTCATGCGTCGCATGGCCGAGGACATTCTGGTAGAAACGCTGGACGATGCAGCGCTCGACCATGCCGCTGCATTCTATGCAAGTGACCTGGGCCAGCGCCTGGTCCGCGCCGAAAACGCCGCCCACAAGGTGGCCGACGACGAGGTCAAGCAGGAAGCCGGAAGCCGCATCATTGCGGATCTGGTGAAGTCCGGCAGCGAACGGCTTGTCCTGTTTCAACGCATGGGGCGGGCGATCGACGCGGCCGACACCGGCGTGCGCGCCGTGCAGCAGATCCAGTTTCGCTTCCTGATGGCGGCAACCGCAGCCGGAGTTATCGACCTTGAACTGGATGCAGACGAATTGAGGGCGTTGCTGGACAGCCAGGCCGACGCCATGCGTCTTGAGCTGCAGACCTCGGGGCTGGCGAGTTCGGCCTATACGTACCAAGATTTCACGGATGAAGAGCTGGAACAGTACGTGACCGCACTCGAGCAAGAGAAGATGCAGGAGGTTTACGAGCTGCTAAATGCGGTGCAATACGAGATAACCGCAAACCGCTTCGAGGAACTGGCCCGCCGTCTCGCAGACCTCACACCCGCGCAGGATATATAAGCGCAGCGCCCTTTATGCCTTTTGGCCCGGGGCAGGGGGACCGGCAGAAACGGGTTGACAGCTTGTGGATTTCCGATCATAAGCCCGCAGTCCCGGCTCGGAATCTCTGCGCCGGGATTGATTTGTAATACGCCCGCACCGCGGGCGCGCTGTTCGAGGCGGCATCTGCCGAAAACGCCCGCAAGGGGGCCGAAGGACGCGGTTGAAAAAGGAAAGACGCATATGTTTGCGGTCCTCAAGACTGGCGGCAAGCAGTACAAGGTTCAGGCGGGCGACGTGCTCCGCGTTGAAAAACTGGCTGCTGATGCTGGCGAAACCATCCAATTCGACGAAGTTCTGATTCTGGGCGGCGACGCTCCTGTTGTTGGCGCTCCGCTGGTCGAAGGCGCTGCCGTGAAGGCAGAAGTGATCGACCAGATCAAAGGTGACAAGGTCATCAACTTCGTCAAGCGTCGCCGGAAGCACTCCTCCAAGCGCACCGTCGGCCACCGTCAGAAGCTGACCCTGGTCCGGATCACCGAGATCCTGGCGTCGGGCGCAACCAAAGCGGCCCCGAAAGCCGCAGCCAAGGCGGCTCCTGCTGCCAAAGCAGAGAGCGCCGACGACCTGACCCAGCTGACCGGCGTAGGCCCTGCCGCCGCCAAGAAGCTGAACGAAGCCGGTCTTACCAGCTTTGCCCAGATCGCAGCCTTGTCCGAAGACGACATTGCTGGTATCGAGGCAATCAAAGTGAAGCCCGAGTGGGTTGAGCAAGCCAAAGAACTGGCTAAAGGCTAAGGAGAGACAGAATGGCACATAAAAAAGCTGGCGGTTCCTCCCGTAACGGCCGCGACTCCGCAGGTCGCCGCCTTGGCGTGAAACTCTTCGGTGGCCAGGCGGCCATCGCGGGCAACATCATCATTCGTCAGCGCGGCACCAAGTTCTGGCCGGGCGAAGGCGTTGGCATGGGCAAGGATCACACCCTGTTCGCCACCACCGATGGTGCTGTCAGCTTCCGCAAGGGCCTGAAAGGCCGCACCTTCGTATCGGTTCTCCCGGTGGCGGAGGCCGCTGAGTAAGCCGACCCGAACGGTAGTAAAATCATGGGGGATCGGCTTTGGGCCGGTCCCCTTTTTTGTTGTTTACGGATGCGAGTACCCAATGACGTTTCCATTCCGGCCCCACGCCGCACCGGCTTGGCGGCGCCTGAAAAATTATTGCGCTGACAGCACTTGCCGTTGCGTCAAAACGAACACTTTTGGGGGGTGCGACACCCCACGGCGGCCCCAATCCCGCCGCACAATGTTGCGTTGAGGAGGACCACATACATGAACCTGGAACAGATCGTGTGCCAGCAGGTGATAGAGACCGAACGGTTCGTCCTGCGCCCGCTGCGAAAATCCGACTCCGGTTTGATCGAGCATTATGTCAGCGACGAACGCGTCGCGCGGATGACCCGCTCCGTACCGCACCCCTTGCCGCCCGGGGCCGCAGAGGCCTTCGTGGCCCGCGCCATGGCTGAAGACCGTGACGAGGACATCTGGGTGATCGATGGTACGATCGAAGACGATGCCGAGCTGAAAGGCGTGATCGCGCTGAAACGAATGGATCGCAACCAGTCCGAGGTCTCGTTCTGGACGGCGCCACCGTTTTGGAACACCGGTCTGGCTTCGGCCGCCTTGAAGGCACTTGTCGATGCCAACCCGCAAGGCAATGCTGCGATGTTTGCGTCGGTGTTCCAGGACAATCCCGCCTCGGCCCGGGTGCTGACGCACTGTGGGTTTACCTATCTCGGCGATGCAGAAAGTTACTGTGTTGCCCGGGATGCGACCGTGCCAACCTGGACCTACAGCCGAAAACTGTGATTGGCGCGGGCTGCGCTTTCGGGTAAGGCAATCAAAAGATTTCCGCAGACGCGTCCGGCGTTTGCGGAAAGAACTGTACTGGCAAACGCGGCACATGGCCGAGTTGCATTAAGGAGCTGTCATGAAATTCCTCGATCTGGCCAAGGTCTATATCCGCTCCGGCGCGGGCGGGAACGGCTGTGTCAGCTTCCGCCGTGAAAAATACATCGAATACGGTGGGCCTGACGGCGGGGACGGCGGCAAGGGCGGCTCGGTCTGGGCCGAGGTCACCGACGGGCTGAACACCCTGATCGATTTCCGGTATCAGCAGCACTTCTTTGCCAAGAACGGGCAATCCGGCATGGGCCGCCAGCGCACCGGCAAGGATGGCGACGACATCGTGCTGCGGGTGCCCGTCGGCACCGAGATCCTGGACGAGGACGAGGAAACCGTTCTGGCAGACCTGACCGAAGTTGGCCAACGGGTGCTGCTTGCCAAGGGCGGCAATGGTGGTTTTGGCAACCTGCACTTCAAATCGGCCACCAATCAGGCACCGCGCCGCGCCAACCCCGGGCAGGAGGGTGTCGAGCGCACCATCTGGCTGCGGCTGAAGCTGATCGCGGATGCTGGCCTGCTGGGGCTGCCCAACGCGGGGAAGTCGACCTTCCTGTCGGCCACCTCCAACGCGCGCCCCAAGATTGCGGATTACCCGTTCACCACGCTGCACCCGAACCTCGGCGTGGTCGGCATCGACAACACCGAATTCGTCGTTGCCGACATCCCCGGCCTGATTGAAGGCGCGCATGAGGGCAAGGGCATCGGCGACCGCTTCCTGGGCCATGTCGAACGCTGCGCGGTGCTGCTGCATCTGGTTGACGGTACCTCGGACACGGTGGTCGAGGACTATGAGACCATCATCGGCGAGCTGGAGGCCTATGGCGGCGAACTGGCGACCAAGCCGCGCATCACCGCGCTGAACAAGGTGGACGCAATCGACGAGGAAGAGCGTGACGAGAAACGCGCCGCGTTGGAGGCCGCCGTGGGCGGGCCAGTGCTGCTGATGTCGGGCGTCAGCCGCGAGGGCCTGAACGAGGTGCTGCGCGCGGTCCGCGCGCAGATCGACGATGACCGGGTTCGCATGAAGCCCGCCGAGGAGGAAGAGACTTGGCGGCCCTGAGTTCTGCCCGGCGGATTGTCGTAAAAATTGGCTCTGCTCTGCTGGTTGACCGCGATAGCGGCGAGCTGCGGGCGGGCTGGTTGCACTCTCTGGCCAATGATGTCGCCTGGCTGAAGGCCAGTGGAACGGATGTCGTGCTGGTATCCTCGGGCTCGATTGCACTTGGCCGCGGTGTTCTAGGATTGCCGCGCGCCGATCTTCCCCTGGAGCAATCTCAGGCCGCCGCCGCGGTGGGACAGATCCGTCTTGCCCGTGCTTACGAGGAAGCCCTTGCACCGCACCGGATCACGACGGCGCAGGTGCTGGTGACACTGGAAGATAGCGAGAACCGCCGCCGCTATCTGAATTCCCGCGCCACGCTCGAGACCTTGCTGAGCCTCGGCGCGGTGCCGATCGTGAATGAAAATGACACCATTGCCACGGATGAAATCCGCTATGGCGACAACGACCGTCTGGCGGCACAAGTTGCGGTGACGGTCGGCGCCGACGCCCTGATCCTGCTGTCGGATGTCGACGGGTTCTACAGTGCAAATCCGGCGCTCGATCCAAACGCAAAGCGGTTCGAGCGCATTGAAGTCATCACGCCTGAGATCGAGGCAATGGCTGGCGACGGCGTGTCAGGCCTGTCCAAGGGCGGCATGATCACCAAACTGCTCGCGGCCAAGATGGCCACGGCGGCGGGCTGCGCCATGGCGATCACTGAAGGATCGCCTTTGAACCCCCTGAAAACGCTGGAAGAAGGCGCAGCTTGCACTTGGTTTACCGCGCAAGGTGATCCGCAGGCCGCACGCAAACGCTGGATTGCGGCCATGAAGACACGCGGCGTTCTGACCATCGATGAGGGCGCCGCCCGGGCGCTGATGTCCGGCAAAAGCCTGCTGCCCGCAGGGGTACGTCATGTGGAGGGTGACTTTGGCCGCGGCGATCCGCTGGCCATCCTTGGCCCAGGCGGGCGCAAACTGGGGCAGGGGCTGTCGCGCTATACCGCTGACGAAGCCCGTGCCATTCAGGGGCGTCAATCGCAAGAGATCGAGGCAACCCTGGGATACCCGGGCCGCGCCGCGCTGATCCACCGCGATGATATGGCGCTTTGACCACAGCTGGTGATAGTTTATTCCGGCCCGCAGGCATGCAGTGCCAGACAGGGACCGGCAAGGGCACAAGATAGATGAACGAGACTGACAACATTGCCGCCATGATGGCGGAGCTTGGCAAACGTGCACAGCAAGCAGCGCAAACGCTGGCAACGGCCAGTGCAGAACGCAAACACGCAGCGCTGATCGGCGCCGCCGAGGCGGTCTGGAGCCGCCGGGCGGAAATCATCGCCGCCAACGCCAAGGATCTAGATTTTGGCCGCGACAAGGGGCTGTCGGATGCGATGATGGACCGGCTGATGCTGGACGAGTCCCGCATCCGGGGTATCGTCGACGGGCTGCGTGCGGTGGCTGAGCAAGCGGACCCGGTCGGCGAAGTGATGGAAGATTGGCGGCAACCGAGCGGCCTGCATATCCAGCGGGTCCGCACGCCGCTGGGAGTCATCGGCGTGATCTATGAAAGCCGTCCCAACGTCACCGCAGACGCCGGCGCGCTGTGCCTGAAATCCGGCAATGCGGTGATCCTGCGCGGCGGCTCTGAAAGTTTCCATTCCTCCAAGGCGATCCACGCCTGCCTCGCGGAGGGGCTGGAATCCGCGGGCCTGCCCGCGGACGCGGTGCAGCTGGTGCCGACCCGCGACCGCGCCGCGGTGCAGGAACTGCTGACCATGACCGAATACGTCGATGTCATCGTGCCGCGCGGCGGCAAGGGATTAGTCGGCCTGGTCCAGCGCGAGGCGCGGGTGCCGGTCTTTGCCCACTTGGAAGGCATCGTCCACATCTATCTGGATAAATCGGCGGATCCGCAAAAAGCGCTGGACGTGGTGCTAAACGCCAAGACCCGGCGCACCGGCATCTGCGGCGCCGCCGAATGCCTGCTGATTCACCAAGATATTGCCGAGACCCTTGGCAAGACCGTGCTTGAGGCCTTGGCGGCCGCAGGTGTTGAGATCCGCGCCGAGGTCGGGCTGCCGGGACCGGAGGGCATGACGCTCGCCAGTGCCGAGGATTGGGGCAAGGAATACCTGGATGCGATCATCGCCGCCAAACCCGTGGCGGACATCGACGAGGCGATCGCCCACATTCGCACGCATCACTCGCAGCACACCGACTGCATTGTTACCGAGGATGAAGCTGCAGTTCAGAAATTCTTTGCTGAACTGGACAGTGCTATCCTGATGCACAATGCCTCGACCCAGTTTGCTGACGGGGGCGAATTTGGCATGGGCGCGGAAATCGGTATTGCCACCGGCAAGATGCACGCACGTGGACCGGTGGGCGCCAAACAGCTGACCAGCTTCAAATACCTGGTGCGCGGCAACGGCACGACCCGCAGTTAAGAAAGAGAAACGCCGGGCTAACAGCCCGGCGTTTTCAATAGCTTGGAGGCCAACCTTCAGAACTGAAGCGTGATCTTTTCCAGGTTCTGCTCCAACCGGACGGTGCGTTCAGCCTCTCGGGCTGCCTCTGGCAGAAGCGCGAACTGCACCAGTGCGGGCGTGATTTCCGCGTTGGACGTTCCGCCGCTGACCCGCGCCCAGAGTTCGTCATCCACGTTCAGCTTGCTGCCTTCACCCATCACGGTCCACTTGCCGTCAGCGCAGAAGATCTTGATCGTGCCGCCATAAGGCAGAGCGCTTTCCAGGCACAAAGCGCACAGCAGTGCCAAGCGCGCCTCGCTGCGGGTACAGACCTCGAGCGGTGCCCACTGGTATTTCACCCGGCCCGCCTTGCTGATGTCCTCCAAAACCGAGACGATCTCGGCCCGGCCCATTTGCTGCTCGCCGGCCGAACCGAAAGCAATACGGAAGAAACGGATACGTGCGTTTGCATTGGCGACGCTGTCAGAGATCAGCTCCAGCTCCGGTCCCGACATGCTGCCAGCCATGCCCAGCAATTCCAGGCCGTTGTTGATGGCACCGACCGGGCTGATCAGATCGTGACAAATCCGTGACCCTACCAATGCGGCGAGATTGGCGTTATCTACTGCCATAACTTTTACTTCCTCCGAAATAGGCCACCCGCCAATGAATGACCTGAACGCTATTTTGGCCCCCGGAATGTTCGTCCGTCACCCCGATCACCCGGACTGGGGGATCGGGCAAGTACAGTCGAACGCGGGCGGCAAGATCACAGTCAATTTCCCCGACCAAGGGAAACTGGTCATCGACGGGGCGCGTGTCGCTCTTATTCCCGTCTTTGAGCCATAACCGTTTATGAAGGGTTAACGAACTCCCTCAAATACACGCTAATTCTTGCGCTTTCTTTGCCGCATAAGTTAGGTGCGCTCAACCCTGAAACATGCAAGGGATACAAATGCACTCTCAAGCCCCTGAATTTTCGGTGAAACTTGCAGACTGCGAGGCAGATCTGATAGCCGCTCAGCGGCTTCGCTATGACGTCTTCGTGCGAGAATTGGGCGGCGGGGGCAGCATGGTGGATCATGAGGCCGGCCTCGAACGCGACCGGTTCGATCCCTATTTTGACCACATGCTCGTCACGGATGAGAACCGCGGCGAGTTGGTTGGCGTCTACCGGCTGCTGCGCGACGATCAGGCTGCTGAGCTTGGGCAATTTTATTCCGAAGACGAATACGATCTTTCCGCGTTACGGAACTCTGGTCGGCGACTGCTGGAACTGGGGCGGTCGTGCCTGCATCCGGACTATCGGGGCGGAACGGCCATGTACCACCTCTGGTCGGGTCTGGCGCAGTATATTGCCGAGCATGAAATCGAAATCCTGTTCGGGGTTGCCAGCTTTCACGGTACGGATCCGGCTCAACTCGCGGAACCTTTGTCGTTGTTGCATCACCGGCATCTTGCGCCGCAAGACCTGCGCGCTCGGTCAAAATCGTTCCAGAGCATGGACTTAATTCCCGAACCTGAACTTGACAGGAAGGCTGCCATGACGGCCGTGCCCTCGCTGATCAAAGCCTACCTGAGGTTGGGGGGCTTCGTGGGCGAGGGGGCGTTTGTCGACGCAGCTTTCAACACGACCGACGTTTGCCTGATCCTGGACACCGCGCGGATGAACGAGCGCCAGCGCAAGATATACAGCGGAGCCCGCAGCACGGCATGAGTATCAGTTGGCAAAGTGAGGAGGCACCGGATCCGGTCAAGATCGGTGCCGTTGGCTGGGCGTTGGTTCTGCTGCGTGGTCCTGCCTTAGCCGTCTTGGTATTCGGAGGGTTGTTGATCTTGCTCCTGCTCCGGCTACTCGAGCGGCCGTTTTTCGGCCTGCGCCGCCCGTTTTCTCCATTGCTGACGCAGATGGTCTGCCGGGGTGCCTTGCTCATTCTGGGCATTCGATTGGTTGTGCGTGGACAGGTGATGCGCCAACGCGGCGCATTGGTGGCGAACCATGCGTCCTGGCTTGACATATTTGCGCTGAACGCCTTGGCGCGGATCTATTTTGTCTCCAAGGCGGAAGTCGCGTCCTGGCCCGGTATAGGCTGGCTCGCCCGGGCCACCGGCACCTTGTTCATCGAACGCAACCCCCGCCATGCGCGCCGGCAGGCAGAGCTCCTGGAAGAGCGGCTGCTGGCGGGTCACAAGCTATTGTTCTTTCCCGAGGGAACCTCAACCGACGGGTTGCGGGTTTTGCCCTTCAAACCAACGCTCTTTGCCGCATTCTTTGCCAAGCCTCCGCGCGATAATCTGCATGTTCAGCCCGTTTCAGTCGTCTACCGGGCACCGCCTTCTGCACCGAAGCGTCACTACGGCTGGTGGGGCGACATGGATTTCGGGAGCCATTTGTTGAAGATTCTGAGTACACCCCGACAAGGGGTGGTCCTGGTAACCTGCCACGATCCACTGCGGGTCGCTGATTTTGCCGACCGCAAGGCCCTTGCCGCGCGGTGCGCCGAGGTCGTCCGGCGGGGACATGAGATATCCCTGCGTGACGCAACGCCAGATGTGAATTGACCGTCGATCTCGGCCAAGCCGGAGAATTTCCTGCTTCGACCCTTGCCAGCACGCGTTTTCTGATCTAATAGCGCGCCTACGAACCCGCAGGCGGGGTTTGGTTTCGTCAGGGGAGAAATCCCTGATGGACCGCCGGTTGGAGCAAACGCTCTATAAGACCCCCGCCGAGGATAGAAACCGGAAAAGGATAAGATAGCATGGCTCTTCCCGAGTTCACCATGCGTCAGCTGCTGGAAGCTGGCGTTCACTTCGGTCACCAGACACAGCGCTGGAACCCGCGCATGTCGCCGTTCATCTACGGCGCGCGCAACGGCATCCATATCATGGACCTGACCCAGACTGTTCCGATGCTGGACCAGGCGCTGCAGGTTGTCCGTGACACCGTTGCAAAAGGCGGCCGCGTTCTGTTCGTTGGTACCAAGCGCCAGGCAGCCGGCCCGATCGCCGAAGCTGCAGAGAAATCCGCGCAGTACTACATGAACCACCGCTGGCTGGGCGGCACCCTGACCAACTGGAAAACCGTTTCCCAGTCGATCAACCGCCTGAAGGAAATCGACGAGAAGATGGCCTCCGGCGCCGAAGGCCTGACCAAGAAAGAGCGACTGGGCATGGAGCGTGACCAGGAGAAGCTGCAAGCGTCTCTGGGCGGTATCCGCGACATGGGCGGCGTTCCGGACCTGCTGTTCGTCATCGACGTGAAAAAAGAAGCACTGGCAATCGCCGAAGCCAAGAAGCTGGGTATCCCGGTTGTGGCTGTGGTCGACACCAACTGCTCCCCCGATGGCGTGGACTACATCATCCCCGGCAACGACGACGCATCGCGCGCGATCTCGCTGTACTGCGATCTGGTTGCTCGCGCGGCTCTGGACGGCATGTCCGCACAGCTGGGTGCAGCAGGCGTTGACCTGGGCGCGCTGGAAGAAGCACCGGCTGAAGAAGCCGTTGCTGAAGAAGCCGCTGAAGCCTGATCCGTCCTGTCACGGAATTGACATGCGGGGCAGGGTATTTCCTGCCCCAAATCCGTTTTTGAATTGAGGGAGCCTAACATGGCAATCACTGCAGCAATGGTGAAAGAACTGCGCGAATCCACCGGCGCAGGCATGATGGACGCGAAGAAAGCACTGGTCGAAAACAACGGCGACATGGAAGCCGCGGTTGACTGGCTGCGCACCAAGGGCCTGGCGAAAGCCGCCAAGAAATCCGGCCGTACCGCCGCTGAAGGCCTGGTCGCCGTGGTCGTTGAAGGCGGCAAGGGCGTTGCTGTTGAAGTCAACTCCGAGACCGACTTCGTTGCCAAGAACGCCGAATTCCAGCAAATGGTCGCAGGCATTGCCAAGGCCGCACTGAACGCCGACGACGTTGACGCTCTGAAGGCAGCTGACTTGGGCGGCAAGACCGTGGAAGCAACCCTGACCGACAAGATCGCCACGATCGGCGAAAACATGTCGCTGCGTCGCATGGCCAAGCTGGAAGGCGAAACCGTGGTGTCCTACGTGCACAACGCGGCCGCCGAAGGCATGGGCAAAATCGGCGTTCTGGTTGCCATGAACGGTGGCGACGAAGCCATCGGCAAGCAGGTCGCAATGCACATCGCCGCTGTGAACCCGGCAGCGCTGTCCGAAGCTGACCTCGACGCCGCCGTGGTCGAGAAGGAAAAGCAGGTCCAGATGGACATCGCCCGCGAATCCGGCAAGCCGGAGCAGGTGATCGAGAAGATGATCGAAGGCCGCATGAAGAAATTCGTCGCGGAATCGACCCTGCTGAACCAGCAGTTCGTGGTGAACCCGGACCTGACCGTGGAAGCCGCTGCCAAGGAAGCAGGCGCCACCATCACCGGTTTCGTGCGTGTGGAAGTTGGCGAAGGCATTGAAGTCGAAAAAGAAGACTTTGCTGCGGAAGTCGCAAAAGCTGCTCAAGGCTGATTTGCGCTGACAGCAAGAGTTCTAAAGAACGGCGGGTCAAACAGACCCGCCGTTTTTTTTTGGGGGAGACGCAGCCGCCGCCGCTGTACGTGCATGCTGGCAGGCGCGCCTTCGCGCAGAGGTCAGAAGCCTCATGCAGATCCCGCCCCAGTTCCTCAGACTAGCTGATCGCGCTCCACAGGCAGCACCAAGCGTTCAATGCAGGTGTGTGCATGTGCAGATTGCGTTGATGAGGAGAGAGAAGGCGAGGGGCCCCACTGATGGGGATGGGTGAGGCCCCTCTGATATCCGAAACCGACGACGGAAGAATACGCGCCTGTCTCTGATCAGGTATGAGCGCCTTGAAATTGCAAGGATCAATACCCGCAGTTCCTTGGCTAAAGCCACCACTCACGGAACATGTGAAAGATGCAGTGAATTAAACTTTTGCGGTAGTATAGAATTCCATACCTTTTGTCGCTTTTCTGCATTAAATGCGACATTTACAGTGCGATCTGACTATGCGTCGATCAGATACATCTGATTGTGCAACGCCGCTTTCAGAACTGCCTGTGCTGTGGTTTCTACCGCCAGGGATTCACGCGCCAGACGCAGATGCTTTTCAATGGTGGCCGGCGTCAGCCCCATCAGCAAGGCAATGTCCTGGGTCGTTTTACCATCGCCAACCCATTCCAGGACCTCCCGCTGCCGTTTGGTCAGAGTGCGTTTGGGCCCGGCGTAGGGCAGGGTGAGTATCTTCAGGTGCACCACGTTGTTCATCAACAGGATGTCCGCCCCGTGATCCTGCCAGATGGCGTCGACCATGTCCTGGCTCATGTCAGCCTCGGCGGCGAGAGAGATCGCTCCCTTGAAGCGGCTGTTCGTGGAAGGAAAACTGATCGTGTAACCTGACTGGACCCCGTGAGCGCGGTTGAAGTCCACGACCTTCTGCGCTTCAGGGCTGAGGCTGTAATCGCGAGCCTGTTCCTGGGCGATCCGCCAGCTTCCGGCGCCTTCGTTGTCCAGCGCCCATCGCAGCATCGGAGCGTGAAGATACAAGCCACTGTGCAGGTAGCCTTGCAGGTAATCCTCATCGTGGTTCGTCAGAAGAACGAAGTCGTCCGGATCTCCCAAAGAGGTTTCCGTGAGACACCGCGTATTGCCATAAATCAAACGGTCAAAGCCAAATTTTTTCATTTGCGCGACATGCCCGTCCCACAAAATATCCAGACTTTGCGCATGACAGACAAAATCCAGGTAACCCTTTAAACTCATACGTATTAAGCCTCTTTCAAATGCTGAACCAATGCCTCAAGTGCCAGAATGTAGCCATGCGCGCCGAAACCGCAAATTTGTCCCACCGCAGCCTTTGAAATAAAGGAAACATGGCGGAAGCTTTCGCGCGCGTGGATGTTGGACAGATGCACCTCAACGGTCGGAATCTCGACCGAGATCAGCGCATCCATCAATGCGATCGAAGTGTGTGTATAAGCGCCTGCATTCAGGACGATTCCCTGATGAACGCCCTTGGCGGAATGAATGGCATCGATCAATGCGCCTTCATGGTTCGATTGCAGGCAGCTGACGTCCAGCCCCAAGGTTTTCCCATGCGCCACGCAGGATTGTTCGACCATCTCCAGCGTGACGGAGCCATAGACCTCGGGCTGACGTGTCCCCAGAAGGTTCAGATTGGGGCCATTCAGAACCAGAATACGTTGTGTCATAGGCGGAACTTCCTTGGAAAATCGCTTGCTGGGCGCGATGGCCCAGAATTATTTCAATTGTGAATATGGCAAATGCTGCGACGGTACGAAAGGCGCAATTCAACGGCACTGGTGCATTCGCTCTCACGGTGGCGGGCTGGCTGTTTTCTTCCGCAAGACCATGGCCTAAATAGCAACGCAGCCCACTCGCAGAATTGAGAGACGTCCCAATGTCCGATACCGCGCAGACCTTGCTTGACCTGCTGGACCTGGAAGTTTTGGACCGCCATCTGTTTCGTGGTTCCGGCTCCGGCGGTGAGACGCCGCTGCGGATCTACGGCGGCCAGGTGATCGCGCAGGCGTTGAAGGCGGCTTATTCCACGGTTTCCAAACGCTTGTGCCACTCTCTTCATGCTTACTTCATTCGTCCGGGTGATCCCTCCAGACCCGTCATCTACGAGGTCGACCCAGCCCGCGACGGACGCAGCTTCACCACACGGCGTGTGGTCGCGATGCAAAACGGCAAGCAGATTCTGAACCTTGCCGCATCCTTTCACGAAGCTGAACCGGGTTGGGATCATCAGCACGCCATGCCCGAAGTGCCGCCGCCGCATGGGCTGGAATCCCGTCATGACATCTTGCTTCGCAATGCGTCCCGTGTCCCAGAGGAGCGTCGCAAGGAATTTACCCGCGAACGTCCGTTCGAGCTGCGCGAGGTCGAGCCGCGAGATCCGCTGACGCCTGAGAAAACAAGTGACGTCAACAACATGTGGGTCAGGATGGCAGCAGCCAAAGGGGCCGATCCGGCCTTGCAGCATATCCTGATGGCCTATGTCTCGGACTTTGGCCTGTTGGGATCCTCCATGCGGCCACATGGATTGACGTTTCATAATCCCGCGGCGATGACCGCCAGTTTAGACCACGCGATGTGGTTCCATGCGCCAGTTCAGCTTGAAAACTGGCATCTGTATTCGATGGATGCGCCATTCACCGGCAATGGGCGCGGCTTCAATCGCGGGGCAATTTACACCGAGAACGGCCAATTGGTCGCCAGTGTTGCCCAAGAAGGGCTTCTCAGACCGCTGAAGACAGCCACGCCGCGATGAGTTACTGCTTCAGCACTTTTATTTAACATAATTCAGATTATGCGCCTATTGCCTTCGGACCCTAGCCGATGATGGCGGAATATTTATTTACTTGTCACATCCTATAGAAGATTGTCAACGACAAAAAACAATGGCCGCGCGCCCTGGTCTGACGCGCGGCCAGATCAGGCCACCAGATTTCCCCGGATCTTAGGCCCGTATCATCTTTTCAAGGTAAGACAGGCCGACGCCGCCCGCAGCGGTCAGCCCGCCCACGATCTGTTGCGCGGTCGCTTCGTCCGCAATGCCTTCCGCCACCAGATAGCCGCCCACGACGGTTGCGCCGTGGCGGATCATCGGGCCAATGAATTTCGAGATAATCAGGTATTTCATGCAATTACGCTCCGTTTATTAGGTTGGCTTTCAAGCCTGGTCACGCGGCGTTCAAGCCCTTCGGTTTTGGCGGTCAGGCTTCCCAGGCGAAACCAGACGCCCCCAATGCCACCCACGGCCATAAGGCCAAGAATGGTCTGGATCATCTCGGCGGGCGTCATTTCAGCACACCCCCGGCTTGCAAGGCGCGGTAGCTTACGTAAAGCCCGCCCGCAGCCGTTGCCCATTTGGTGAGTTTTGCCGCGCTGTCAGCGGCTTCCCCGGCTTCGTTCAAGGCTTTGCCGCCCAAGAACAGCCCTCCCAGGGCAACCCCGGCCCAGATAATCGGCGCCACCATTAGAGATACCCCTTTGCCCGCTGGATGCGGCTGCTTGTGTGCGGAATTCCAGGCCGCAGAAACGTGTCCTGAAACACCTTCGTTGCATCCTCTACCGTGTTGGTTTTCTTCACCCGATCGACGGCGCGCTTTTCCCACGTCTGGGTCATTTCGTACTTCAGGAACCCGTAATTCGCTTCATAGCTCGACAGGTCCGAATAGCCGTTCTGCGCGGCCCAGCTCTCAAATTGGCGGCGGCGCGGGCCGGTCCACTGCGCATAGCCGTAGCCGCCGCGCGACCCCTTCACCAACGGGTTATATTCCTGCAACCCTTGGAACCCGTCGCTTTCATGGTCCAGGTTGCCGACAACGCCCGCCGCCTGCGTCCTGGTAAAGCCAAAATCGGCCATCAGGTCGCGCATCAGCCGATCCCCGATCCCGCCACCGCTCGGTGCGGAATTGGTGTTGCTGGCACCCGGTGGAAGCGTGTCGCGGACCCAGCCGCCAGAAGATGCCGGCACATCGGTTTTGCCCTTGTTGCCGACCAACCAGCCGTTGCGGTTGATCGCATCAAAAAGCGTGTCGACGCCCCAGCCCACAAGCGCGGATCGCAGATCCCCACCGGTGCCCTGGTTGCCGCCCTGCTGCATAGCCGCGTATTTCGCCTGCGCGCCGCCGGTCACGTATCCGGCGGGCATGATTACCGCTTTCTGCTCGGCTTCCTTGCGCTGCGTTTCCCTCCAGGCGGCGTAAACGCCGACCACGGTTGCCGCGCCAAGTATCGCCACTGCCCCTCGTTTTCCCATGTTCCTGCCCCTTATGAGATTTTTAGCGTTCCGGCGTCATTCCAGAGTGACCCGGCGGCCAAGCCTGCAGAACTGGTCGGCAGGTTGGGAATTCTGATCGTCCCTTTTATCGGGTCGAAAAACACTTGCATGGAATACGCCGTGCCGCCCTGCGCAGAATGGTATTCCTCCCGGAATTCACCGCCTGCGCGGAAATTCTGGACGGCAGCAACGCCGTCACCCCGTGTGAAGACATTAACTTTCCGCTGACTGTGCGAAACCTCAGTGCCGGGGGTGTTCTGTTCGTCAAAGCTGGTGTCAATGGCCGTATGGTCACCCGCCCAGTGATAGGTTTCTGTTGGATCGCTCAGATAACCAACAGAAAGGCCTATGTTTCCCCGGAATGCGGTATTGACCGGCACCAGGCCGTCGCTTGCGGCATTGCAATATACGCGCACCTCCGGGTCGCTCAGCGTCACGTTGGTGGCAAGCTCCAGCTTGTGACAATTGGTGATCCGCAGATTTGCCGAATAGTCGTGAATCAGGCCGTTATCTAGGTAGCTGTCTTGGATATAAACCGGCCCTGCCGAATGATTTTCGATCAAGGTCGGATCAATTCGCGCCGGGCCGCCGCCGCGCCCGTTCCAAGGATGTATCGCCTGGAAATGGATCAGCGAAGCAGTGCTATCTATGTAGATAGGCACCTCAGTGAATCCCGGCGTGACCCCGTGCACTCGGTAATCAATGCCGCCAAAGATCATGCCGCGACCAAGCCAGGACGCATCATCTGCGTATTCAGTCGGATCCTGGTCGCTGGTCCACTGGACAGCCTCAACGCTCATTACATCGGCATTATCCATGAGTGTATCGAACTTCCATCCGAATGCCGATGCATTTGCGGGCCACCTGCGGCACAGGTTAGCCGAAATATGGCAATCAAGACCGGCGGCAACGTGGCAGCCAGAAGAAACCTTATTGCAGTCAATATAAGGCAGTTTCACGCGAGTGTTGCGCGCCTTCAGAAACAGAACCGGCGTTGTGTCGGTCAGCGAGCCGCCGGACTGCGACACAATCCGCATATTGGAGAAATCGAACTCCACGCCGCGCGCCGCCGAGCCGTCGCTTCGCTGAACCACAAGCTGCTGATCCGGCTGAACCTCCGATGAGCACCGGAAAGTCACGACAGGACCCAGACGGGTTTCAGCCTCATAAAGCCCGATCACATCCGCAGCCGCCGCGTTGAACACTGCGGCAGTAACCGGACTTCCCCAGGCTTCAGCGTGGTAGATGCCGCCCAGGGGTACAACCCGCAGTTTCAAACCGCCCGCCGTGGTCACATGTTCGCCAGTGCTCACCGTCTGATATGTGACGTTCAAATCATCAACCTGTATGAATACGCCTTCCGCAGTGTTGGCGGGGCTCATCGTGGTGTCATCCAGAAGACCCGATACAGTATCAAAACGATACCCGCCCAGCGGCTTCCATTCCCCCCAGACGCCCCCACTTTTGTTTCGCTGCCAGATGCGGCCGCTGCCCTTGATAGCTGTGTACAGCTGCACCGCGTTATTATCGCTGTGCTGCATGTGTAGAACGGTGTTGCCACCTTTGCCGCCACCGTCTGGCGGATGGTTCCCGGATGTAGAAGTAACAGTGCGGTAACAGCCGTTTTGAACGATTGCGTCCAGATCGTCAGACGGCACCGGTTGTGCTTCAGGACCGCCCCAGCCGAAAGGCCCTACCGGTCCCTTTGCGACTACAAATCGGGCAGGATCGCCACCAAACTCAGGCGTGATATCGAACGGGCTAACCTGTTCCCGGCCCGTGATATCAGACGCCGCAGCCGCGGCGCCGGATTCTGATGTTGCCGCCGCGGCTGCGGCTTGCGCCGCAGCGGTTTCCGATGCCAAAGCCGCTTCAGCCGCTGCCTGCGCCTCTGCCGTAGACTGCGCCAAGCCATATACGATGCTGCTCATGATCAGGCCCCCTTTGTTTCAAATATCGCCACGGAAACGGATGATGCCGACGGATTGAAAGCGTATACAGCGGCGGAGGTTGTCAAAACCAAGCCCTCGCTCGGCCCCAGCGGCCACCCTGAAGCGCCCACATCACTCTGATCTTTGACCCAAATAGTTTCCGTTTCATCCGTGTTTTTGATCGCTAATTCACGGCGCTCCAAATCGTCCGTCACAAGCTGAGACACTGCACCGGCAGCAATCGAAACGGGGCCGGGTGCCAGGAAAACCGGAGCTGAAATGGATTCGGTATGAACAGCCCCGTCCAGTACAAGCCGGGCGTCACGGAGATCCCCGCGGCCAAATCCCAGGCGAACCGAAATTTCCGAAGCCCCGGGATTTTCAATCCGCACATGGCTGAAGCCGCCGGGAACCTTGAAAGAAAGCCCCGCCTCAAAGTTGGTTTTGGTGCCGTGGTCGAAAGTGATCTTGAAAGGGGCCGACGCTTCCAGGCAGACAAGGAATTCCGCCGCCCGTGCAATTTCCAGGCTTTCGCCCGCCCCGATCTTCCAGGTGTCTGCCTGATATTGTGGTGCACTGTTCATTTCATCACCTTTGCCGCGACGAAGGCCAGGGCCGCAGCCGGAATGCCGATTTTCACTATCAGCTCGCCCATCTGCCCCTCTTCCGTCTTGTTCATTTGCTGCGTGGTTTTCAAAGCTGTTGATAGGGTTTCAGTAACCCGCCGCGTGTGTTCGTCCTGCGCGCTTAGCGCGTCCCTGGTAAGGCCGGTAACTTCCTCAATTGCCTCATATCCGAGGCCCAGGGCGTCATTGCCGAATGCAAGCGCCTGCTCACCAAGCTCGAAAGCTTCGTCAGCAACGATATTAACAGCCACGTCACCGCCAGAAGAAATGCCGATGCTTCCCGCATCGGTCGCAACGCGGCGATCATTCGTCACGTTCTGCGTTTGGTTGCTGCTGCTGCTTTTACTTCCCAACCCGCACTTCCTTTTCCATCGTCCAGCGCATTGCGCCGTGATCCTCAATTTCCCTGGTCACGAACCCGGCCCGCTGCATTTTCCGCCGCAGCCCAGGGCGGCTGGTTATGAACCGCAGAACAGGAACCCCGGTTTTTTCGGCCAGTCCCTCAAAGGCCCGCGCAATCACGCTTGCCATGCACACGCCCGGAACGGGGTCACAGGCGGCGGAAAGAACCGTTAGGGCGCTACCCCTGCCCGGCAGGTGCTCCACCTCCCAGACAAGCGCTCCGCGCGCCTCCCCGTCTATGCGGATCGTCCAAAGGCAGTGATTTCCCGCCTCAACACCGTCCCGCCAGTCCTCCAGCATGTCAGCCGCGCCAGGAACGCGGCCCAAGGCGGTTTCAGCGCGGCGCGACCATTGCGCCGCACTGAACGTTATTTCCGGCGCAGGAACAGCCAAACCATCAGCCCCCCGATTGCCCAGGGCACGGCTTGACGGGCAGTTTCCTGCCACGTCTCCGCCGCCGCGCTCTTGAAATTGAAAGCCCCGGTTGTTGACTGCCCGCCCGACCCCCCGGCCTCGGAAATGGCCGGGCCCGACGAAAGGGTCAGGTTTGGAAGTGGCGCGCCTGACATCAGCTTTGAGCCGCGTAGATCACCACGCCAACGGCAACAGCGCCCACGGCCAGAATGCGCCAGTCAAAGCCGCCATTGTCGCCGCCCGTGGAATAGGCCACCGGCGTCGCCTGCATCTGCGGTTCCGCCTGCGCGCCCATGTTGGACAGAACAGCGCCCGCCAGCCCCTTCAGCCAGTCCGCAGCCGGTGCAGCGCCATCAACGGAACCCGTGACGGAACCGCCGCCGAACCCGTTGCCGGTAAGAACCGGGGTTCCCATGTCCAGGGAACCGACGGAAGGCCGCCACAGGTCAGCGCTGCCGTAGCTGGCAAGCGCCTTAGAATAGTCGCCCTGCCCCGGCAAAACGGAAGATCCGTACTGCTTGGAAAAATAATCGGCAATCGCCATTATTTACCCCCTTTCTGGCGGGGTTTCCCCCCGCCCCTGGTTACGCGCCCTGCACGCTTTCCGCGTAAATCGGATGGTTGCCGGTGCCGGTGAAAGTCAGCTTCAGGCGGAAATCCTGAAGGGCCATGGGCAGGGCTTCGGCCAAGCGGTTTTCGGTGCAGAAATCCACATGGGTAAACGCTGCCTGCGGCACCCGCTCAACCACCTCATAGTGAGCCGCGCGGATTGCCTGGTCGCTTTCGTGAACCTTGCGTTGGTCCGCGTGAACCTCGCAGTTGGTGACCGCGGCAGTGCCGATATGCAGGCCCAGCATGGCATAGGGACCGCGCACAATATCCGCGATTTCCGCTTCCCCGGTAACGCCCTGGTTATGGACATACCGCTGAATGCGCAGGTGCGGACCAAACGGGCGGCCAGGAGATTGAACCGCGTAGACGTTCAGGCTGTTGATGGTGATCCCGGTTTTCAGGTCCATTTCCAGCGTGAAAGACGCCATGCCCCCGGCGGTGCCGTAAGCGGTCTGATCCTCGCCGCCAATAGTCCGCATCCAGGGACGCGACAGGAACAGCGGCAAAACGCCATCCTTAAGGGTCTGTCCGTAAAACTGGTTCAGCTTCACCAGGTCGGCAGCGGTGATGGTGATTTTGGCTTCGCCGTCCACCGTCAGGCGGATTTCGTCGATGTAGGTACCCCAGTCGGCGGCAGGCACATCGCGCGCCGGGCCGCTGTCAACGTTCATGCGGATATAAAGCCGCTCATAGGTCAGGCCTAGCGGCAGATTCACCGATGCGGTTTGGCCTGCGCCGATCCCCAGCGGAGTCGGCATTTTCTTTAGGGTGCGTGTCAACTGATCGCCCCCCCGATTACATGTCGTATCCGGCGCGCATCTGCGCAACCAAACCGATGTTCCGCATATGGAACATGGCCAGACCGGCCAGCATAACGCCGCCCATCACCAGCCCGACGCTCTTAACGTCCGATTTCTTAAGCATAGACTTCCCCTTGTGCTTCCTCTTCGGCGCTCGGAATGAGACCGCCAATCTGCACGGGGTCGCCTTCGATGCGGCGGCGGATGGCGTAGACCACAAGGCCCCCCAAAACCGTCACAGCGAAAGCGCTCATAAGGTCGCTTGCCTTCATGTCTGATAACCCCGTGTTTGCTTCAGTGGGGCCAGCATTAGGCAGGCGTTATAGGCCAGTAAAATCTATCTATATCAAATATATACGTAGCAAATTTGATATGCGGGCAGGGCCGTTGCGGCCCCCACCCTGGTCAAGCCCGTTTCCGCTTTGCGGCAGGCTTGCGGCTGCTGTTCGTGGCCTTCGGGAATATGATTTTTCCGGGCGTGACAGTGCCGTGCCGCTCGTGCAGGTATTCCAGGTTTTTCAGCCGGGCCACCGCCGCCCGATCGCCGCCGATCTCCGCCGCCGCCGCGTCCAGGTCGCGCGGCCCCTTCTGCCGCAGGACAACGGTTTCCGTGCAGTTGTTGCGGAACCGGGTTGCGACTTCGGCAATGCGCTGGCTAACCCCGATCACCTCAATTCCGTAGTGCCGCCCCCGGCTGCACACGTTGGCAAATCCGGGACACTTCTGCGCCCCGCCGGAAACCGGAAAGCTGAGGTTCATTTCCTCAACCACCAGCGTCAAACCGGCCTTGCTCTTGCCGTCCTTAAACGGCTGTTGCGCGGCCATCAGCAGCTTGCACAGCGCAGACAGCGCGGCGGGTTCCTTGTCGGACGGCGGCACATAGGCCACCCGGAATCCCTGCCAATCGTCAACCATCGCCTGCCGCACCTGGTCGAGACTGTCACGGGCCGAATGCACCACGCTACGTATACGAAGCTCAGGCCCGTATTCTTCCAGCGGATCGAAGATCACAAGGCGCTTGCGCGCCTTGATCAGCTTCTTTACGTAAGACGATTTGCCGGAACCGGACGCGCCCCATACGCCTATGCGGCCCGCGTTACTGGATGCGCTCATTCTGTCTTGCCTCTCACGTAAGTCTCTTTCGACCATCCATTTGCGGCGGTTAGAAAAGCGGCCACTGCCACAATGGCCCCGACAGCCCTCCAAACGATTGCAGGCAGCAAGATAATTTCCCAGGCGATGAAACAAGCCCCGGCCCATAGGGCGAACACCAGAAGGCAGAGACCCGCAATTTGTGTCAAAAAAAGTCTCATGCGGCCTCCCCATCTGCCCAGGCCATCGGGCTTTGCGCACCCGGCGGCGGCGCGTAATCCTCATTGGCCGGTGCACCTGCCGCCGGTGCCGCGTCCTGGTCGCCGCGGACACTGCGGAATTGCGCCTGCCGCTGTTTCATGGCGTCGATCTTGGCGCGGCGGCTCTCTTCCAGGATCATCCGCACCACCATTATTTTAGCCAGGATGAACGGCGCCGCCCTGGTGACCCGCATGAAGTTTTCAGATTGCGGCATGAGCGCGGACGGGAAATAGATTTCAAGCAGCTCATAAATCGCGTCCGAGGCGTCCCGCGCTATCTCGACTTCATCGTCCTGCACCGCCAGCGGCTTCCACATCGGCAGGAACAGCCCCGGCAGGCCGAAACTGTGCTTGAAGGCGGTAAAGAACGCCGCTTTCGTGATCTGCTCGACCTCCGGCACCTCGGCCAGATCGGCCACCGGCTCGCCGGTTTCCTGGTCAACCGGCACCACGTCGTCAGCGCCGCCGCCTTCGGTTTCCAGTTCCGGCGCGCGGAAACTGGTCATATGCCCCGGCCCATCATCGCCAAAATCGCCAGAGACCTCGTTTTCCGACCCGCTCAGGCCTTCAATTTCAAATTCAGCCTCACTCATGCTAAAAACCCTCCCCAGCCGTCAGCGGCCCGTTTTTCGGGCGCTGCGTCGATGTTGTCTGCTGGTGCATTGTCCGCGTTTGCCGGTTTCGCGGCTGCTGCCGGTACGTTTGCCCGCCCGATTTTGAGCGGCAGAGTTGCTTTGACAGGCGTTTCCCCGGCCTCCCGGTAAGCCTTGCGCAGCGCCCAGCTGATCCGCTGGCCCCAGCGCTGGGAATGGCAGCATTGGGTTCCATGATCGTCGGCATGGCCGCAGTAGTAGTACGCCCCGCCGTTCTTGTTCGCCTTGATCTGCACCGCCCCTCCGCAGCACTCGCAGTTTGCCCGCGCCATAACGGTTCCCTGCGCGACCTGGTATTGCCCGTTTAAGCTCATGCCGCGCCCTCATCCTGGTACGGGGTCAGCGCGTCCACCCGCGCGGCCAGCTCGACCATAAAGGCCCCGGTTTCGGCCACCAGTTCCGGCCCCTTGGTCATCTGCGCCACGGCCCCCGCCTTGCGCAGCTCTTGCGCCCGGCGGTTCAGATCCTCGGCGCGCTCTTTCAGTGGTTGCATTCCCGTATCCTTTCGTACGCCCAATAATACCCGTTATGGTATAACATTACGTATAAGGCACAAACCCCCTGCCCCGTCAATCCAGCACAAATGCGCCCATTTGTTCCCCTGCCGTTGCTCCCCCGTTCCTGCCCCGTTCGAAATGGAACGGCCCCAGGCGCTCCAAACGCCCAGGGCCGAAAATTCCGCCTTCCTGATTTCTAAGCGGGCGCGTAGCGCCCTCCCTTGGGTGCAACGCTGGCCTAACAGGCTGCTTTGGCCTGTTGCTCCTTCCACTCTTCCACCATTACCCGCGCCCTGCCGTAACCGTGCTTGCGTGTCCACTCGCTAAGCAGCCTGTTTTCCGTATGACGTATGTCTTCAGGCACTTTATCAACTTCGGGCCGACTAGGCCCGGCCTTATTATATTTAGAACCTCTATTATAGGGGGGTACATTATTGCCCCCTTTATCGGCACAATATTGCCCCCTTTTGCCCGTTTCCGGGGCATCTTTAGGGGGTAGATTATTGCCCCCTTTTTCACCAACCCAGCAAAACGCATAGTCCGGCGTTCTGGCTCTGCCGCCCTTGGCGTAAGCCACGGCCTTTATGGCCCCTGCGTCCCGCAATCGTGACAGCGCGTATTTTACCGTCCGTTCGCAAAGACCGACTTCCTCAGCTATCACCGCCCGAGACTTTCGAGCGGTCATGTCTGGATAGTGGATGCAGTCCACAAGGGACCGATATACCGCCCTGTCAGAGTACTTCAGTTTCCCTTTTGCGGCCATCAGAGCGGCCTTGCGGAAACTTGCCAGGGCTCGGGCTTCCTCTGGTTTAAGAGCCATGCCGGCCACCGTCGAAAAGCTGTTCAATCAAAGACAGGTCAAAGGGGATGGTTTCGATCGTGCCTTCGGCTTCCATCCGCTTCTTAGCTTGGTGAATCGCCTGCTTTGTGCGGCCCAGGATCCGGGCAATCTCTGCCTGCTTCTTGCCCAGCTTCACCCCTACCCGGATGACGTCTAATTGGTGCGGTGTTAGCCCTTTTGCGCCTGGTGTTCGTGCCATGTTGCCAGCCCTGCCCCTATCGTCTATATTTCACCTGTCGCCCGACTGAGCGCGATTCCGGCCCGCGTCCGCCGTCACATCGAAGCGACTAGCCGACGCGGGCCACATTTCCCCAACAAATTAAGGGCTTTTCGGGCTTAGCATACTTCAGATTATAAGAAGTACTGATGGGTCGCGAGGGCCACCCATCCTGGGGACGGAAAATCGACGATTTACGCCGTGACAAGCGCTCGCAGGTCCACGTTCAGCTGTCGCTCGCGAGCGCTTCAACCGGACACCCCTTATTGGTTGGACTTCTGCGGATCAGGCGTCGAGCTCGGTGTCCCAATACAGAAAATCCATCCAGCTTTCGTGTAGATGGTTTGGCGGGAACTTGCGGCCGATATTGCGCAACTCTTCTGCGCCCGGCCTGCGCGGCGGTTTGCGCAACGACATGCCTGCACGATGCAGAGACTTGGAACCCTTTTTCAGATTGCACGGGCTGCAGGCAGCCACGACATTCTCCCAGCTGGTGACGCCACCTGTCGCGCGTGGCACGACATGGTCAAACGTCAGATCGCCTTTGCTGCCGCAGTACTGGCAGCAGAATTCATCCCTCAAAAACAAATTAAAGCGCGTGAAGGCCACGCGCTTTTGAGGTTTCACATAGTCTTTCAGAACCACGACCGACGGTATTCGTATTTCCGTACTGGGGCTGTGAACGACCTCGTCATATTCTGCAACGATTGCAACGCGGTCCAGCCAGGCTGCCTTGACCGCGTCCTGCCAAGACCACAAGGACAATGGGTAGTAGGACAATGGCCTGTAATCCGCATTCAGTACCAATGCCGGGTGCTGCTTCAGCGCCCCGGGAGATCTGACAAACTCTGCCCTGAAATCGCCATCCATGTTGAACGTCTTCCTCGCCCTGACTTTCCGTTTCCGGGAACCAGAGCGGGGAACCCGCCCCAGCCTAACTTTGACTATATATCGTGGTTTGCGGCTGGCAAGCCCCACTATACACAATATGTCGCGAGGTTTGTGATGTGATTCCATGACAGCGCCGTGACAGTTATCCACACGCCCGCAATCGTTCATGGCTTGCCCCGACGCAGCCGCGCAATTATTGCCACGGCATGACCCGCTTGATCCGCTTCAATAAACCCTTCGATGTGCTGCCGCAATTCACCGATCGCGGCAGCCAGGATAGCCCACGTCCTACGCTCAGCCGTTACATCGATTGTCCCGGCGTTTACCCGGCCGGGCGGCTGGATCGTGACAGCGAGGGGTTGATGCTTCTGACGGACAGTGGCCGCCTGCAGGCTTGGATCAGTGACCCCAAGCACAAGATGGAAAAGACATATTGGGTGCAGGTCGAAGGTATCCCGGACGCCAAGGCGCTGGAAAGCCTGGCGAAAGGTGTGCAGCTGAAGGACGGCATCACGCTTCCGGCCAAGGTGCGGAAGATGGATGAGCCGATCGGACTTTGGGCGCGCACGCCGCCAGTCCGTCACCGCAAGAGTGTTCCCGACAGTTGGATTTGCCTCACGATCCGAGAGGGCCGCAACCGACAAGTCCGGCGCATGACTGCCGCCGTTGGCCATCCGACCCTGCGCCTGATCCGCTACGCGATTGGCGCCTGGACCTTGGACGGGCTGGCGCAGGGGGCTTGGGAGGATCTGGAGCCTCCGCTCATCCCCGGCCCGCCCAAACCTTCACAGAAACCACCGCGCCGCCCCAAGGGCGCCAAAGGCCCTCGGCCGGTGGGTGACAGGTCACGCCGTCGCTGATAGCGTGATGGCATGCGACCCGACGCCCCTGCCCCTCAAGCAATACTGGAAGCCTCGCTCTACGTGGATGATCTCGCTGCCGCAGCGGTATTTTATGGCGAAATTTTGGGGTTGGAGGAGATACAACGCGTCGAAAGGCGTCATATCTTCTATCGCTGTGGTGGCTCGGTGCTGCTACTGTTCCGCGCAGAAGAGACGCGAAAGCACCCCAGCAACCCAAGGCTGCCAGTGCCGCCGCATGGTGCCCACGGTCCCGGCCACGTCTGCTTCGCGCAGCCACGCAATGAAATGAACCTGATGAAGCAAAGGCTTCAGGATGCGGGTGTGGCGATCGAAGCGGAATTCGATTGGCCGGGCGGCGCACGCTCACTCTATTTTCGTGACCCGGCCGGAAATTCGCTTGAGATAGCAGAACCGCATCTGTGGCGAGGGTGAACCGAGGCGCCAATCGCGCCTCGATCCCAAGGCGTTAAAGACCCAGCTTGTCGCGCATGAAGGCCAAGGCAACGCTCAGCCCGTCGGGCGCGATGCCATGCGCTGTGCCCTTCTGGATGTGGGCGAATACGTCCTGAAAGCCAGCTTCTTGCAGAGCTTGTGCGGCTTCCGGCAGCGACTGCACCGGAACGACGTCATCCTGATCGCCATGTACCAGAAGCACCGGCATTTTGGATTTCATTTCATCCTTCAGCAGCTCGGGCGAGAGAAGCCGACCGGAGAACCCGACGACACCGGCCACCGCGTCCTCGCGACGGGGCGCCACATGCAGACTCATCATCGTGCCCTGGCTGAAGCCGAACAGAACAACCTGTTCCGGCAGGACGTCCTCGTCCACCATCAACGCATCCAGAAATGCGTTCAGATCCTCGACCGCGGCTTGCATGCTCCGCATGCTTTCCTCTTCGGAGGAACCGTCGATCCAGGGAATCGGGAACCACTGGTACCCCATGGGGGCGCCCGGACAGGCCTCCGGGGCGTCTGGCGCCACGAACAGCGTGTCTGGAAGATGTTCTGCCAACGGATCCGCAAGCCCCAGCAGGTCTGCGCCATTTGCGCCGTAGCCGTGCAGGAAAACCACGATTGATCGGGCTACGCCGGAAACCGGCTCCTTGCGCCCGGCATTGAGTACACGAGTCATCTGATCCCTTCCCTGTCCTTTGCAATGCGGTAATAGGCCCAGAGGATACGCGCTGCAACCGATCGCCAGGGGGACCACGCTTCTGCCAGTTGCCGCATCTGCCGTTCGCCGGGGCGTTCAGGTAGCTGGAACAGCAGCCGTGTGGCCTCCTGCAACGCAAGATCCCCATGTGCAAAGACATCTGCCCGCCCCAGGGAAAACATGGCGTAGATTTCCGCGGTCCAGGTTCCGATACCGGGCACCTTGGTCAGGGTGGCAATAACCTCGGCATCAGAAAGCGCCCGCAGACCATTGTAATCAATAGAAGCTTCAGCCAAAGCGCGTGCATATCGGATCTTTTGACGACTTAATCCGGCTGCGCGGAGTTCATCCTCGGTGGCTCTGAGGATGGACTGCGGATCGGTCAATTGCGCCGCCTGCAAGCGCGCCCAGATGGCACTGGCCGAAGCTACGCTGACCTGCTGGCTGGTTATGGCGCTCAGCAATTCGGCAAAACCATCAGGCCTGCGCCGAAGTGGCAATGGTCCGACTTCTTGTAATGCAGCACCGAACCTTGGCTCCCGCGCGCTGAGCCATTCTGCGCCTTCCGCAACGCAGGCATCACAGGTTATGATGCGCCCAATTGCCCCCATCAGCCACGGTCCGCGGGCAAACTTGAAAGAAACCGTGATCGCTGAACCTGCAGCACTGGCTTGCTCCTTAACATATTCAAGGTTACGCATCTCACATGACCATGAGCATGACCACCCCCGGCGACGCGGTCGCCAAGAAAAACGTTGCCATCCTGGTGCTGGCCCAGGCAATCCTCGGCGCGCAAATGCCGATGATATTCACCATCGGCGGGCTGGCGGGGCAATCGCTCGCCTCCAACCCCTGTTTTGCGACCTTGCCCATTTCGCTCATTGTCGGCGGATCGATGCTGGCGGCCACACCGGTTTCTGCGATCATGCAGCGCTGGGGACGCCGGGCGGGGTTCTTCGTGGGCGCGGCCTTTGGCGCCTTGGGCGGCCTCGTCGGTGCTTATGGCCTCTACCTGGGGTCTTTCCCGATCTTTCTGCTCGGCAGCCTTCTCACCGGCGTCTACATGAGCGCGCATGGCTTCTATCGGTTTGCCGCGGCCGACACCGCCTCCGAAGCGTTCCGCCCCAAGGCGATTTCCTACGTCATGGCCGGCGGGCTGGCCGCCGCCATCATCGGCCCGCAACTGGTCAAGCTGACGAGCCAGGCCTTTGTCGTGCCTTTCCTCGGCACCTACATGGCGGTGATTGCGGTGAATGTCCTAGGCGCTGCGTTGTTCCTGTTCCTTGACATCCCCAAACCGCCTGTTCCCAGCCAGGATGCTCCGCGCGGCCGCAGCCGAATGGAGCTTCTGAAGACTCCGGTGATCGCGGTCGCGGTGATCTGCGCCATGGTCTCCTACGCGCTGATGAACCTGGTGATGACCTCGACCCCGCTCGCCGTTGTCGGCTGCGGCTTTACCGAAGGCAATGCCGCCGATGTCGTCACCTGGCACGTCCTGGCGATGTATGTGCCATCCTTCTTTACCGGCCACCTGATCGCACGTTTCGGCGTTGAAAAAATCGTCGCCTCCGGTTTGGTCATCCTTGCTGGCGCCGGGGCTGTCGCATTGCAAGGTGTCGTCCTTGCCAACTTCTTTGTCGCACTGGTCCTGTTGGGCATTGGCTGGAACTTCGGGTTTATCGGCGCGACCACGATGCTCGCCAGCGCCCATGCCAGCCATGAGCGCGGCCGCATGCAGGGGCTGAACGACCTATTGGTCTTTGGTGGGGTCACGATGGCGTCCCTCGCGTCTGGCGGCCTGATGAACTGCTCGGGCGGCAACCCGGTGGACGGGTGGAACGCGGTCAATATGGCAATGGCGCCTTTCCTTGTGCTGGCTGGCGGCGCGTTGGTTTGGCTGGCCTTGCGTCCCAAACCTGCGTTGTAACCCCGACCGACACCTCAACAAAAAAAGGCACCCATCTGGGTGCCTTTTTGATGTTTTTCAATGTTGTACCGGAGGTTTCTGACATCTACCAGCGGGCGGTCGCCGCGCGCCAAAGCAGTGATCCGCGTTTGCCGAACTCGCTTTTTCCAAGCGCCCCCTGCGCGACCCGTTCAGGCTCGCGTATGGCCTGTTTCAAAATCGTCTCCGCCTGCCACCCTGCCAGCATTGCCGGTGCGGCAGAGGCGGGAATTCTACTGCGTGACGTCCTAGCATTGTTCAACCTTTCCAGAGCCTTCTGCGCCAAACCTCGAACACCTTCAGGGGTGCCATCCAGCATGGGAATGCGGTTTTGCGCTTCCAGTTGCGGTATGGCGCGCAACCAGTTTGCAACCCCAGCGCCATAGGCAAACTCTCGCACAACATCCTCAGCAGATGCGCCAAGGGACGCTGCGGCCATCCACATCAGACTTCCACTGGTGTGGTCGATGTATCGGTCAAATTCCGCTTCATCCTCGAAAGGCTCGCGGTAGATGTCCCAGCGGCGCGCTTCCGCCATGTTGTCGATACAGGCAGCCAGTTCCGGCTTCAGCAAATCCGCCAACGGGGTTGCCACATAGTGCCGCCGAACAGGCTTGCCCTCGGCGATTGCCGCGCCGATATCCCGCCACCACTGCACGCGCATCTCTGCGATCATGCTTTCCTGACTCGCCCAGGGGGCACGCGCCAATTCTATATTGAAGGCATAAAGAGCGAACAGAATCGGACGTGCCGAGACAGGCGCAGCCATTGTGGCCATGAACCGGTCCGGATCGCTGCTCCGTACCAGATCCGCGCAGGCCGTCAGGTCGTCGTCAAACTGCATCCGCCCCGCCATCGTGGATCAACTTCCAGCGAATTGCATCAAGAAGGGCCTCAAACGAAGCATCGATTATATTCGCGCTGACACCCACGGTGGACCACCGATGGCCCTGGCTGTCCTCGCTGTCGATTATGACGCGTGTGACGGCCTCGGTGCCGCCTTGGGTGATGCGAACCTTGAAGTCGACCAGCCGCATGTCGGCGAGCTGAGCTGAATAGCGCCCAAGGTCCTTGCTGAGCGCTTTGGCCAAAGCATTGACGGGGCCTCGGTCGCTGCCAACTTCGTCGAGCGATTCACTGACAGACAGTCGTTTTTCACCGTCCACCTTCACCACCACGACCGCCTCTGACAGGCTGATCATCTGGTTGTACTTGTTTTTACGCCGCTCGACCGTCACCTTGTAGCGTTTGACTTCAAAGAAATCCGGCAGCTGATCCAGCTCGGCGCGGGCCAGCAGCTCAAAAGAAGCCTGAGCCGTATCGTAAGAGTATCCCTGGGCCTCACGTTGCTTGATCCGCTCCAAGATCCGGGCCAAAGCGGGATCGCCCCGTTCCACTGCCAGACCTGCATCTGTCAGGCGCTTTCGCAGGTTGGATTGTCCCGCCTGGTTCGACATCGGGATGACACGGGCATTTCCAACAGCCGAAGGCTCAATATGCTCGTATGTCGATGGATCCTTGAGGATGGCGCTGGCATGCAGCCCAGCCTTGTGGGCAAACGCCGAGGCTCCGACATAGGCGGCTTGCCGCATCGGCACCCGGTTCAGGATGTCGTCCAGCATTCGACTGGTCCGGGTCAGCCCCGCCAAGGCTTCTCGGCTCACACCAATTTCGAATGCGCTGGCGTAAGGCTCCTTCAACAGCAAAGTCGGGATCAGAGAGGTCAGGTTCGCATTGCCGCACCGCTCTCCGAGCCCATTCAGCGTCCCCTGGATTTGTCGCGCCCCTGCATCGACGGCCGCGAGTGAACAGGCGACCGCATTTTCCGTGTCGTTATGAGTATGTATGCCCAGTTTCTCACCTGGAATACCCTTGGCAATCACCTCACCGACAATGCGGTGGACCTCGCTTGGCAGCGCGCCCCCATTGGTGTCGCACAGAACGATCCAGCGCGCACCGGCCTCCAGCGCCGCGCGGCAAGCATCGAGCGCATAAGCTGGGTTGTCCTTGTAGCCGTCGAAGAAATGCTCGGCATCAAACAACGCTTCGCGCCCTTGTGCCACGATATGCGCAACAGAAGCGCGGATGTTGTCGAGGTTTTCCTCAAGGCTGATGCCCAAAGCCTGTGTGACATGGTAATCGTGGCTTTTGCCGACCAGACAAACTGCCTGTGTCCCCGCATTCATCACCGCCGCCAGAACCTCGTCATTGGCGGCAGAGCGCCCTGCCCGTTTGGTCATGCCGAAGGCCGCCAAGGTGGCCTCCAAACGCGGTGCTTCGTCAAAAAACGCACTGTCGGTCGGATTGGCACCGGGCCAGCCGCCTTCGATGTAATCGATGCCCAGGTTGTCAAGCGCTTGGGCAATTTGCCTTTTTTCCGCGGTGGAAAATTGCACGCCCTGGGTCTGCTGCCCGTCCCGCAGGGTTGTGTCGTACAGATAAAGACGTTCCCGACCCATTACAGCGCCTCCAGCTTGGCTGGATCAAAGTCGCCAGACGCAATCAGCTCGACTCCCGCCTTGCTCATCCGCACTTCCAATCCGGCAGCGAGATAGGCCTCCTTCAACCTATCCACTTCGGAAAAATCTTTTGTTTCCATAGCCTTTTGACGCGCTTCAAACAGCCGCGCCTCATGGGCTGACAGATCCACCGATGGTCCGCCAGCCCAATCGCCGAGTTCCTCGGTCAGCACCCCAAGCAGCTGCGCCGACGCCAGCAGCCCCGCTGCGTCACCGGCTGCGGCCAACTTGTGCAGTTCTGCAATTGCACCAGCCGTGTTCAGATCATCAGCCAATGCGGCCAATACCGCTGCGGACGCGTTGGCCGCAGGTTCGACGCCTACGGTCAGCCCACGCCACTTGCGGAGCGTTGCCTCCGCTTCCTTCGCCTTCTTGTCGGTCCAGTCCATCGGTTTACGGTAGTGGGTCTGCAGGAACACCAAGCGGACCACTTCGCCGGGATAGCCCTGGTTCAGAAGGTCGCGAACAGTGAAGAAATTGCCCAGCGACTTGGACATCTTCTTCCCTTCGACCTGCAGCATTTCGTTGTGCAGCCAGTAGCGGGCAAAACTGTCATCCCCGTTGGCGCAGCAGCTTTGCGCGACTTCGTTTTCGTGATGCGGGAACATCAGGTCGTTACCGCCACCATGAATGTCAAATGTCTCGCCCAAGAGATCGTCCGCCATCGCGGAACATTCGATATGCCACCCCGGTCGACCGCGCCCCCACGGGCTGTCCCACCCGGGCAAGCTCGCGTCGGAGGGCTTCCACAGCACAAAGTCCATCGGGTTCTTCTTGTAAGGCGCAACCTCGACCCGCGCGCCTGCGATCATGTCGTCCACCGAGCGACCTGACAGGTTGCCATAGTGTTGTTTCCAGCTGTCGACAGCGAACAGCACGTGGCCTTCCGCCGCATAGGCGTGCCCCTTGGCAATCAGGGTTTCGATCATGGCGATCATCTGGGGGATGTATTGGGTTGCACGCGGCATATGCGTCGGCTCCAACGCCCCGAGCGCGCCCATGTCTTCAAGGAACCACCGCGTGGTTTCGGCGGTGATATCGCCGATTTCCCGGCCGGTTTCGGCAGCGCGGGCATTGATCTTGTCATCTACATCCGTGAAGTTACGTGCATAAGTAACGGAATTCACGCCGTAAACTTTGCGCAACAAGCGGTAGAGTACATCGAACACAACAACGGGGCGGGCATTGCCCAGATGGGCCCGGTCGTAAACGGTCGGACCGCAGACATACATCCGCACGTTGTCGGCCTCGATGGGCGTGAAAACCTCCTTCTTGCGGGTTTTCGTATTGTGCAGCTTGATCTCGATGTCCGTGGTTTCCATACCCGGTTCCTTTTCCATGTCCATCCCGCATACCCCCAAACGTGGAGGCCACCCAGTGCGCGCAGCGCGGGCTTAGCAACTTGTCAGGAGAATGAAAACGACAGAAACCAGCCCGCTGATATGTCAGCAGGTAATGCAGCAGGTACGGGTGATGCATTTTAGTTTCATGCTGACCGCATACCACGCAATAGGATGCTCGCCAAGAGACTTGGCACGGCGGCTGTCGGGTTCTTGCATCAAAACTAGGATCAGAACCGGAATGCGGCCTGCACCGAAAGGGTTTCGCCGGTTGCCCCATCGCTGCGGTCGTTGCCGCTGAGATCGTGATGGATGATCTCACCGCTCAGCTGAAGTGCACGGTTTAAAGATACACGCATTCCCAGCCCGACCACAGGATGCACGGAAATACTGGCCTCCGACTGCGGCATGGAACCACCGAAGATAAGATAGCCGGTCGTGGCACCAACGGAGTACCCCGCATTTACGCGAAATTGCCGCTCGTCGGGATTCGCTTCCGGCTGGACAGAAAACGCAACACCATGCGGCGCGAAGGTCAGGTCTCCGCCCTCCACCCCGTGAAAGACAACCGGGCCTGTTCCACCGGCACCTTCTGGCAGGAATGTCAGCTGCGCCCTGTCTTCGGCTGAGAGAGGCGTGGACACGGCAAGCGCCAATGCACCGGCAGTAACCAGTGTTCGGGCACGAAGTTTTTCTTCCGCTTTCGGCATATGGCTGTGCCTTCCGTTGCTGCGCGGCATGCCGCGCGCCATCCCCATCCTATGATCTTCGCAGAGATTGGTTAATAATCGGTTCCCGAGCTCCGCGCAGGTTTGCCCGCTCGGCCGCAAGCAAAGATGCTTCAGGCAACGCAGGACCCACTGCCATACATTCGCCAACCACTCCGTGAAATTTTTGTCGCGAATTACACAGGTGTCGTTTTCGCGATAGAAGTGGCGCTTTTTAGAGCGGAGCCTGCTAACAAGGAAACAGGAGCCTCCATGCAAGCTGAACGTAGCCTTGTCAGCCTGATCTACCGCACAATTGGTGCGGCGCGAGGCCGTGCGGCGCGGGGACGTCCGACCTGATCAGAAAATCTGAAGTTTTGGTATTTTCTGAAAGGCTCACCCTATGAACACTCAATCCCCCGCCCCCCGTGCCAGCCGCAGCGGCGGCCGCACCGCTCGACGCGCAGCCCGCTCGGCGTCTTTGCCGGACCATCTTCGCCCGGTTCGCCCGGGAATGGAAACAACCGCCCTGCGGATCCTCAGCCAGGCCGATATGGAGCGCATTCACCAAACCGCCCTGGCCGCGCTGGAGGAGATCGGGCTGGCGGATGCCCCGCCCAGCGGCGTCGAACTGTTGACCCAGGCAGGTTGCACCCTCGGCCATGACGGTCGCCTGCGCTTCCCGCGCGCGCTAGTCGAAGACACGATCGCCCGCGCAAACCGCTCTGTCACGCTGTACAGTCGCGATGGCAAGAACGACCTGCAACTGTCTGGTGGGCGTGTGCATTTTGGTACCGCCGGTGCCGCCGTCAGCATGGTGGATGCACAGGGCCGCGCCTATCGCGACTCCACGGTGCAGGATTTGCATGACGCCGCCCGGATTTGCGACCAGCTCGACAACATCCACTTCGTGCAACGGCCTATGGTCTGCCGTGATATTCCCGACAATCTGGAGATGGATCTCAACTCCATTTATGCGACGACCGCCGGTACCACCAAACACGTCGGCGTCTCCTTTACCGATCCAGCCTATGTTCAGCCCGGGCTTGAACTTCTGCACATGATCGCAGGCGGTAAGGAGAAGTGGCTGGAGCGCCCCTTCGTGTCCAACTCCAACTGCTTTGTCGTGCCACCGATGCGCTTTGCGACCGAAGCCTGCCAGGTGATGGAAGAATGCATTCGTGGCGGCATGCCGGTCCTGTTGCTGTCCGCCGGCATGGCCGGCGCCACGGCGCCCTCGACCATTGCTGGAGCCATCGCCCAGGCGGTCGCCGAATGTCTTGCCGGATTGGTTTACGTAAACGCTATAAGCCCCGGCGCCCCAGCCATTTTTGGCACTTGGCCATTTGGCTTGGACCTGCGCACGGGCGCCATGAGCGTCGGGTCTGGGGAACAGGCGCTGCTGTCGGCGGGCTGCGCCCAGATGCACAAGTTCTATGACCTCCCGGGCGGAGCCGCGGCCGGTGCGTCGGATTCAAAGCTTCCGGACATGCAAGCCGGTTGGGAGCAGATGTGCTCGGCGGTCATGGCCGGCCTGTCAGGGCTCAACATGGTGTATGAGGCCGCCGGCATGCATGCCTCCCTTTTGGGGTTCTGCCACGAGACGCTGATCCTGGATAATGATCTCCTTGGTCAGGCGCAGCGGTGCGTGCGGGGCATCGAGGTCACCGAAGAAACCCTGGCGCTTGACCAGATGCGGGCCACCTGTCTTGGTGGGCCCGGACATTACCTCGGCACCGGTCAGACGCTCAGCCGGATGCAAGTCGATTATGTCTACCCGGAATTCGGCGACCGAACCTCACCCAAGGAGTGGGTGGAACGTGACCGGCCCGACCTGATCCAGAAGGCGACCGAAAAGAAAGAGCAGATCCTGGCGCAACGGGCAGCAGCCCGGTTCGATGCCGCCACCGACCAAGCGATCCGCGCGCGCTTCAACATTCACCTGCCCGCGTAAGTCCGCCCAGGGGCAGCAGAGCGATACGAGTGCCCTGCTGCCCTCCGGGATGGCAAACTTAATAAACCTCTAACTAATCGCTTCTCCTCCTGAAGCAAACCTGATAACCTATTGTTAAGGCTGCGAAACCACAAAACGCCGCTGCGATCGGGGTCGACAGTTTTGCATTTAGTCGACTGTATTTTTGCAAGGCGGTCCTGCGTAAATTCACGTCAGCATTTTGCATGGCTGTACGCATCTCTGCAGATGCTGCATCTTTGCAAGATGAAGCGGCCGTCGCGTTGTGACTGGTAGCCTTGGGATACTGCAAAATGCCGCGAAGCCATTGGACGGGTTCGTTGCGATTTTGCGGCCGATACCCGGTTAGTGTTAACCTCCGCGCCCATCGCGTCCTGAAGATGTGCTTTGAACTATAGCGCAGCTCTGCGTCGGCGATTTACTCTTTTGGATCCCAAAAAGTAACTCCGACCGCATCAAACCACCCCCGGCGCCTTGCAGAAACTTCAGGACGACGCCGACATGCGTTTACGCACAACTGAAATGCAAAAATGCAGCGCAGGGGCTCGCCCTGCGCTGCAACGTTCAATCAGAAAAAGGCCTGCAGACCAGTTTGGGCACGACCAAGGATCAGCGCATGAACGTCGTGAGTACCCTCATAGGTATTCACTGTTTCCAGGTTCACCATGTGACGGATCACGTTGAACTCGAGGCTAATCCCGTTGCCGCCATGCATGTCACGCGCCATTCGCGCAATCTCCAGAGCCTTCCCGCAATTGTTGCGCTTCACAATGGAGATCATCTCAGGAGCAGCATTGGCCTCGTCCATCAGGCGCCCAACGCGCAGCGAGGCTTGAAGCCCCAAGGTGATCTCGGTCTGCATGTTGGCCAATTTCAACTGGAACAGCTGCGTATTTGCCAACGGACGACCGAATTGGGACCGGTCCAAGCCGTATTGCCGCGCCGCGTGCCAGCACGCCTCAGCCGCGCCCATAGCCCCCCAACTGATACCGTAGCGAGCCCGGTTGAGACAGCCAAAGGGACCTTTCAATCCTTCGACGTACGGCAGCAGGGCGCCCTCTCCGACCTCGACGCCGTCCATCACGATTTCACCAGTGATCGAGGCGCGCAAGGACGCTTTGTTGGCGATCTTTGGTGCGCTCAGGCCTTTGAGGCCTTTGTCCAGCACGAAACCGCGGATCTTGCCGCCATGCGCTTCAGACTTGGCCCAGACCACAAAAACATCCGCAATCGGGGCGTTTGAAATCCACATCTTGGACCCGGTGAGACGGTAGCCGCCTTCGGTTTTCTCCGCGCGCGTCTTCATGCTTGCAGGATCGGAGCCAGCGTCGGGTTCGGTCAGGCCAAAGCAGCCGATCCACTCGCCGCTCGCCAGTTTCGGCAAATACTTCTGGCGCTGTTCTTCGCTGCCGTATGCGTAGATCGGATACATCACCAGCGAACTCTGCACCGACATCATCGACCGGTAGCCGCTGTCCACACGCTCCACCTCGCGCGCCACCAGGCCATAGGAGACATAGCCGCCGCCAAGGCCGCCATATTGCTCTGGAATGGTGGTGCCAAGCAGGCCCATTTCGCCCATCTCGCGAAAGATCTCGGGATCTGTTTCCTCATTTTCGTAGGCAGTCAGAACGCGCGGCTGAAGCTTCTCCTGTGCGTAGGCGCGGGCGGAGGCCGCGATCATGCGTTCGTCTTCGGTCAGCTGGTCTTCCAGCCGCAGCGGGTCCTCCCAATTGAAACGCCCCAGATCCGGCGCATCCTTGGCTCGCAGTTCAGGTTTGTCAGTCATGGTTTTCCCTTTCGTCTGTGTTCGCCCGGACCCTAACGACAGGTAAACGCAAAAAACAGCGAGACTTTCACAAGCAAGTATGACATCTCCTCATACATGTCAGTCCCGAGAAAACTCCTCCCATCAATCGCCTCCTTACGCGCGCTGGAAGCGTTGGACCGCCTCGGCAGTGCCTCCGCGGCAGCGGCGGAACTGTCTTTGACTCAAGGCGCGGTGAGCCGCCAATTGCAAGCACTGGAAGCCCAGTTGGGGCTGGAACTGGTTCAGCGTGACCAGAAACGCCTGCTCCTGACGCCCGAGGCACAAGATTATGCCGCCGAGATCAGGCAGGCGCTTAACCAGATCGCCCAATCCACCCTGCGTCTGCAGACCGGCCCCCTCGCTGGCACACTCAACCTGGCAATCCTGCCCGCTTTTGGCATGCGATGGCTCATGCCCAGGCTGCCTGAGTTTTCACGCCTGCATCCGGATGTGACCATCAACATGTCCACTCGGCTTGAGCCGTTCAATTTCTCCCTTGAACAGTTTGATGCGGCTATACATTATGGAAACGCGGAATGGCCCGGCACGCGCGCGCTCCTGTTGAAGCACGAGCAGCTATTGCCGGTTTGTGCGCCGGACCTTTTAGCCGGGCGCAGCTTGGCCGGACCTGAAGAAATCTTGAAGTTGCCCTTGCTGCACATTCAGACCCGGACCAGTGCCTGGGCCGACTGGTTTGCGCAGAAAGGCATTACGGCCGAAGCGGAGCAAGCCGGAACGATATATGACCAATTCGCAACCATTACGCAGGCTGCTCTTCATGGGTTGGGTGTCGCTTTGATGCCCGACTACCTGGTCGAACAGGATTTGGCCACTGGCCGTCTGATTGCACTGGACACGCGCCCCGCGGAAAGTAACGGCGCCTACTACCTCGTCTGGCCCGAACGAAAAGATGCTGATCCGTCCCTGGTCAAGTTTCGCAATTGGCTCGCAGACAAGGCGCAGCCCGAGGATCCTCTGCCGCGCTAGCAGCAACACACAAAAAAGGAGCGGCCGTAGAAAAGCCACTCCGCGATTTCACTTCCGAAATAGCCCCTTAGCCGAGAGCATAGCCCGCGCCGCGCACCGTTCGTACGGGATCGCTGCCGCCATGTTGCGTCAGTGCCTTACGCAAGCGTCCGATATGAACATCGACCGTGCGGGTGTCGACATAGATGTCCCGCCCCCAGACCCGGTCCAGCAACTGCTCGCGGCTCCAGACCCGGCCAGGCTTCTCCATGAAGGTCGAGAGCAACCGGAATTCGGTCGGCCCCAGTTTCAGCGGCTGATCTGCACGGCTGACCTTGTGTGTCTCGGCATCCAGCACGATATCGTCGAACTCAAGCCGTACACCGACAGTCGAGGGGCGCACGCGCCGTAGCTGCGTACGCACCCGCGCCATCAGTTCAATCACCGAATAGGGTTTGACAACGTAGTCATCTGCCCCGGTTTCCAAACCGCGAACCTTGTCGACCTCTTCCGAGCGGGCCGACAGCATGATGATCGGAATGTTGCGGGTTTCCGTGCGGGTTTTGAGGCGACGACAGACTTCGATGCCACTGAGATTCGGCATCATCCAATCCAGAATGATGATGTCCGGCATATCCTCTTCGACAACCAGCAAGGCTTCCTCGCCATTCTCGGCACGCAATACCCGGAAGCCGTCTGCTTCGAGATTGTACGCCAAAACTTCCCGCTGGGCCAATTCGTCTTCGACGACCAGAACGGTGGGCTGATCGGCTGCCATGTCTCAGATCTCCTGCGGGGTCGTCGAGGTGGTGTCGGCTTTCTGGCGATCTTCTTCCGGTTTGTCGCCGGTCACCAGATAGATCACCTGCTCGGCGATCGACGTCACGTGGTCGCCCATGCGCTCGGTGTTTTTTGCGATGAAATGCAGGTGCATACAGGCCGAAATGTTGCGCGGATCTTCCATCATGTGGGTCAGGAATTCGCGGAACAGGGCGTTGTACATCTGGTCCACGTCCCGGTCGCGCTCGATCACATCCGCAGCCAACTCCACGTCGCGCTGAATGTAGGAATCCAGCGCGTCCTTCAGCATACGCTCCACTTCGCGCGCCATCCGCCGCAGCGCTGCCGTGCCTTCGCTGATGTTTGGCCCCTGGGCCAGGACGCCGGTGCGCTTGGCCATGTTTTTTGCATAATCTCCAATGCGTTCCAGGTTTCCAGCAATCTTCATCACCGAGAGCACAAGCCGCAGATCGGAGGCGGCAGGCGCGCGCAGAGCGATCAGACGGGCGGCTTCCTCGTTGATGAGTTCCTCCAGCCCGTCAATCGCCTTATCGCCTTGGCGAACCGTGCGGGCCAATTCCTCATCCCGGGCTTCCAGCGCGCGGGCGGCTTCGCGGATCGCGTCCTCGACCAGGCCACCCATCTTCATGATCCGGGCCTGAATCGCCTCCAGGTCCCGGTCGAAAGCGGATGCAATATGTTGCTCTACCATGTTGAAATTCCTTGAAATCAGCCGATCCGGCCGGTGATGTAGCTTTCGGTGCGCGGATCCTCGGGGTTGGTGAAAATCTGCCCGGTAGGACCAAATTCAACCAGGTTCCCAAGGTGGAAGAACGCGGTCTTCTGGCTGACCCGCGCAGCCTGCTGCATCGAGTGCGTGACGATCACGACCGAGTAACTGGCGCGCAGCTCGTCGATCAGCTCTTCAACCTGGGCCGTGGCGATGGGATCCAGCGCCGAGCAAGGCTCATCCATCAGCAGCACTTCGGGTTCGGTGGCCACCGCTCGGGCGATACAGAGGCGCTGCTGCTGGCCGCCAGACAGGCCGGTGCCGGGAGCGTCGAGGCGGTCCTTCACCTCATCCCAAATCGCACCGCGGCGAAGTGATTTTTCAACGATTTCATCAAGTTCCGCCTTGTTCTTCGCCAGACCATGGATACGGGGACCATATGCCACGTTATCATAGATGGACTTGGGAAACGGGTTCGGCTTCTGGAATACCATGCCGACCTTGGCGCGCAGTTGCACCGGGTCAACGCGTTTGTCGTAGATGTCCTCACCATCCAGCAGGATGTCGCCCTTTACCCGGCAGATGTCGATGGTATCGTTCATCCGGTTCAGGCACCGCAGGAACGTGGACTTGCCGCAACCCGACGGCCCAATGAAGGCAGTGACCGTTTTGTCTTCGATCTCCACGTTGACGTCTTTGATCGCGTGGCTGTCTCCGTAATAGACGTTGACATTCTTCGCAGCGATTTTGGTTGGCTGTGTATCCACGGTACTATCCATCAAGGTCATGTCGTTCATGAGTATGCCCCCTTACCAGCGGCGTTCAAAGCGGCGGCGCAGGATCACGGCAAGCGTGTTCATGGTCACCAGGAAGATGAGAAGGATGATGATCCCGCCCCAGGCGCGCTCATAGAAGGCCGGATCGGCGCGTTTGGCCCATTCGTAAATCTGCGCGGGCATCGCCGAGTTCGGTGCCAGAAGCCCGTCGGCCAGGCTCTCCGGCGCGTTAGAGGCGATGAAACCGACCATGCCGATCAACAGCAGCGGGGCGGTCTCACCCAAGGCCTGCGCCAGGCCGATGATGGTGCCGGTCAGGATGCCGGGCGCGGCCAGCGGCAGAACGTGGTGGAACACCGCCTGCATTTTCGATGCGCCAACACCCAGTGCAGCATCGCGGATCGACGGCGGAACGGCTTTCAGCGAAGCGCGGGTCGAGATAATGATGGTCGGCAAGGTCATCAGCGTCAGCACCAGACCACCCACCAAGGGCGCCGAAGTCGGCAGGTGCATGTAGTTGATAAAGACCGCAAGGCCGAGAATACCAAACACGATGGACGGCACGGCAGCGAGATTGGCGATGTTCACCTCGATCATGTCGGTGAGCCAATTCTGCGGCGCGAATTCCTCAAGATAGATCGAGGCGGCAACGCCGATCGGCAACGCCAGGGCCAGCACCACGAACATCATGAACAGCGAACCCAGCATAGACACGCCCATGCCGGCCGCTTCAGGGCGGGCATCAGAAGCATCTGCGCCTGTGATAAAGTCCATGTTGAAGGTCTTCTTCAGGACACCTGCAGCGGCCAATTCATCAACGAGGTCAAGCTGTTCCGGGGAGATGTTCTTGTCGTTGGCGATGCTGTCGCGGTGCACGCGCCCTTTCAAATACCCATCTACCCGGCTGGACGCGAGGAAGCGAAATTCGACCGTCTCGCCGATCTGATCGGGGTTGGCGATCACGTATTCGCGCAGTTGTGCTGCGGCGTTCTTGGACAGGATACCCGCCAGTTCCTTGGACTTGAGGTCGGTTTCAATGCCCAGTTCCTCGACCGCGGCCTCCATGGCGCCCTTGATGATCGGCGCATACCCGAAGGTGGTGACCTTCTTGATGTCGTCCAGATCGCGATTGCCGTTCTTGTCCAGCTTGCTCTCCAGCAGCTCGACATTCAGGGTCACGAAAGTCTGTTGAAAGGCACCGGTGCCTTTGCTGACGATGGTCACGACCAGCACCAGCAGCATTGCCAGACCGGCAGCAATGGCGGCGATCCCATAAGCGCGGAAGCGCTTTTCGGCGGCGTTGCGCTTACGGGTGCGCGCGGTCTGCGCCAGCAGCGAACCGCCATGCTTGCGCGGTTCGGTTGCGGCAGAAGGAGTGGAGTGGCTGAAGTCAGTCATTAGTCGTACTGCTCCCGGTATTTGCGCACGATGTAGAGCGCCAGGACGTTCAGGCCGAGGGTCAGCACGAAAAGACTGAGCCCAAGGGCAAAGGCAACAAGGGTTTCAGGGCTGGCGAAGTCCGTATCGCCGGTCAGCTGGCTGACGATCCGGGTTGTGATCGTGGTCATCGATTCCAGCGGATTGGCCGAGAACTTGGCAATGGCACCAGCGCCCATCACCACGATCATGGTTTCGCCAATCGCCCGCGAGGCCGCCAGCAAGATCGCACCAACGATTCCGGGCAGGGCCGCAGGCATGACCACCTGACGGACGGTTTCGGATTTTGTCGCACCCAGCCCCAGCGAGCCGTCGCGCATGGCCTGCGGCACGGCATTGATGATGTCATCGGACAGCGAGGAAACGAACGGGATCAGCATCACGCCCATCACCAGACCTGCGGTCAGCACCGAGGTCGCGCCTGCCATCCACTCAACCCCGAGAAGGCCACCCTTGCCGAACAGGTCCACCAAGGCGGGACCAACGGTCAGCAGGGCGAACAGACCGTAGACGATGGTCGGGATACCAGCCAGGATTTCAAGCAGCGGCTTGGCGAAGGCACGCACAGCGCCGCTGGCATATTCGGACAAGTAGATGGCCGCGAACAGCCCCACCGGTACGGCCACCATCAGTGCGATAAAGGAAATGTACAGCGTGCCCCACAGAAGCGGCAGGATCGACAGCTCGCTGTCCCCGCGAAAGTTGGGAGCCCAGGTCAAGCCGAAGAAAAAGTCGGTCCAGCTATGAAGCGTGAAGAAGTTGCGCGTCTCGAACAGCATCGAGAGAACGATGCCAACGGTGGTCAGGATCGCCAGCGAGGCCGCGAGAACAAGAAGCGCCAACACGCCGCGCTCGACAACATTCCTGGCCCGGAAATCTTTGTGCGTGCGGGCATAGGCCCATGCAAAACCGCCAAGCGCCAAGAGCGCGACGACGACGGTCATGGCGGTCTTGCCGGTTGCAGCCAGATTGCGGAACGCCTGCGCGGCCGAAAGAATTTCCGGGCGCACGTCCTCACCGACTGCAACACCAACCTCACCCAAAAGGGCCCGCACATTCTGGGTGCCGGTATCCATGTCGCGCGCTTCCTTGCGCGACAGCATCCCCTGCTCCACCGCGATATCAAGACCCTCGGCAACCCGTCGGACGTCGCTCATCACCAGGCCAAGCGTTGAACTTTCCGGCACGGCTTCGGCCGGAATGAGGGAGGAGACGCGGTTCTCAATCACCAGGGGCTGCGCCAGCAGCCAGACCACCAGAACGGTGATCGCAGGCACGAACGACGCCAAGGCAACATGGTAACCATAGTACGACGGCAGGGAATGCAGCTCTCTGGCATCCCCCCCTGCACTGCTGAGCGCGCGAGCGCGCCCCCAGTAAAACCCTGCTGCGGCCAGTGCAAGCAGAAGAACGACAAGCCAGATCGTGGGCATGGAGGGCTCCGTTGGGTAGTAGCGGAAAGGCGAAACAGTGCCGTACAGAGGAAAACGCCGGGACGGTCAATCCCGCCCCGGCATCACTGGTTCAGTCGGGAGGCAGGATCAGGAGTTTCCACCCATGACTGCTTCTTCAGCGACTGCTTCCTGGGTTTCGGCCAGTTCCGGGTCGGCAACCAGGCCGTACTCGGCCAGCGGACCATCGGGGCCGGCAACTTCATCGGAGACGAAGAACTCAGCATATTCCTTCAGACCCGGGATAACACCGATGTGCGCTTTCTTCACGTAGAAGAACAGCGGACGGGAGACCGGGTACTCGCCGGTTGCGATGCTCTCGGTCGAGGGAACGACACCGGACATGGTGGCAACCTGCAGCTTGTCGGTGTTGTTTTCGTAGAACGCGAGCCCGAAGACGCCGACGCCATCCTTGTTGGATTCGATCCGGGCCAGGGTCTCGGTGTAGTCGCCGTCGATGTCGACGGATTTACCGTCGGTGCGCAGGGCGATACAGGCTTTCTCGGCTGCTTTCTTGTCGCCGCCGTTGGCTTCCTTGAAGGCGTCAAAAGCACCGGTGGCTTCGCAGCCTGCCAGGATCACCTTGTCTTCGAACACTTCACGAGTGCCGTGCTTGGTGCCCGGAACGAACGCCTGGATGTCCACGGCCGGGAAGTTCGGGTTTACATCGGCCCAGGTCTGGTTCGGGTTGTCGACCAGCTGACCGTCGACCAGCACCTTGTCGGACAGCGCCAGGAACCAGTCAGTCGGGGTGTATTCGAAGGCATTCGCGTTGATGTCGGAGGCAAACACGATGCCGTCATAGCCGATGCGGACCTCGATGATGTCGGTCACGCCGTTTTCGGCACAGGCGGCGATTTCCTTGTCCTTGATCTTGCGCGAGGCATTGGCGACGTCGATGGTGTTCTCGCCCACGCCTTCGCAGAACCGCTTGAGACCCGCGGAGGAGCCGCCGGATTCCACAACCGGAGTCGGGAAGTCGAAGTTCTCGCCGAAGGCTTCAGCCACGATCGAGGCATAAGGCAGAACGGTGGACGAACCGGCAACCTGAACCTGGTCGCGCGCAGCGGCGGCAGTGGCGGATACGGCGGCAATTGCCAGGGTGGATGCGGTCAGTTTCACAAAGGACATCTGTGTCTCCATGAGTTTCAAAGTTCGATCACCCCCACGATGATCTTGTCGTCTCTCCTAAGAGCCGCTGATGAGGCTTTTGTGACGGCTATGTAACAGTAACATGACAAAGCCGCCGCGAGAGGAAAAAAAACTGACATGAACCCATGGCAGGCAGACAACAGCCGCCAGCCGGATGACGCCCCCGCGCCTCACACTGGCGGAACCGAGGACCTTATCGCGGAAGGATGACCGTGAAAGTGGCGCCCCGCCCAAGTTCGCTTTCAACTCGCAGCCGTCCGCGATGGCGATTGATGATGTGTTTCACAATCGCGAGCCCCAAGCCCGTGCCGCCCTTTTCCCGCGATCGATGACTGTCGGCGCGATAGAAGCGCTCGGTCAGCCGCGGCAAGTGAACGGGGTCAATTCCAGGCCCGTTATCAATGACCTGCACGCGCGCAGCCGGAGCACGAACCGCCGGATCTCTGTCGGAAAAACTCAGCGCGACCCGAACCCGGTCGCCTCCATACTTGATCGCGTTTTCGACCAGGTTGGTGAAGACCTGTTGAAGCTGGTCAGGGTCACCTGTGATCGGCGGACAGATTTCCGGTGTCTCCAGCTCCAGGTCTACGCCGCCTGCCTTGGCGACCGGCGCAAGTGTCTTCAGGGTGGAACTGAGGTGGGATGCAAGATCAACCTGGGCCTTGGGTCTGACCCGCTCTTCGCTCTCCACCCTGTTCAAGGACAACAGGTCCCCGACCAGCCGATTCATCCGACTGGCTTCACCCTCCATGATCTCCAGGAAACGGTCACGGGCTGCGCTGTCGTCACGCGCAGGCCCCTGGAGCGTCTCGATGAATCCGATCAGTGCCGTCAACGGTGTGCGCAGCTCATGGCTGACATTCGCCACGAAGTCGCGCCGCATCTGGGCCGCTTGCTCGCGCTCGGTGATGTCCTCGAAACAGATCAGCACCGCGCCGCCATTCACCGCACCGACCTGGGGCACATAGCGCAGGTTGACGGTAAACGTCGTGTCTTGCGCCCCGTCATTCGACAGGTGGCGCGCCTTGCGCGGAGCCCGGTCACGCAGGCAGTTTTCGATAGCCGTCGCGACGCTGGGCTGGCGCAGAATGGTGGCAAAGTGCCGCCCCTTGACGTCACCACCCAACAGGGCGCAAGCCTCTGCGTTCACGGCAATAAAGCGCTCGGTCTGGTCAACCAGAACCGCCGGATGCGGGATTGCTGCCAGAAAGCCATCTATGATTTCAGGTGTCATCGGATCCCCGGAAGTGAAGGTCCGGTCTGATTAGCGCTGCCATGTAAAACTGGTATGGCAACGCAGTTCAGCCCGCGCGCAGGCGCTTGGACATGCTAGAGGGGACGCAATTCATCACGAAACCGCCGCATGTTGTCCTGATAATGCAAAGCACTTTGAGTGAGCTTCTCGGCCAAGGCCTGATCAACCTCCCTCACCACTTTACCGGGGCTGCCCATGACCAGCGAGTTGTCGGGAATCTCCTTGTTCTCGGTAATCAGCGCACCTGCCCCGATCAGACAATTCCTGCCGATCTTCGCGCCATTCAGGATTGTCGCTCCCATGCCCACCAGCGTGTTTTCACCGATGGTGCACCCATGCAGCATCGCCTTGTGCCCGATGGTACAGTTGCGACCAACCGTGAGGGGATAGCCGGCGTCGATATGCATCACCACGTTTTCCTGAACGTTGCTGCCTTCGCAGATGCGGATTTCCTCGTGGTCCGCCCGAATGGTGACGCCGAACCAGACAGAGGCGCCGGCTTCCAGCACCACCTTGCCAACCAGATTGGCGTCCGGGGCCACCCAGGTGTCTTCATGTAACTGCGGGCGGTCATCTCCCAAGGCATAAAGCGTCATGACTGTTCCTCGAACTGTGTTTGCAGCGCACGTACGTGATCCTGCAATCTGGGCTGCTGGATGCGGCGCATGCGTTCCGCCTCGACGATGGTTTTCAGCTTTGCCTCGGTTTCATCGAGATCGTCGTTGATCAGCACATAGTCATAGTATCCCCAATGGCTGATCTCGTCCCAGCTTTTCATCATCCGCTTGGAGATCACCTCATCGCTGTCTTGCGCACGCGTTTCCAGCCGACGGCGCAGTTCCGTGATGGAGGGCGGAAGAATGAAGATGGATAGCGCATGCTTGCCAAGATCCGAATTGCGGATCTGAATTTCCCCCTGCCAATCAACGTCGAACAAAACGTCCTGCCCCGCCTCGATGGTGTCACGGACCGGGCCGGCAGGCGAGCCGTAGAAGTTGCCGAAGACATGCGCATGTTCCAACATTTCGCCTTTGGCAACCTGCTGTTTGAACTCGTCTTCCGACAGGAAGTAATATTCGCGCCCGTGTTCCTCACCGGGTCGGGGCGCCCGCGTCGTCGCCGAGACTGAGAACTTCAACCCCGGATCCCAGGCCATCAAACGCCGGGCCAAGGTAGATTTGCCCGCTCCCGAGGGAGAGGAGAGGATGATCAAAAGGCCACGGCGATCCGCCATTTTGGCACTCCTTATGTCTATTCGATATTCTGCACCTGTTCGCGCATCTGGTCGATCACGGTTTTCAACTCCAGCCCAACCGCCGTCAAGCCGCTGTGCTGCGCCTTCGAGCACAGGGTATTTGCCTCACGATTGAATTCCTGCATCAGGAAATCGAGACGGCGACCCACCGCGCCCCCCTTCTGGAGGAGTTCCCGTGCCGCCGCGACATGGGCATTCAACCTGTCCAGTTCTTCCGTCACATCCGCCTTGACCGCGATCAACGCCAGCTCCTGCGCGACACGGTCCGGATCGGCGCCCTCTGCATTGTCCATGACGCGTGCCAGGTTGGTCTTCATCGTCTCGGCAAAACGGAGCTTGCGATCCTCTGCCTCGGCCCCCGCACGCTCGGTCAGGTCCTGGACCTGCGCCAGTTGGGCGTTGAGGATTTGGGCAAGAGCTTCCCCCTCACCTTCGCGCATGCCGATGAACGCTTTGACCAAGTCGGCCAGCTCGGTTTGCATCTGCGCAACCAGGGGCGCGGGATCGTCCTCACCCGCCGCCTGCTCCAGAACGCCGCGAAACCCCAACAGATCCGCCGCCGTTGTCGGGCCCAAATTCAGCTGGTTCTGCTTCGCGATATCCTCGGCCTCTGCCAAGGCTCGCACCACTGATTGGAGCAAGGCTGCGTTGACTTGCACCTCACCGGCGCCATCATCCGTCCGGGACACGCGAAGCGTCAGGGAAACATTGCCTCTGGCCAGCGACTGGCTCAGAACTTTGCGTACATGGGCTTCCAGCCCCTCAAGCCAATCTGGCACCCGGAGCCGCAGATCCAACCCCTTGGCATTGACAGAGCGAAGCTCCCACGTCCAGCTGTGCGGCCCGAGGCTGCCTTGGGCGGACGCGAAAGCGGTCATGCTTCGGATAGTCATTGGACTGAGCCCTCGTGTGTTGTCTCGCGGTTGGACCGGTCTACTTCCTTGGCACGCACAGGCGCAAGATCAAAGGCAATTCCCCTAAACCAGCGCGCGTTAACCATTGCTTAAAGAATTAGTCCAAATTTGATTTATATTGTGTCATCTTAACTTCAGGGTAACCAAGCCGGCCCTAAGTCTTAACGCAGCACCTGAGCTGCCGGGGGGCAAAGGAAGTGACCGGGTTCAAGAGGATAATGAAATGACGTTTGGCAGCCGCAGTGGAACAAAGACAGACGGCAACCGCAAAAAGGTTGTATCGATGAACCGTTTCCGCAAGGGTGGGCCGCTTTCGCCCCTGCGCCAGGCCGAGGCCTATTGGACCGCGCTGCGCCGAGGCGACGACGTCCCAAGCCGCTCGCAGATTGACCCGCGTGGCTTGGAAAACATCCTCAGCAATACTTTCATCCTGGAACGGATTGCCCCCGGAATTGCACGGTTTCGCCTGGCGGGCACCTTCGTGAACGAATTGGCCGGCATGGAAGTGCGCGGTATGCCCGCTACCGCCTTCTTTACCACCGATGCGCGCAAACAGCTCAGCTCGGCGATGGAGCACATGTTCGAAACGCCCGCCATTGTTGAGCTGGGCCTTCAGATCGAAGCCCCCCGCCTGCGCACTCCGCGGAGTGCACGGATGCTGTTGCTGCCGCTGCGCAGCGATCTGGGGGACATCAGCCGGGTCCTGGGTGTTCTGGTCGCCGACGAAGGCGCCACGGTCACATCCCAGCGTTTTTCCATCACATCCATTGAAATGCGCGCCGTTACCGACGCTTCTGCGGAGACCGCATCGCCGGAATTCAAGGCAAAATCGCGGACCGAGGGCGAGCGGCAACCAGCGGATATCAACAGCCCGAACGAAGGCTTCGAAGAGGTCCAGGCCCGTTTCAAGCATGAACGCTCGATCCTTGACGAAGCCAAGGCGCTACTGGAACGCAGCCGCCGGTCACCGGCACCCACTGCTGAGGCCGACGCTGACGCTCAAGGGCGCCCTTCCAAGAAAGCCCCGCATCTTCGGCTGGTTGTCAGCCGCGATTGACACAAACCTTGTGATCCGCTCGGGGTGGCGAACCAAGTCGACACCCCGAAGCGCCAAACACCGAAATCGTCTGAACCACTAGATCGGCAACGCCGAACCGGGACGTGGGCGATTTGACGTTCCTTTCGGTATTCAATTTGATTTTCAAGTCTACGGTCATAGCACTTGAAACGTACTGCGCCCCGCGGATCTGTCCACGGGGCGCTTTTTTTCTTCAATCCTTTGTCGGCTGCATGTCCCGCCACATCCGGTAGGACGCGGCGGACATCGCGCCCGCCGTCATCCGGCCTGCCGCGCCTTCTGGGTGGCGCGCAGGCTCGACAGTTCCTCGGCCACGAGGAAGGCAAGCTCCAGAGACTGGCTGGCGTTCAGACGCGGATCGCAAGCCGTGTGATAACGGTCGCTGAGGTCTTCTTCGGTCACCGCACGGACGCCGCCCGTGCATTCGGTAACGTCCTGACCGGTCATCTCAAAGTGCACGCCACCCGGAATTGTACCCTCGGCACTGTGCACGCCAAAGAAGTCCCGAACTTCGCGCAGCACGCTGTCAAACGGACGCGTCTTGTAGCCGGTGGAAGACTTGATCGTGTTGCCGTGCATGGGATCGCATACCCACGTCACATTGGCACCTTCCTCCTGAACGGCTTTGATCAATCGCGGCAGATGCTCGCCCGCCTTGCCTGCCCCGAAGCGGGCGATCAACGTCAGTTTACCCTCTTCATTCTCCGGGTTCAGCTTGGCCATCAGAACCTTCAGATCCTCGGCGGTGGTGGTCGGGCCACATTTCAGACCGATCGGGTTCAGGACGCCGCGGCAGAATTCCACATGGGCACCGTCCGGCTGTCGGGTCCGATCGCCAATCCAGATCATGTGACCGGAGCCGGCCAACCATTTTCCGGACGTGGAATCGAGCCGGGTGAGCGCTTCTTCGTATTCCAGCAGCAGCCCTTCATGACTGGTGTAGAATTCGACGCTGGAGAACTCATGGGTGGTTTCGGCGTTGATGCCGGCCGCGCGCATGAAATCAATGGAATCCTGGATGCGGCTCGCGATCTCGCTGTATTTCTGCACTTCCTGTTCATCGGTGAAACCCAACGTCCAGGCATGGACCCGGCTCATGTCGGCAAAACCGCCGGTCGAGAAGGCCCGCAACAGGTTTACCGTGGCCGCGGCCTGCGTATAGGCCTGCAGCATCTTCTGCGGGTTCGGAGTGCGCGCCTCGGGCGTGAAAGCGAGGTCATTGATGATGTCCCCGCGGTAGCTGGGCAGCTCCACGCCATTAATGGTCTCGGTCGGCGCACTGCGCGGCTTGGCGAACTGCCCCGCCATGCGGCCCACCTTGATCACCGGCACCTTGGCGCCATAGGTGAGCACCATCGCCATCTGAAGCATCACCTTGAAGGTGTCGCGAATGGCGTCAGCGCTGAACTGGTCAAAGCTTTCGGCACAATCACCGCCCTGCAGAAGGAATGCCTCGCCGCGGCCTGCGGCCGCCAAGTGCTGTTTGAGCCGACGTGCCTCGCCTGCAAATACCAGCGGCGGAAAGTTGGCAAGCTGGGCCTCGACTGCGGACAGCGCCGCCGCATCCGTATAGTCCGGCATCTGCACCCGCGGTTTCTGGCGCCAGCCCGTTTTTTGCCATTCGCTCATGACTTTACTCCGCTGAAGAGGACCTAAATGTATATTGGGGGGCATCTATACGAAATCCGCGGCCGGCTGACCAGTTTAGAATTGCCGAGACTTGACCCGAACAACAAGCTGTGAGCACGGTCTTCCGACCTGCCGCGGCGTCACACCGCGGCCCTACTTGTTTCTTGAAGGACGCTCGCCATGCAGACGCAACGCAAGCCTGCTGATTCCAGACACGATTGTGACCAGCCCAAGCGGTTTGTCTTCGTGCTTCTCGATAAATTCACCATGCTTTCTTATGCCTCCGCAGTGGAATGTCTTCGTATTGCCAACCGCATGGCCGGTGGCGAGGCGTATTCCTGGACCCTGATCGGCGAAGGAGGCGACACCGTAACATGTTCTGCGGGAACGACTTTCAGCCTCGATAGCGACCTTTCAGAGCTGCATCGCGACGACGTGATGATTCTTTGCTCCGGCATCGACGTGCAGGATGCAACGAGCAAGAAACTGCTGTCCTGGTTGCGCCGCGAGGCGCGCAAGGGGCTGACCATCGGCGGCTTGTGCACAGCGTCCTACGTCCTCGCCAAGGCCGGGTTGCTGGACGGAAAACGCGCGACCATCCACTGGGAAAATGCCGACAGTTTCGCGGAGGAGTTTGACGAAGTCGAACTCAGCAAGTCCGTCTTCGTAATCGACGGCAACCGGCTGTCGACGGCCGGCGGAACCTCCTCGATTGACCTGATGCTCAAGCTCATTGCGAATGACCACGGGGAAGATCTGGCGAATGCGGTGGCGGACCAGCTGATCTATTCCTCGATCCGCACCGACCAGGACACGCAGCGCCTGTCAATTCCGACCCGCATCGGCGTGCGTCATCCCAAACTGTCCCAGGTCATTCAGATGATGGAAGCCAATATCGAGGAGCCGATCAGCCCGTCGATCCTTGCGCAGGATGTCGGAATGTCCACCCGGCAGCTGGAACGTCTTTTCCGTCGTTACCTCAACCGCTCGCCCAAACGCTACTACATGGAACTGCGGTTGCAGAAGGCCCGTAACCTGCTCATGCAGACGGACATGAGCGTGATCAACGTGGCGCTCGCCTGTGGCTTTGCCTCGCCGTCGCATTTCTCGAAATGCTACCGCGCTCACTACGACACGACCCCGTACCGGGAGCGGGGCAGCAAGGCCGCGGCAGCAGCGCAGAAAGGCTGATACCCCTCAGCGGGAGAGGCGAAACACGGCCCCTTCGGTCTCGGAAGCGAACCAGATGCTACCGTCTGGCGCCTCCTGGACGTCGCGAATGCGACCTGTCTGCCCGCTTTTCAGTTGTTCCACCTCTTTCAGAGGGGCCCCTGAAAGGCGCGAGATGTAATCAAACTTCAGCGACCCCACGAAGATGTCGCCGCGCCACTGCGGCCACATCGTTCCCGAGTATATCATCATGCCCGATGGCGCGATGGACGGATCCCAATACCATTCGGGCTGCTCCATGCCGGGCTTCTCGGTTCCTTCGCCGATTTTGCGCCCCGAGTAGTGACGGCCGTAAGAAATCACAGGCCAGCCGTAATTAGCGCCCCGACGGATGCGGTTCACCTCGTCCCCACCCCGCGCGCCATGTTCCACAACCCATAGGTTACCCTGCAAGTCCAACGCCATTCCCTGCGGGTTTCGATGGCCATAGGACCAGATTTCCGGCTGGGCATCGTCGCGGGCGGCAAATGGATTTCCCGCCGGAACAGATCCATCCCGCGCGATGCGCACGACGGAGCCCTGATGCAAACGAAGGTTCTGGGCGCTGGGCCGGTCACCCCGCTCCCCCAGGGACACGAACAGATGCCCGTCGGGCGCTTCCACAACGCGCGCCCCAAAGTGGCGTCCACCCGTGGCACCCGGCGCTGCCTCGAAAAGCTGCCGCACCTCTGTCAGCCGCGTGTAGTCGGCGCTGAGCCGTCCAACCGCCAAGGCCGTGCCAAGTCCGCGCCCCTGTCTCTTGCTGTAGGTGAGGAAGATTTCGCGGCTGTCCGAAAAATCCCTTGGCACCATCACGTCGAGAAGACCGCCCTGCCCTTCGGCGGCAACCTTGGGGATCCCTTTTACGGCCTGCGTCTGACCAGTCCTGACCACCCAGAGCTGACCATCCCGTTCCGAAACGAGAAACCCACCTTGGGGCAGGAACGCGATCGCCCAGGGGACATCAAAACCCTCGGCAACCCGCGTGACTTTGAGCGGGCCAAGACTGCTCGGCAGTGTCTCCGCCTGAACGCCCCTGAAAAAAGCCAGAAACACCAGTAAGATCGCCATGAATGCCGCTTTTTGACGCATTTCCAACTTTTCCTTCTGACGTTTCCGCTGTAGAGCCAAGCGGCGCTGTCTCAGGGGAACTGACGGAGGGCCAGCGCACCAAGGACGATCTTGGGACTATGAAGCCGGTCAATAAGACTTTTCTTTTTTTTCCGGCATGCCTAGGGTCCGATGTGAACATTTTGTTCCAAGATGAGGGAGTACTCAAATGAAAAAGCTGCTGATGGCCACGGCCGCTGCCGCATTGACCGCAGGCACCGCGTTTGCCGATGGCCACGCCAAGGAAGTGAAACTGGGCGTTCTGTTCGGCTTTACCGGGCCCATCGAATCGCTGACGCCGTCCATGGCGCAAGGCGCCGAAATGGCGATGGAAGAAGTCACCGAATCCGGCAAGCTCCTGGATGGTGCAAAGGTAACCCCCGTGCGGGCGGATACCGGCTGCATCGATAACGGCCTTGCGACCGCCAACGCTGAAAAACTGCTGGCTGAAGGTGTGAGCGGCATCATCGGCGGTGACTGCTCCGGCGTGACCGGCGCCGTGCTTCAGAACGTTGCACTGCCCAACGGCATGGTGATGATCTCTCCCTCGGCAAGCTCTCCCGGCTTGACCTCGATGGAAGACAACGGCCTGTTTTTCCGCACCACCCCGTCTGACGCACGTCAGGGCGAGATCATGGCGGAAATCCTGAAGGATCGCGGCGTCGAGTCGATCGCGCTGACCTACACCAACAACGACTACGGCAAAGGTCTGGCGGACTCGATCCAGTCGGCGTTCGAAGCCGCGGGTGGCACCGTCACCATCGTGACCGCGCATGAGGATGGCAAAGGCGACTACTCCGCCGAAGTCGGCGCCCTGGCGTCTGCCGGCGGTGATGTTCTGGTTGTTGCGGGCTACCTGGATCAGGGCGGTCTCGGCATCATCCAGGGAGCGCTGGACAGCGGTGCCTTTGACACCTTCGGTCTGCCCGACGGCATGATCGGTGAATCCCTGCCCAAGAATATCGGTCCCGATCTGGACGGTTCTTTCGGTCAGATCGCCGGTTCCGACAGCAAGGGTGCTGAAATCTTTGCCGAGATGGCAAAGGAAGTCGGCTTTGACGGCACTTCGGCCTATTCGTCGGAATCCTATGACGCGGCTGCGCTGCTCCTGCTGGCCATGCAGGCTGCAAACTCCACCGAACCGTCCGACTATGTTGGCAAGATCCTTGATGTGGCCAACGCCCCCGGTGAGCCGATCAACCCCGGCGAACTGGGCAAGGCGCTGGAGATCCTCGCCAACGGCGGCGAGATCGATTATCAGGGCGCCACTGGTGTTGAGCTGATCGGCCCGGGTGAAAGCGCTGGATCTTACCGCGAAATCGAAGTTCGCGACGGTAAGAACGAAACCCTGCGCTTCCGCTGATAAGCTGTTGACAATCAACGAAGAACGATCAGCCCGGGTTACGCCCGGGCTGTTCCAAATTGAAAGCCGCGAAAACGCGGTAGGGGATGAATGACATGATCGTCGTCGAGGACTTGCACAAGCACTTCGGCGGGTTCCACGCGGTGGACGGCGCCTCGCTGGAAATCGCCAAGGGGTCCATAACTGGTCTGATCGGCCCGAATGGTGCCGGAAAGACCACACTTTTCAACGTCATAGCAGGCGTACTCGAACCAACATCCGGCCGGGTCACCATGGACGGTGAGGACATCACCGGCCTGCCGCCGCATGAGCTGTTCCACAAGGGATTGTTGCGCACCTTTCAGATCGCGCATGAGTTTTCCTCGATGACCTGCCGCGAGAACCTGATGATGGTTCCGGGCGCGCAGTCCGGCGAAAGCCTTTGGAACACCTGGTTCGGACGCAAGCGGATTGCCGACGAGGAGCGCGCCTTGCGTGCCAAAGCAGATGAGGTGCTGGAGTTTCTGACCATCAGCCACATTGCCGACCTCAAGGCAGGCCAGGTGTCCGGTGGCCAGAAGAAGCTCCTGGAACTGGGCCGCACGATGATGGTGGACGCTAAGATCGTCTTCCTCGACGAGGTCGGGGCCGGCGTGAACCGCACGCTGCTGTACACCATTGCCGATGCCATCAAGCGCCTGAACGAGGAGCGCGGCTATACCTTCGTGGTGATCGAGCACGACATGGAATTCATCGGCCGTCTGTGCGACCCGGTGATCTGCATGGCCGAGGGCAAGAAGCTGGCCGAGGGCACGCTGGACGAGATCAAGGCAAACGAGCAGGTAATCGAGGCCTATCTGGGCACCGGCCTGAAGAACAAAGACAAACTGGAAGCATGATGGCCGGAGCAAACGTAAGTTGGGGCTCTGCCCCCGCCGCTTCGCGGCTCCCCCGGAGTATTTTCAGAAAGATGAAAGGGGCGGGAGATGTCTGAACCGTTTCTGATCGGCGACACCATGACAGGCGGTTACGGCAAGGGGCCGGACATCCTGCATGAGTGCACCATCGCCGTGAACCCAGGCGAAATCGCCGTGATCGTCGGCCCGAACGGGGCAGGCAAATCGACCGCGATGAAGGCCGTGTTCGGGATGCTGAACGTGCGCTCGGGCGCCGTGCGACTTGACGGCGAGGATATCACTACCCTGTCGCCGCAGGACCGGGTGGTCAAGGGCATGGGGTTCGTGCCGCAGACCAGCAATATCTTCACGTCGATGACGGTGGAAGAAAACCTGGAAATGGGTGCCTTTATTCGTACCGATGATTTCCGGGACACGATGGAGCAAGTCTATGACCTGTTCCCGATCTTGCGCGACAAGCGCAACCAGCCGGCCGGCGAGCTCTCCGGCGGCCAGCGCCAGCAGGTGGCCGTAGGCCGCGCGCTGATGACCAAGCCCAAGGTGCTGATGCTGGACGAACCGACCGCAGGCGTCTCGCCCATCGTGATGGATGAACTGTTCGACCGGATCATCGAAGTCGCCCGCACCGGGCTGCCGATCCTGATGGTTGAACAGAACGCCAAGCAAGCGCTTGAGATCGCTGACAAGGGCTATGTGCTGGTGCAGGGGCGCAACGCCTATACCGGCACCGGCAAAGAACTTCTGGAAGATCCGGAAGTGCGCAAATCCTTCCTGGGGGGCTGAGGTATGGACCTTCTTAACGCCCTAGTGGCGCTTACCAATTTCGTCATCGTTCCCGGCCTGGCCTATGGCAGCCAGCTCGCGCTGGGGGCGCTCGGGGTCACGTTGATCTACGGGATCCTGCGGTTTTCCAACTTTGCCCATGGCGACACCATGGCCTTTGGTGCGATGCTGACCATCCTGGTGACCTGGGGGTTCCAGGCAATGGGCATCACCTTTGGCGTATTGCCCACAGCCCTGCTCGCACTGCCGTTTGGCATTCTCGGCACCATCGGCCTGATGCTGTTTACAGACAGGACCGTCTATCGGTTCTATCGCCAGCAGAAAGCCAAGCCGGTGATTTTCGTCATGGTGTCATTGGGCGTCATGTTCATGATGAACGGACTTGTGCGTTTCATCATCGGCCCCGGCGATCAGCGGTTTGCCGACGGCGAACGGTTCATCATCAAGGCGCGCGCCTTCAAGGAAATGACCGGACTGGATGAAGGGCTGGCGATCAAGACCACCCAAGGCATCACCGTGATCACCGCCGTGATCGTGGTGGCGCTGCTGTTCTGGTTCCTGAACAAGACCCGAACCGGAAAATCCATGCGCGCCTACTCCGATAACGAGGATCTGGCGCTGCTGTCCGGCATCAACCCGGAGCGGGTGGTGATGTACACCTGGATGATCGTCGCAGCTCTGGCGACCATCGCCGGCGTGCTCTACGGGCTCGACAAGTCGTTCAAGCCCTTCACCTATTTCCAACTGCTGCTGCCCATCTTTGCCGCAGCCATCGTGGGCGGTCTTGGCAGCCCGCTGGGCGCGATTGCCGGCGGCTTCATCATCGCGTTTTCGGAGGTCACGATCACATATGCCTGGAAGAAGGTTCTGACCTACGTGCTGCCGGATCATCTGGCGCCTGATGGGTTGGTCCAACTCCTGAGCACCGATTACAAGTTCGCGGTTTCCTTCGCGATCCTGATCGTCGTCCTTCTGTTCAAGCCTACCGGCCTCTTCAAGGGAAAAGCAGTATGAGTGAAACCCTGAAACATACACTGCTGTTTGCGCTTGTTGGCGTGTTGATCCTGCTGGAGGGGGCGACGGACGCCCTGTTTTTCTCCGGCTCGTGGAACTCGGCGCTGGTAATCCTGAACATGGGGCTGATCTCGGCCATCATGGCGATTGGTGTGAACATCCAATGGGGCTTTGCCGGCCTGTTCAACGTCGGCATCATGGGCTTTACCGCGCTGGGCGGTCTGGCGGTGGTCCTCACCGCGACGCCCGTTATTCCTGAAGCCTGGACCGCAGGCGGCTTCGGTATCGTCACCGCGCTGGTGTTGGGCGCACTGACCATTGCCGCCGCCGTGATGATCACCAAGGTCATGCCGACGGGCAAACCGAGAGCACTGGTGCTTACCGTTGTTCTGACCGCGGGCTTTTTCGTCTACCGGGCAATTTTTGACCCGGCCGTAAGTGCCATCGAAGAAATCAACCCGGCGCTTCAGGGCAATATTGGCGGCCTCGGCCTGCCGGTGCTTCTGGCCTGGCCCGCAGGTGGACTGTTGGCCGCAGGTGCCGCCTGGCTGATTGGCAAAACCGCCTTGGGGCTGCGGTCGGACTACCTCGCGATTGCAACGCTGGGCATCGCGGAAATCATCATTGCGGTACTGAAGAACGAAGACTGGCTGTCGCGCGGCGTGAAGAACGTCGTGGGCCTGCCGCGCCCACTGCCCTATGAAGTGGACCTGCAGAACGACCCCTCCTTTGTCGAGAAGGCGACCGGGCTCGGACTTGACCCCGTGGTAGCCTCGACCATCTACGTCAAGGCCGGTTACGCAGTCATGTTCACGGTGGTCCTGCTTGTGCTGCTCTGGATGGCCCAGATGGCTCTCAAGAGTCCCTGGGGCCGGATGATGCGTGCAATTCGCGACAATGAAGTCGCCGCCGAGGCGATGGGCAAGGATGTCACCCGTCGTCACTTGCAGATCTTCGTGCTGGGTTCGGCAATCTGCGGCCTAGCCGGGGCCATGATGACCACCCTTGACAGCCAGCTGACGCCGGGCACCTACAACCCGCTGCGCTTCACCTTCCTGATCTGGGTGATGGTGATCGTTGGTGGTTCCGGCAACAACTTTGGCGCGGTTCTGGGCGGCATGCTGATCTGGTTCTTCTGGATCAAGGTGGAACCGATGGGCCTTCTGCTGATCGAAGCGATCACCTCCGGCATGGCCGATGGCAGCCCACTGAAGGCGCATCTGCTAGAAAGCGCTTCCCATATGCGTCTGCTGACGATGGGCTTGATATTGCTGCTTGTCCTCAGGTTCAGTCCCCGAGGACTGATCCCTGAGAAGTAACAACAAAGAAGTAACAACAAACGCCGCGCGGACAGATCCGGGCGGCGTTTCTCTTTTGTGGGTTCTGTATCCGCGCCAGCGCTGGGCGGGTGAATAGGCGCCGAACGTCAGCGCCCCTTGAAAAGGCTTCCCAGGATGCCCCGCACGATGCGGCGCCCGGTGGTTCCTTTCAGCTCCTTGATCACAGCCTGCGACATAGCCGACGAAAACGTCTCCTTTTGGCGTTGGGGGCGGGCCGTGGACCGGCTGACCCTTGTACCACTGTAGCGTCGGGCTGCGTTGAATTCCCGCGACATCGGTTCATCCGCCTCTTCCGCGGCGGTCTCGGCCTCCTCTGCAGCCTTGGCGGCAACTTCGGCCCGCTGGGCGAGGATCTCATACGCCGAACGGCGATCTTTAAGCGCGTCATATTTTCCCTCCATATCAGAGGCCTGCAGGAAAGCGGCCCGTTCCTGCGCGGTTATCGGGCCCAGCTGGGAACTGGGCGGACGAATAAGCGTTCGTTCGACAACGCCCGGAACCCCCTTCTTTTGCAGCATCGAGGTAACCGCCTCGCCCACGCCGACTTCGCGGATTGCATCCTCGGTCGAGAAGCGCGGGTTCTCCCGGTAGGTTTCCGCTGCAAGTCGCAGGTTCTTGCGGTCTCGCGCGGTAAAGGCGCGCAGTGCATGCTGAATGCGGTTGCCGAGCTGCCCCAGGATGTCTTCGGGCACGTCGGCCGGGTTCTGAGTGATGAAGTAGATGCCAACGCCCTTGGAACGGATCAGTCGGGCCACCTGTTCCACCTTGTCGATCAGCGCCTTTGGCGCGTCCTCGAACAACAGGTGGGCTTCGTCAAAGAAAAAGACCAACCGCGGCTTCTCGGGATCGCCAACCTCCGGAAGTTCCTCAAACAGCTCGCTCAGCAACCAAAGCAGAAACGTCGCATATAACCCGGGTGCAGCCATCAGCCGATCCGCGGCCAAGATATTGACCATCCCCCGCCCGTCCGCATCACAGCGCATAAGATCGCTCAGCTCCAGCGCCGGCTCGCCGAACAGGCGGGTGCCGCCCTGGTTTTCCAAGACCAGAAGACGACGCTGAATTGCCCCGATGGAGGACGTCGAAACATTGCCGTAGCGCAACGACAACTTATCGCGATTTTCTCCGATCCAAACCAGCAGCGCTTGCAGATCCTTCAGATCCAGAAGCGGCAATCCCTGCTCGTCCGCCAGTCTGAACGCGATATTCAAAATCCCTTCCTGCGCTTCGCTCAGCTCAAGCAAACGCGACAACAGCAATGGCCCCATTTCGGCAACGGTCGTACGGACCGGATGGCCCTGTTCGCCGTAAAGATCCCAGAACGTCACCGGGCAGGCATGATAGCTGTAGTCAGGAAAGCCGATCTTGGCCGCCCGCTCGCCAAAGGCCCCGTGCAACTTGTGCTGGGGGCTGCCAGATTTCGCCAAGCCAGAGAGATCTCCCTTCACATCGGCCAGGATGACCGGAACGCCCGCGTTGGAAAATCCTTCAGCAAGGATCTGCAGCGTGACGGTCTTGCCAGTGCCGGTTGCCCCGGCAATCAGCCCGTGGCGGTTGGCATACTTCAAAGCCAATGATTGCGGCGCACTATAGTCTTCGCCCCCGCCACCCAAAAAAATCGATTCCGCCATAGCGTGTTCCAATCCTGTTGCCCTCACCTGTTTCGGTGAGCTGTCAAATGTCCTGCGCCGCCTGGGCCTTAACGCCTGTGGATAATAATACAGCGTTAACCTTTTGGTGCCATAGTGAACAGGACCGTTTCCGGAGGACGCGATTGCCGGAGCGGACATTTCCTCCCTGTCAGACTGGCCGTGCTTCGTGCACGGCCTTCTTTTTAGGCAATCACGACTGGTCTTCGTGTTGAAAATTACTATATCGGAAGAGTTGTCTCTCAAACCCTGTCGGTTTCTGATTTTTTTGAACTTGCGTGTTGACCGGCGCTCAGCGCTTTCGTAACGTCCTACTCAATAACTAAGTCGGCCAGTCCGACGGGGAGACGCACACACGAAAAAGGGGGCCATTGGGTTCCCTTTTTTGTTACCTGACAGCAGCTTCGCCCTCAGGAGGCTTCGGCGGAAATCCTCCTTTGCTGTCCCATATTGACCTGACACCTGCCGGGGAGCGTGTTAAACGCATCGTTAGCGTCCTTAGAAAAAAGAGGCATTCATGTTGAAGTCCCTGACCCCGATCACGCTGGCAGCCGTTCTTGCCATGGCAGCTCCGCTCGCCGCGCAAGAAGCCGCAAGCGATGCGACCGAAGCGCAGGACAGCACAGAGCAGAACGCACAGACCGAACAGGGAGAACAGAGCGGTTCCACTGCCGACAACCTTCTGGATCTCGGTCAGCCGGTAGAGGATGGCCCGAAATTGGGTCAGCGCTACTCCAAGGAGACCCACGGCGACTGGGAGCTTGCCTGCGTCAAGACCGAGGGCGAAACCGACCCCTGCTCACTGCTGCAAATTCTGACCGGACCCGAAGGCAACCCGATTGCCGAAGTCTCGCTGTTCCGCATCGAACAGGAAGGCGGTCAGGCCGTCGCCGGTGCCACGGTCATCGTCCCTCTCGAGACCCTGCTGCCGGCAGCCTTGACCATTTCGGTCGATGGTGCGCCTGCCAAGCGCTACAACTACTCCTTCTGCAACCCGATGGGCTGCGTGGCACAGATTGGGCTGACCCAGGGCGATATCGATGCGTTCAAGAAGGGCCAGAAAGCAGTCCTGTCTCTGCGCCCCGCCCCGGCCCCCGACCAGGTCGTGGAAATGGATCTGTCCCTGAAGGGGTTCACCGCCGGCTACAATGTGGTGGATGTGGTCAAGCAGTAAACGCGACCACAAGTTTCAAATTCAAACGCCGCGCCTTTCAGGAGGACGCGGCGTTTTCAGTTTGACAGGGCTGCGACATCACACCTTGCGCAGCGCGAGGACCGAATTCAGCCCGCCAAAGGCAAAGGCGTTTGACAAGGCCACCTCGACGCGCGCGACGCGTGCCTCGTTCGGCACGACGTCCAGGGCGCACTCCGGGTCGGGCTCTTCATAGCCGATCGTGGGTGCGATCACGCCATCGCGCAGCGCCATGATGCAGGCCAGAAGCTCAACCGCCCCGGTGCCGCCGATCAGATGCCCGTGCATCGACTTGGTCGAAGAGATCATCAGCCGGTCGGCATGCGGGCCAAACACATCGGCGACTGCCGCGCATTCGGTCTTGTCATTGGCCGCAGTTCCGGTGCCATGCGCGTTGATGTAGCCAACTTCTGACCTGTCCACTCCGGCATCCCGCAGTGCACCGGCAATCGCCCGTGCCGCACCTTGTTTGCTGGGCATCACGATGTCGGAAGCGTCGGAGGTCATGGCGAAACCAATCACCTCACACAGGATTTCCGCACCGCGGGCACGGGCGTGTTCGTATTCTTCAAACACGAAAATGCCGGCTCCCTCCCCCTGCACCATTCCATTTCGGTTGGCACTGAAGGGGCGACAGGCGTCCTTGGACATGACCCGCAAACCTTCCCAGGCCTTAACCCCGCCAAAGCACAGCATGGACTCCGACCCGCCGGTGATCATCACCGGGCTCATGCCCGTGCGCACCATCTGGAATGCCTGCGACATCGCATGGTTCGATGAAGCACAGGCTGTGGAGACCGTAAAGCTTGGCCCCTTGAGGTTATACTGCATGGACACATGCCCGGCCGCGGCATTGTTCATCAGTTTCGGCACCACAAAGGGGTGCACACGGTTTTTGCCGTCCTCGTAGACGCTGCGATAGTTTTCATCCAGCGTCTGCATGCCGCCGCCCGAATTTCCGAGTACGACCCCAGCCTTGGCGGACAGTTCGCCATGGAATTCCAGCCCGGACTGGCTGATCGCTTGCTGCGCCGCCGTCAGAGTAAACTGAGTGAAGCGGTCATAAAGGCTGAGCTGCTGGCGATTGAAGCGTCCTTCCGCATCGAAATCACGCACTTGGCCGCCGATCTTGATCGCCAGGCGGTCGACGTCCCGAAACTCGAGCGGCCCGATTCCGCAGCGGCCTTCACGCAGCGCTTCCAGTGTTGCGGGCACCGAATGGCCCAAGGCGTTGATGGTTCCGGCCCCGGTAATGACAACACGCTTCATCGCGGCTCAGACCTTTTCGGAGATCAACTTGTCGATGCCCGCCACGATGGCGGCCACGTTGGAAATGTCGAAATCACTCTCCTGCGGCTCATTGGCATTGAAGGGAATCGAAATATCGAACTCTTCCTCAATCGCGAAAATGCACTCCACCAGCCCCAGGCTGTCGATGCCCAGATCGCTGAGTGTGCTGTCGAGGGTTACATCCGATGGCTCCAGAACGGCTTGTTCTGCAATGATTTCAATAACCTTGTCCTGCGTGCTCATGAAGTGATCCCCGATCTTTAGGCTGCGGCTGATGTAGTGAGTGGATCGTTACTTGAAAACAGCCTTTTTTAACAATTCGATGTCACGCATCAATCGAGGCAACCTGCGCTGCGCTTTGTACATCTCGGTATGGGTGTCCATCTTCACCGCGGGATAGCCCATGATCACACGGCCGGCGGGTACATTCGAGAGGATCTTGGTACCGCCACCGGCAACCACACCATCGCCGATAAAGAGATTGTCGGCGACGCCGCATTGGCCGCCAAGGACCACGTTGTTGCCGATATCAACCGAACCGGAGATACCGGTCTGACCGCACAGCAGGCAGTCATTGCCAACCCGGGTGTTGTGACCAACATGCACCAGATTGTCGAGCTTGCTGCCGCTTCCAATCACAGTGTCGCGAATGGTGCCATTGTCGATGGTGCAGTTGCTGCCCAGCTCGACATCATCGCCAATGGTGACGGCACCGAGGGAATGGATACGCACCCAGCTCTGCGCCTTGGCCTCGCCCTGGTCGCCCAGGGACTTGCGGGCGTTTTCAACACCCGACACTTCGGGGGTCACATAGGAAAAGCCATCGCCGCCAACTCTCGCGCCGGGCTGTGCCCGAAACCGGTCGCCGATCGTGGCACGGGCTCCGATCGACACCATTTCCCGCAGCTGTGCCGCGCGACCGATCACGACATCCGCGCCGATGAAACACTGTGGCCCGATGACCGAACCGTCGCCAATGCGCGCGCGCGGTCCGATTACGCAGAAGGGGCCAACCGACACCTCTGTGCCAAGTTCCGCCGTCGCGTGGATAACGGCGCTCGGGTGAATGCCACCGTCAAAGCCCTGACCAGGGTCCAGCATGGCCGTGAGGCCAGACATGGCCATGCGCGGACGCGGCGCAAAGATCGCTGCCCGCAAGCCCAGTGCTTGCCAATCCGCGCCTTCCCACAGCATCGCGGCCTGCGCGTTGCCCTCAGCCAGGTGCTCTGCGTATTTGGGGGCCATCGCCATGGCGAGGTGCTCTGGACCCGCATCTTGCGGCTCAGAGGCCCCAGTGACGGTCAGCTCCAGGTCCCCCTGAGCTTCGACCCCCAGGGCATCGGCGATCTGGCGGATGGTAAACATGGCAAGCCCTCTCGGAAAATCCTGTTTGGGCTTGGTATCTACCCCTGAACGCTAGGCAGCACCACCCCTGCCCGCTCCAGAGCCGCCCAGATCTTCGCGTCACGTCCATATACGTCCCGACGGAATTCGGCGTGTCCCAAACTGGACACGACTGCGGTGCGGTAGATCAGATGAACCGGCACTTTCTTCTCCAGCACCACCTTGGTCTCCTTGCCGCTGTTCAGGATTCGGTGGAAGAAGGCCTTCGGGTCTTCGGTTTGTCGCGCCAGCAGCGCATAGGCAAATTCAAACGGCTCCGCCAAACGGATACAGCCGTGCGAAAAGGCCCGCACTTCGCGGCCGAAAAGGCTCTTCTGCGGCGTATCATGCAGGTAGATATTGTACTTGTTGGGGAACATGAATTTCACCAGCCCCAGCGCATTGCTGCGGCTCGGGGGCTGTCGCATCGCATAGGGAAAATTCCGCGCTGTGTACTGCGAAAAATCCGCCGAGCTGCGGTTCACCACCCGGCCACGCCGATCCGTGATTTCAATGTGTCCGACGGCATTGGGGTTGTTCCGCAGCTTGGGCAAATATTCCTTGGTGATGATCGAGCGCGGCACGTACCAGCTCGGGTTGATGACCATGTGCTCCATCTCGTCAGAGAATTCAGGGCTACGCCGGTCATGCGTGTTCTTGCCAATCACCGACCGCGTTTCAAAGGTCACATCACCGTCATCGATAATCTGGGCGGAAAAGTCAGCCAGATTGACGAGGACGTGACGTTCGCCACGATCCGGAGTCAGCCAGCGTTCGCGCTCCATCGCAACCAGGATCGACTTCAGCCGATCGCTGGCGGGGCGATTCACCTCGGCCAGGGTTCCGGCCCCGGCCACACCATCAACCGCCAGTCCGTGATCGGATTGGAAGGCCTGCACAGCGCGTTCCAACGATGCGTCATAGCGTCCCGAAGCGCTACGCCCCAGATACCCCATCGCCATCAGCCGATTGCGCAAGGCCACGACAGCAGCCCCTTCGTCACCGGGTTCCAGCTTCTTGGCATTCACCGTGGGCCCCCAGCCTCCGGCCGCGATCAGCTTTTCAAGGCGCAGTTTCTCGCGCTGCAACGCACGATACTGCGATGATGTGGGAACCAAGGAGCGCATAAAGGCAAAAGGTTGATTGTCGCGTATGCCAAAAAGGAATTCTTTCGCATCGACACTGTGCTTTTTGCGCACGATGCCGTCGTCGATCCTTTGGGGTTGGAGGATGCCAGTCTGCAGATCGGTCGCGTAGTTCACCAGCGCCTGGCTCAGCGCCACTTCTACTTCGCCGAAGTCGCGGATCGTTTGGGCATCGCGCATCTGTTGCAGTAACCGGTTCACTTCACCCGACCGATCCGGCAGCCCGTGCGCCGCAGTTTCGCCCATCGCCGTCAGCAATGCGCTGCGGCGCAGCCGCGAGGCCTGGTCCTGCCCGGTCCAGATGGCCTCATAGCCGTTTTCCCGGTAGAAACTCGCCAAAGCCTCGGACTGGGACGCCGCCTCAGCGACTGCTTGGCGGAAAGCCGCCGGCACTTCCGCCACCGCTGGCACGGTCATGCTGCCTGCGATGGCGCCTCCGAGCGCAAGGGCAAAAAGGCCCGCCTTCAGTCCCGGCATGAATTTTCCAGCAGCTCTGCCCGCCATGATGTACTCGATCCTTGATCTGCCTAAAGTTCTGTTTTGCCAGTGCCTATCTGAAAGACTGGTAAATGCCAGCCCGGAATGTCCAATCAAAAATACGAAATATTAACCGTGATGCACCGGCGCCGCGTCTATGACGCCCACAAGCAACAGTCGCGGGGAAAAGTTCCATCCTCGTCCCCTTTTGCGCAAAAAATCGCCGAAAATACGCCCCGAAGCGTCACCCCGGCAAAGAAATGTTGGAACAAATTGGCGGCTGTGTCATACAAGCCGCACGTTAACGATCAGGAAGGTTAACGGGCCCGTAACATCGGGTACTCAGGCAAGATCACAAATCGTACGGGACGACGTAGAAACATGGCAGGAACCGCGGGCACGGGATTTTCCCGGCGTTCTCTTTTGGGTGTTTTTGCAGCAACCGCGGTTGCGGCAGCTCCGACCTTCTCCAATGCAGCAGGCTTTCTCCGCGGCGGCGGGGACATCCGGCGTATCCGAATGTACTCCGGTCGCACCGGCGAACGGCTGGACATGGTGTATTGGATTGACGGAAAATACATCAAGGAAGCCCTGCGTGAAGTGAACCATTTCATGCGCGACTGGCGGACGGACCAGGTCAAGGAAATCGACCTTCGCACCATCGACATCATGGCTGCGTCGCATAACCTCCTGGACGTGAATGAACCCTACCTGCTGCTGTCCGGCTATCGCAGCCCCAAGACGAACGCGATGCTGCGCAGCCGCTCCCGCGGTGTCGCCAAGAAGTCCCTCCACATGCGCGGCCAGGCCGCGGACCTTCGGCTGGCCTCCCGCTCGGTGTCGCAGATGGCAAGTGCCGCCGAAGCCTGCCGCGCAGGCGGCGTCGGCAAATACTACCGCTCGAACTTCGTGCACATGGATTGCGGGGTCGTTCGCACCTGGCGCGGCTGACTGCCAGAACTGCACCCTGAACTTTCCAGAGCCCGAATGGCCCGCGCGTTCCACGTGCGGGCTTTTGTTTTTTTTCAGCTTGATAACCCGCCTCACGCCGACCGTTGCGATGTTTTTGGAAACCAGCACTTTTTTCGATTGCAGCAACTTCGAAGCACCGCTATACCCCGCCTTAACGACGCACCTGTAGCTCAGCTGGATAGAGCGCTGCCCTCCGAAGGCAGAGGCCAGAGGTTCGAATCCTCTCAGGTGCGCCATTTCCCACCCTACAGATAAGCTTCTGTTATCAGGCCCGCCTATCGAGACCTGGCGCGCAGCGTTTCGACCATGAACGCGCGGGCGCCTTTGCAAGGCGAGCGAACCGTTTCCCAAACTCGACCCGCCGTCCGAGGAAATACTTACCGGGGCCTGGCCACGCCTAAGGGGCGCGTGACGCGGGCGAGAAATTCTTCAGGAGAATATGAAATTATGGTGCGGGTGAAGTGACTTGAACCCCCACGCCTTGCGGCGCCAGAACCTAAATCTCACGAAACCTTCCAGAATTCAGTGGGTTCAGGTGTTTTTTTTCACAAGACACAACGTGAACAAAACGTGAAAGAGTAAAACCGCATATCACTGTACTCACCTGCAGGAAACGTACTTGATTTGTGAACTTGCTTCACAACCTGAGAAGGTGTAGCCTTTGCTTTGTTTGAAGACGGACAGGCCTGATCCAGCTTGTCGAAATGCTTAACCTAAGCGGTTAGGTCCAAACGCCGTGATCACGTACTCGCCGCCATAAGGTCGAGATGCGCTGGCGCTTGGAAATCTTTTCTTTCCTAGCGAAGCCTCGAAACCTTACGGATGCGTGTGCCGAAGTAGATTGGTTAAGTATGTTTCCGGAGGTGCAATGCCCCTTTCCGAACTCGTCTCAATAGCTTTCACCAAAGCGAACTGGACAACTCTGGCGTTCTCCAGGCCGACCTCCTTACTGCGTACAGTACGCCCAACCGCGTCAATCCGATCCGCTTGCTGCAACCGGGCCGGCACACATACCCTTTGATCCAGTAACCCCCAACCCTCCACAGTGAATTTTTCGCTGAACCATCGAATTTAACTTATACAGTGAGTATTTCTTATGTCTGATTTTGTCGTATTCGCCACTTGGGAAAGTGTATGGAGCAGCTTTGCTAGCAACCCCCAAGTGATGGGAGGCGCACGTGATGCGACCATTGGCGACGAAAACTCGACTGTGGACGTCGGAGCGAATACTGAGTTCACCTATACCGGCATCCCATCTGGTTCGACTGCTTATAATGGCCCGTATTCGCTATACGAATTTACGTTAAGCAACGGTGGCCAAGCCGTCTGGATGGCAGGCGTAGGAAACTCAGGTGGAATTGTTGTGCCACTTGATGCTACCGCGTATGACACATTCGTGAACGGCACAACTTTTACCGTCGCGTCTAGCACAGCGCTTTCTCAGTACGCCTACTCAAGTTTTTACACACCACCAATTAACCAGCCCCCGACTGGTTCCGTTACTATATCAGGGACGGCGTCTGAGGGGCAAACACTCACCGCGTCCAATTCAATTTCGGACGCGGATGGCGTAGGCACGATTTCATATCAATGGCAACGTGATGGTGTCGACATCAGCGGGGCAAACGGCAGCACCTATACCCTCACCCAAACCGATGTCGGAGCTGCAATCACAGTAACAGCTAGCTACACTGATAACGCCGGTAACCCCGAAAGCGTCACCAGCTCCGCCACAGCAGCTGTGACCAACGTTAACGACGCGCCCACAGGCAGCGTCAACATTGTCGGCACCGCTGCCGAGGATCAAGTTTTGACCGCCACCAATTCTCTGGCGGACGAGGACGGGCTTGGCTCGGTCACTTATCAGTGGCAACGCGATGGTGTCGACATAACCGCAGCCACTGCAAGCACATATGCCCTGAGCCAAGAAGATGTCGGCGCGACAATAACGGTCGTAGCTAGTTACACCGATGGCGGAGGTACAACCGAAAGCGTAACCAGTGCAGGAACTGCCCCGGTCGCCAACGTTAACGACGATCCGACAGGCAACGTCACCATCGTAGGAACCGCCACCGAGAAACAAACGCTAGCAGCCACCCATACACTCGCGGATGAGGACGGGCTTGGCACGATTGCCTACCAATGGCAACGTGATGGCGTCAATATTTCCGGCGCTACCGGAGTTACCTACACGCTTACCCAGGACGATGTCGGCGCGGTCATCACCGTCGCAGCAACCTATACCGATGGTGAAGGCACGACCGAGAGCGTGACCAGTGCCGCAACGGCCACCGTGACCAACGTCAACGACGATCCGACCGGATCCGTCACCATCGCCGGAACC
>NZ_JBGFGM010000048.1:0-390 GCF_041224635.1 Leisingera sp. XS_AS12
AGCTCATCCTGAAGGAGGCGGCCCGGGGAATCTTCTGAGCCCCGCCCGTCGGCGCGCCTGCATCGAGCTGATACGCAGCGAGATGAAAGTGTCGGAACGCCGGATCTGCCGGGTGCTGGGGCAGCATCGATTAACACAAAGGTATCAATCGCGAGGCCGGGAAGATGAAGACCGGCTCGTGGCGGACATGATTGAACTGGCCAGGCAATACGGCAGCTATGGCTACCGCCGGGTCGCAGTGCTGCTTAGAGACGCGGGATGGCAGATCGGCGACGGCCGTGTCGAACGTCTGTGGCGGCGAGAGGGGCTCAAAGTGCCACCGAAGCAACCAAAGAAGGGGCGGCTTTGGCTGAACGACGGATCATGCATCCGCCTTAGACCGGAGAGCCG
>NZ_JBGFGM010000049.1:0-367 GCF_041224635.1 Leisingera sp. XS_AS12
GAGCTTTCCGCAATTCCGCCCAGAGCCATCCTGATGATGGCCGACGATTTACCACGGTAAATCGATCATGCCAGCCGTTCGCATCCATAGTGAATCAGCGGTTGGTACCATGATCGTGGTGGCCGATTTACCGCGGTAAACTGGCCGCAGAGGCGAAGGGCTTTCCTCAATGACCTCGAGAGCCATCCTGACGATGGCCGACGATTTACCGCGGTAAATCGATCATGCCAGCCGTTCGCATCCATAGTGAACCAGCGGTTGGTAGCATGATCGTGGTGGCCGATTTACCCCGGTAAATCGGCCCTAGAGGCGAAGGACTTTCAAGAGTGAACCCCAAGGGAGTCCTGGTCATGATCACCCGATTTAC
>NZ_JBGFGM010000054.1:0-1271 GCF_041224635.1 Leisingera sp. XS_AS12
TGAGCTGCACATCACCCTGTCCAAGGATGATGAGACTTATGACGCGGAAATTGATCCCCGGCTGAATGTATTCATTGATGCACTGATCCTCAGGGGGTGTGACGAGGCCTGGCTCGACCAGATGCGCAACGGCTGCCTGAAGTCCAATCGGCCGCTCTTCGTTCGAAACGACGGGGTAGGTGTGGGCTACAATTATATATCCGATTGCTGGCGCAGTGTTTTCGGAACCGGCGAGCATATTGCCCGCACCATCCTGCATACCTTTCTGGGTATTGAGTTGGGGGCTGCCGGAACGGACATGGCCCTGGCGGCCAACGGCCAGAAATCACCAAGGACAGCCGCGGACTACCAGGACCAAATGGTTGCAAAAGCACAGCGCCTGCAAGGACAGAAAGCCTTTGAGGATATGGTCGGCGGCGTGAACTTGAAGCTCTTTGAATTCACCTGAAACGGGCTTGGACGCGAGCTTTTCAGCGCATCCCTCGAGGTGAGAATGCGCTGAAAAGCGTCCTCCAACCCTGAGAAAAGGAAGAACCATGGACCCTGTTTTCATCGATTTCGAAGCGTCAAGTCTGGCGCCCAAAAGCTGGCCCATCGAGGTTGGTATCGCTTGGGTGGACAGCGGTCGGGTTGCTGCCGAGGCGAAACTCAGGGATCAGGGAAAGCAAGGAATGAGGCTTGAATGGTGATGATGCCGAAGGAGAATTTGATTATCTGGCCGAACCCACAATCACGAAGAGATCGAAGACCTTTGTTTTCCGCGCAGTCTTCAAGTTGAGACCGCGCAGAAAACAAAGTCATTCGAAAACTGAAAAGGAACAAAACAGCGACGCTCCGCCCCCTTCTTGAGCTGCCCTGAGTGGCAGCAAACCACTAACAAGGAGTCGCGCTATGCACACATCCCCTTCACCTGCCGTTCAGGCCCTCTTTCTCTTTCTTTCCGAGAACAATGAGGGCCTGCAGAATGCTGCCCTCGTTTTGGGGGGCGGAAAGGCCCTGAATCGCGTTCAATATCTGCTGGATCATCTCGGATTGACCCGGCAGCTGAGCCGCCGTGCCCGTCTCGATCTCGTCGCCCTGCACGAGCTGTTCACTCTGAAATACGTTGGTGACCCGCTGCGCCTCGAAACCGCGCTCTTCGCAGAAATCGATCCCATGGATCCGATGGTTGAGGAGATCTGTCTTTTGACAGACCGCCTGGAAGATCACATGCGCGCCATCGATGCGGCGTCTGATCTGCCAGTCTTCGATTTCGACATCGCTGCATGAGG
>NZ_JBGFGM010000089.1:0-410 GCF_041224635.1 Leisingera sp. XS_AS12
CGTAGCTTTTCTCCGCTTGCTCAGCGATCTTGGCTTCCTGGTGGCGCAGCTCCTTCACATTGTAGGCATAGCCTGCACCACGCCGATTACCCTTTTTCTGCGGCTGCCCGGCCGCCAGTTCCATGGCGCGGCGCTTGTGGGCCACCAGGCTGGGCCGGGCCCAGCGATAGTCTTCGTTTTTGGTCAGCATGTGCCAGCAAAGGGCCGCAAGCTTGCGCGCCACCGCGACGGCGGCGATCTGATGTCCGCGCCGCGCGCGGATGCGGATGAAGAAGGCGCGTAACGGACCCGGCGCTTTCGCCGCGGCCCAGGCCGCCTCGACCAGCATGGCGCTGGCATGGCTGCGGCCGACCTTGCTGATCCGGCCATGGTGGGCGGGTCCCAGACTGGATTGGCGGACGCGCGGGTTC
>NZ_JBGFGM010000055.1:0-281 GCF_041224635.1 Leisingera sp. XS_AS12
GTGCTGGAGTGCCGCGACGGGCAGTTCGCCTGCATCAGCCCCTTTGATCTGGAGAACCGTGCCTGCGTCACGGCGGATGAGGCGGCGTTGCTGCGGATGCTGCATCACATGCGCCGGGACGAGACCCCGCCGGCGCGGGAAGCGGTGGCCGAGGTGACTCAGGGCCAGATGGACCCGCATGTGATTCGCGCAGGCCTGGCCCTGGCGCACCGCTTTGCCGTGGGACGGCCGGGCGGGCGACCGCAGGCCCCGAGACTACAGGTGGTCGGATGAGCCGCGTG
>NZ_JBGFGM010000056.1:0-281 GCF_041224635.1 Leisingera sp. XS_AS12
TTCCTGGCGCCGGTGTTCAGCGCCAGGATCGCGTTCTTCGACAGGGATCCGAAGCTCATCGCCGAGATGTTGAACAGGGACGCCGAATAGGGCTGGCGGCAATCGGGGCCGCCGATGGTGACACGGAAATCGCTATCTTCAATATCGACCGGAGCGGCCGAGTGAGTGATCCAGCCATAGCCGGAGCCATAGACATTCTCGGTGGTGCCGAAAGGCCGCTTGTCTTCGACGCCTTTAGCGCGCTGATACACCAGTGCCCTTGCCTCGCGAGAGAACGGCAC
>NZ_JBGFGM010000057.1:0-281 GCF_041224635.1 Leisingera sp. XS_AS12
GAGATGCAGCGCCAGCAGCAGCAGGTGGTCGACAACCTCAGCAACGGCCTGATGTGCCTGGCGGAGGGCGACTTCTCGCAGCCCATCGACACCCCCTTCCCGCCGGAATACGAACAGCTGCGGCAGAATTTCAACAGCACCGTCAGCAACCTGAACGCCACCGTGCAGCAGGTGATCGCGGCCTCCGGCAGCATCCGCAGCGGCGCCGCCGAGATCAGCCAGGCCTCCGACGACCTGTCGCACCGCACCGAAAGCCAGGCCGCCACCCTCGAACAGACCGC
>NZ_JBGFGM010000060.1:0-28565 GCF_041224635.1 Leisingera sp. XS_AS12
GCTGTTCACTCTGAAATACGTTGGTGACCCGCTGCGCCTCGAAAACGCGCTCTTCGCAGAAATCGATCCCATGGATCCGATGGTTGAGGAGATCTGTCTTTTGACAGACCGCCTGGAAGATCACATGCGCGCCATCGATGCTGCGTCTGATCTGCCAGTCTTCGATTTCGACATCGCTGCATGAGGGAGGTTCAGATGCAACACGAAACAGGTTACGAGCCGGAATCTCCTCAGGAGCGGGCTGCTCTTCGAGCCATCCGGTATGCGAGGCACTTCGTAACGGAATGGCGAGAAGCTTCAGTTGAGATCCCGGAGTTAAAACTCCGCCAGATCGCGGCAACGCTCGAACGCCTCGAGGACGGTGTCCTTTTCGATTTTCAGGACGTATCTGTTCTGGAAATTCTCGAGAAGGCCATTGTCCGGCACATGAATGACATTCGGGAAGGGTACGGGATCTGGACGGCCAGTGCTTTCTGCTGACGGCACAGCGTAGAGAAATCAGGAACGGGCCAGTCCAGCCCCGCCAGGTTCAAAAGGCTGGTGACCATCCCGGCTGTCTGCCGAAGGGGCCGCTTGAAAAGAACCTTGAGCGACAGGCAGAACTGGATCGCCGCGTTCGAGCAGACCGGTGAGCGCCCTGGTCGCCCTTCATGTGGCGCGGTCAGGTCATTTCTTTATCCATCCAGATCAGAAGCGAACCGCGCTTCTTGAGCGCATCGTTGTAGCTGGACCAATTCGTCGTGCGGTAGCGGGCAGGTGCGGGCTTACTCATCGGCGCCGCCTAACCGCATGGATTCGCGATGTGGATCCTTAGCGGTAAGAGTTCTTCAACAACGCCCCATCGGCTGGAAATCACCCGTGGCTTTCGAAAAGTTCGCCGCCACACATGGGTACACACTGGAATGACAACGGTGCAGGTCCAGCCCGGGAAGTAAGCTACATGAAGCGCTGGTTTCCGACAGTAGCAACAGAGCTGGCGTTGTCTCTCAAATTCCGATGCACACCTCGGATGAAGCGTTACGCCGCGAGTAATCCGCCTCGCCTAATTTGCCACGGATCGCAGAAATTCGGCAATCCGTTCAGCAATTAGCCCGCGGTCAAAATCTAATGTGGCCACATGATAGGACCGCTCCAACCAGATGAGATGTATCTCACTCGATACCACCGATGTCGCGATGCGTGGTGCGTTCTTCGGATCAACAACGTTGTCGCGGCGCGATTGCAGGATCAGGACGGGTTGGCGGATCAGCGGCAGCAGCGCGCCGGTGGCATTGGTCAGAAGGAAGCGCTCTTTCAGCGTTTCGCGCGGAATGCGGTCATAGCAGATCTCGGTCACTCCCTGTTCGGCAATGTCGGATCCGATCCCGCTGATGAACTCGGCCCCTTCCGCGTCGTAGAGTGGCGCCACCACCTCGGGGCGATAGAGACCGGTCGAGCCGTTGATACTGACCACGCCCTGTATCTTTTCGGGCATGCGGGCTGCGAGGTTGAGCGACAGCGTCGCGCCCAAGGACAGCCCGCCGACGATCACTCGCGCGCAGCGCGACGATAAAGTTTCAAGGGCCGCTTCGGCTGACGCTACCCAGTCGGCCTGGCCGGTCTGTCCCAGCGCAGCGGGGCTTGCACCATGGCCCGCCAGCAAGGGGCAAAACACTGTCGCGCCACTCGCTGCATGCACTTGCAGGGCAACTTCGCGCACGCTCTGCGGCGTGCTGGTGAACCCGTGGAAAAACAGAAATCCGGTATCGCTACCTTCACAAAGAAAGGGCTGCGCTTCGGGCAGGTCGAAGGGGGCAATTGGCGTCTGTTTCATAGGCGCATAAAATCGCGCTATGGGTCGGTTGCGCAAATAGACTTGCGGTATCATGCGATAAGCAAACGCGATCAATCCAGCGGGGTGAAGTGATTGCGAAACTGGCGCAGCAGCCCTGTATCGGCCTTGATGCTCCACGCCATTGAAATCGTCGCCTCTGCGTCCAGCCCGTCGAGCGGCGCAAGCTCCAGCGCGGCGGGCAGGCTGTCTGCGATACTTGTGGGAAAGAGTGTCACGCCGCGCCGTTCTGCCACACGCTGAAAAATCACCTGCACGTCCCAAGCTTCGTCCACGACCACAGGACTGAGCCCGACCCGTTCGCAAGCGTTGTCCAGAAGCGCGCGCCACGAACGCCAGTTTTCCCGTAACCCCATGACGAAGGGCCGACCCTCCAAGTCCTTCAGCCGCGCAGGTGCCTCTCCGACGGGGGCGACCACACCGATACGCGAACTCCAGACCGGCATTTGGGCGATCCCCGGCGCGCCGACAGAGGGGTGCGACAGAAGGAACCCGAGGTCAATCACGCCTGATTGCAGATTTTTCAGCATGTTATCCGTAGACATAACGTGCATCTCGACCTGCACGCCCGGTACACTGCGGTGAAAGGAATCCAAGGCTTCGGAGATTTGCCGGGAGCTGGCGAGGGCGGAATAGCCGACGATGATATGTCCCCGTGCGCCGCCAGCGTTCTGTCGCGAAGCGCGGATCGTGCGTGTAAATTGCGCCACCGTCTGGCGCGCATCATCCAGGAAAACCGCCCCCTCGGGCGTAGGCACCACGCGCGGGCCGCTTCGGTCAAAGATCGCGAACCCAAGATCAGTTTCCGTGTCTTTCACGGCTTTTGAAATGGCGGGTTGCGCGATATTGAGCATCTCAGCAGCCGCGCGGAACCCGCTGGCATCTGCCACGGCCAGAGCATAACGCAAGTGCCGCAAATCGAGGCGGGTGGGTTTCCGGCTGTCGTCCATTCGCTTTTCCACATTGATCGCGTTTCGTTATCACTCGATCAACCATCACTATTTGTCAACTGAACCATGAGCGGTGAGATTGAATTGGAGATACGGGCCCAGATCCCGTCTTGGTATGGGGAGGAGGCCCGATGCTAACGCTGTTCAACAGATTGTGCTCATGGCTGATGTTCGTCGGCGGCTTTGGCGTCATCGCGATGATGCTCAACATCGTGGCGGACGTCGTCGCGAAACTGCTGTGGAACGCACCGATCCAGGGCACCGTCGAGATGTCGTCGTACTACTACATGGTTGCGTTGGTCATGCTGCCGATGGCCTTTGTCGAGATGCAGGACCAGCAGATCTCGGTAGACCTGCTGTTCAATCACTTCCCCGCATGGCTCCAGAAAACAGCGCTGGTCTTCGGATTCTTGGCCGCTGCTGCGATCCTTGCCGTCATGACGTGGCGCAGCGGCCTTGATGCCGTCCGCGCGCTTCGCGTGGGAGAGGTTGTCATGGGCGGACGCGAAGTCATCGTATGGCCGTCGCGTATGGTCTTGCCGCTTGGTTTCGGGCTTGCCAGTCTTGCAGCATTGCTGCGGGCCGTACTTGTGCTGCGCGGCCAGCCCGTGACCCAATCCCAGCTTGATGGGGCCCTGTCATGAGCAATCTTGTAATTGGCTGGATCGGTGTCGGTACTTTGTTCGGGTTGCTGGCTTTCCGCATGTCCATCGGGACGGCGCTTATGGCGGTGTCGTTTGTCGGCATCAGCTTCATGTTCAACCTGCAAGCCGCCCTCGGCATCGTCAGCGCGATGCCCTTCAACCTGATTGGGGACTGGTCCCTGACGGCGATTCCGATGTTCCTGTTCATGGGTTTTATTGCCGCCAATACCGGACTGACCGCGGGCGCTTTCGACCTGCTACGTGTGTTGCTGGCGCGGGTGCCGGGCGGGTTGGCCTCTGCCAGTGTCGGGGCATGCGGGCTTTTCGCTGCCGCCTCCGGCTCCTCCATCGCGACAACTGCAGCCATGTCGAAGATCGCCGTGCCGGAGATGCTAAGGGCGAAATATCACCCATCGCTGGCCACAGGCGTGGTTGCGGCTTCCGGAACGCTTGGCTCGCTTATCCCGCCCTCCATCCTCATGGTGCTCTACGGTATTTTCACCGAGCAATCGATCGGCCAGTTGTTTATCGCAGGCGTCATTCCAGGCATGCTTTCGGCGCTCGTCTATATGGCAATGATCACCGTCCGCGCCACTGTTACGCCAGCGTTGGCACCACCCGTTGTCGAACGGATTGACCGCACGCAGTTGCTGCGCTTGATCTGGTCAGTCTGGCCCTTCCCGGTGCTGGTATTGGGCGTATTGGGCGGCATATTCGGTGGCTTCTTCACCCCGACCGAGGCCGGGGCGGTGGGTGCCTTTCTTGCCGCGACGGTCGCACTGCTGCGCCGCTCACTGACCCGAAAGGCCTTGGCCGAGGCAATTCGCCAGACCACGCTGGCGACCTCCTCCATCTTCTTTCTATCCATCGGTGCGGTGATGTTCACCCGCTTCATGGGGTTGTCCGGCGTGCCGCGCGCGCTGACTGACGCCATGCTGGCGGTTTCGGACAACCAGATCGTCATTATCCTGATGATTGCCGCACTCTTTGTCATCCTGGGTATGGTGATCGACTCTATCGGCCTGATTTTGTTGACCCTGCCGATCCTGTTGCCTGTGTTGGAGGCTGCCGACATCAATCTGATCTGGTTCGGCATCATCTGCATCAAATTGCTGGAGATCGGCCTGGTGACACCGCCTGTCGGACTGAACCTATACGTTCTGCACAGCGCGCTGTCGGGCGAGGTAAAGCTCAGCGACGTTATCTCAGGCACGACGTGGTTCATCGCCATGGACACCCTGACGCTTTTTATTCTGATCGCCTTCCCCGCGATCAGCCTGTTTCTGCCCTCGCTCATGGCGCAGTGACCCATATTCACTTGGAGGAGACGACAAAATGAAGCTGAACATATCCCTGCTGGCCCTCGCGGCATGTGGCCTCGGTACCGCCGCCGTCGCACAGAACGCGAACCATTTTTTTGCTGAACGCCATTCCATGGTCCGCGGACCCTATGTGGAGTTTGCGGAGCGCGTGGCCGAGAAGACCAATGGCGACGTTAACTTTACCGTATTTTCCGGCGGCTCGCTGCTGCCGCCTGCTGCCTCTTTGCAAGGCGTGCGCGACGGTGTGGCCCAGGTGACATATCACGCGGGCACCTACACACCCTCCGAACTGCCAGTCGCCAATTTGATCGGTAATTTCGCCTTCTACAACACAGATCCGATGGTCATGGCTTTCGCCTCGACTGAGTTCGGCCTAACCAATGAGGCCGCGCTGGCCGAGTGGAAAGAGAACGGCGTGGTTTTCGGCGGCGGCTATTCGACCTCCGAATACTACATGATGTGCAATACGCCCGTCGCCACCTATGAGGACATTCAGGGCAAACGTCTGCGCATGGCTGGCGGCGCCTGGTCGCGCTTTGCCGAATACGTCGGCGCGGTGCCGGTGTCGATCCCTTCAAGCGAGATGTACACCGGCCTCGACACAGGGTCGCTCGACTGTGCTGTGGCAGCTGCCGATGCGCTGGATTCCTTCTCTCTCTCGGATGTGGTGACCCACATGAACACGCTGGCCGTGGGCAATTACTATGCTGGCTTTGAGTGGGGCTATAACCCGGCCTTCTGGCAGGGTCTGTCGGAAGAGTCGCGCGGCGTGTTATTCGACCAGATGGCCTACTATCTTGCGCAACACCGGGTAGAATTCGACAAGGACGTCGAAAAGGCCGTTTCCGCTGCCGAAGCACGCGGCATGGAAGTCTTCGAGCCTGATCAGGCTTTGACGGATGCGCTGGCAGAATTCGTGACGGCCGATGAGGCCGTGCTGATAGAGAATGCCAAGACCCGCGGTATCGAGAACCCCGAAGCGCTGCTGGAAGATTACAAGCGCATCGTGGATCGTTGGGCTAACCTGCTGGCCGATGTGGATCACCGCGACACCGAAGCGTTAGCCGCGCTGGCGAAGGCGGAGATCTACGACAAGCTGGACCGTGCGAACTACGGCATGAACTAAGCCTAAGGATCATAGAAGAAGCAGGGGGCGCTGCTAAAGCGCCTCCATTATGCGATCATCGACAGCCAGCGCCCATAGGACGCTACTGTCACAAGGGCCCGATCGCGCACCAACATTTCTCCGCGTTTGACCCATTTGCCGACTGAACTGCGGCCAAAGTTTGAGGTGCCTTCCCCGAATTTCGGACGCTGATGGTGTGGATGCCCCCCATCGGCCTACTTCGTCACAAGTGACGTGCTCCCCTAAAAAGTCCGCGGTTATTAGTTTGCTCTGTTCAGGGTTTGGTCCTCTATTGACCGTTGGTGATACTCCCACGGGGTGAGCCCGTCGAGGCTCGTATGTGGGCGATGGTGATTGTAATCGTTACGCCAGGCCGCGATCAACTCTTGGGCGTGGAGCAGGATCGCGAACAAGCTCTCGCTGAAATGGCGTAATCGAGGCTTCGCTCCCGGTCCCGCCGGTGGTCTTCTTTTCGGCAGGTATCAGGTCAGGGAGGATCAGAGGTGGTTGCGCTATATGCCGGGTTGGACGTGTCGCTGGAACTGACCAGCATCTGTGTGGTGGATGAGGAAGGCCGTATGGTTCCGGAGGCGAAGGCTGCCTCGAAACCCGACGCCATCGCCGACGCGCTGCGCGAAGCGGCGGGAGAGTTCGTGAGGGTTGGCCTCGAGGCTGGGCCGCATTCGCAGTGGTTATTCTTCGGCTTCAAGGATGCCGACCTGCCCGCCGTGTGCCTCGAGGCGCGCCATGCTAAGACAGCCATGGTCGCGATGAACCGGAACGAGAATGACCGCAACGACGCCCGGTCGATCGCCCAGTTGGTGCGATCTGGCTGGTTCAAGGCCGTTCATGTAAAATCTCGCAGAAGCCAAGAGTTGCGCACGCTGCTGACGGCGCGAGAGTTCTACGTCAACAAGCTCGGGGACCATGAGAACGAGATCCGCGGCGTATTGCGTCCGTTCGGCCTGAATGTCGGCAAAGTTGTGGCGCGGGACTTTGAGGCCCGGGCGCGGGAGCTGGTCACGGGTGAGCCCTTGCTCGAACTGTGTATCGAAACCCTGTTGGCAGGACGGGCCGCGATGAAGAAGGCGCTTGCCGAACTCCATCGCGCCCTACTGCGGCTGATCGAGAACGATGAGCTTTGCCGCCGTTTCATGACGATCCCTGGCGTAGGGCCGGTGACCGCGCTTGCCTTCAGGGCGACGATCGACGACCCCGCCAGGTTCAGAAGGTCGAATGATGTCGGAGCGCACCTCGGGCTGATACCCCGACAATGTCAGTCGGGCGAGACGGACGTCCGTGGTCGCATCTCCAGGTCGGGGGGGCATTCACCCGGACGGCGCTGTTTACCGCGGCCCACGTGATGCTGGCCCGGTCCCGGCAGTGGACGGCGATCCGTGCCTGGGGCATGCGGATTGCGCAGCGCAGTAACCTGAAGAAGGCGAAAATCGCTGTGGTAAGGAAGCTCGCCGTCGTCATGCGCCGCATGTGGCGCGACGGGACCCCGTTCCGCTGGGGGCTGCGGTATAATCTGAGTTTCTGTCGATCGTGCGCATACAGCACCCGGTCACAACCGGCTCCCGTCAGGGACGGGGATGAGGCGAAGGCCGCACGAGTGCCTGAGCTGCAATGCGCGCTGATCCGCAAGCTCGCCGTTTAGCATGGTCCGCCTCACCTTCGACCACCATTATGCGGCAGCGCCACGCGGACCGCGGACAGAAGCATGACCCGAGACGGGACCAGAGTGACTGACAGCTTGACAGCCACGCCCCGATTACAGAAGACACTCGTCCCGGAGGCGGCCGTTGAAGCTTTCGACAAAGCCGTTCTGCATGGGCTTGCCTGGCGCGATGCAGTGCCACTCGACCTTCCGGTCTTCCTGCCATTTCAGAAGGGCATTCGACGTCAGTTCGGTCCCATAGCACGTCGGGAAGAAGCGCTGTTTTAAGGTTATGGCCACGCGCGTAGCTCGGACAGGAAGGTATAGGCGACACAGGTCAAGCATCCCGGGCTGAAGTCGTCAATGACGCAGAGTACTCAGATTCGAAGTTGGCCAAACTGTTTGCGGAGGCTGTATGATTGGCGCGCAATGCCGACCATAAACACAGGCCTTTGCCCTTAATGCAACGGACCCAATAGTTTTAGAATGACCAAAGCAACAGTCCCCGATTTGAGATCTTCCGGGAAACCGGGAAAAATTCCGACAGACGGTACGTTTTCTCAAATTGTCGTCATGTGGGAGCGTCTCCTTGGGTCAGGACACCGGTGTGTCGTTCTGGTGGGTTCCGCGTAGCGCGCCTTCGAAGAAATTCGCCACCGTGGCCCGCACCGTGGCCTCCACGTCGATCTCCAGCGGCATGTTGTAGACGAACTTCCGAATGGCGATGTAGAACACTGCCCCGTGCAGACCCCAAAAGAGCTCCATCTCTTCGGTCGGTGGGAGTGGCTCAGTATTTTCAGGCGTTCCGGGGTCGCCGCGCGAGGCGCGTAGCTCCAGCGCTGTCGGCTCGATGATCTTTGAACGGATGATGTCGAGATAGCGTTCGGTCAGCCCGTAGGATTTTAGTCCCGAAGACACGAATATCCGGACCCAGTCATAGTCGAAGACCCGCTCGGCGTAGGCGACGTAGAACTGCGTCAGCCGCTCTTTCAGAGGGCGGTCGCGATCAAGGATCAAATGCTCCCAATCCGGGTTCCAGCGCTTCAAGTAGACATGATCGTAGACTCGCTCGATCAGCGCATCCTTGCTGTCGAAGTGGCGATATATCACCGCGTGCGACACCCCCATCCGCTTGGCGAGCTCGCGCGTCTGTCCCTCAAAACCTGATTCCGCGAAGAATCGGACTGCCTCCTCTACAATAAGTTTTTCGCGCTCTTCGGCGCGCATGTTTTTACGGCGTGGACGTCCAGTTTCAGTCTTTAGGTCTGACATCATGCGGTCCCTTATGCGGTCCGTTTTTTGCACGGCAATATAGCGGATTTGAAAAAATAACCAAGTGGTCATTTTTTCTTGACCTGCATTCGGTGCCGTGCCTTTAGTAAGTAACCAAGTGGTCATTTTTGGTCGAGAAAGCTTTCGGCCGGGGAGGGGGGAAAGTGAAACTACCAGCGTTCGAATACCTGCGTGCACGCAGTGCGGAAGAAGCTTGGCAGCTTCATTCCGAAGCGGAGGGCGATGCGGTCTACCTATCGGGTGGGCACAGTGTCGTGCCATCGATGGCACTGCGTCTTCAGGCACCGTCCCGGCTGATCGACATCTCCGGAATTGCCGATCTTCACGGTGTCGCGGTGCAGGGCGAGGTGCTGCGAATCGGCGCGATGACCCGCCACACTGAGGTGATGGACAGTCCGCTTGTCGCGCGCCATGCGCCGCTACTCGCGCTGGCCGCGCCGCATGTGGCGCATCCCGCGATTCGCAACCGAGGCACCCTTGGCGGCAATCTGGCGCTGGCCGATCCGGCTTCGGAGTTTCCCGCGGCGGTTTTAGCCCTGCGCGGGGAGATCGACATCATTGGGCCCGAAGGCCGCAGACACGTCCCGGCCGATGAGTTTTTCCTCGATCTGTATGAGACCACCCTCGCTCCCGGCGAGATCCTCACTGCGGTGGAGGTTCCCCTTCCCCCCGTCGGCCGACTCTTTGCCTTTGACGAGATTGCGCGTCGCCGGGGCGATTACGCCATGGTCGGTGCCGCGGTTCAGGTCGATTTGGAGGAGGGCATAGTTGTCGATGCTTCGATCGCGTTTTTCTCGGTGGGGTTCACCCCGGTGCGGGCCAGGGCGGCGCAGGCGGCGCTGATTGGCGAGCCGCTATCGCTCGAGAGCGTTGCGCGCGCCCAGGCCAGCTTGGCCCAAGATCTCGACCCTCCGGATGATCCGGGCTTCCCCGCGCACCGTCGCGTGCAGCTTGCTCGCGTCCTCCTGGGGCGGATGCTAAACCAGATGGAGACCCTGCCATGAAGGTCCTCGTGAACACCACCGTCAACGGCGCCCCGGTGCAAGAGGCGGTGACGCCGCGCAGCAGCCTTGCGGATTTCCTGCGCGATGATCTGGGTCTCACCGGCACCCATCTGGGCTGCGAGATGGGCGCCTGTGGCGCCTGTCTGGTGCTGCTCGATGGCGTGCCGGTGCATGCCTGCCTTGTACTGGCGGTGCAGGCAGAGGGGGGCAAGGTGGAGACCGTCGAAGGGCTGACGGAAACCGGGGCTGTCGCCGACCTGCAAGAGAGTTTCCACGACCGCAACGCGCTGCAATGCGGCTATTGCACCAGCGGCATGCTGATGAGCGCACAGGCGCTGCTGGCGCGCAACGCGGCACCCTCGCGCGACGAAATCCGCAACGCGCTGTCGGGCAATTACTGCCGCTGCACCGGCTACGAGGCGATCATCGATGCCATCGCCGCCACCGGCCGGGCGCGGACCGCGGCGACAGAGCCGACACGGGCTGCGTCGGCGAACACGGAGGCAACGGAATGACCGTGTATATCGGCCAGCCCCAGCGCCGCGAAAACGCCCGCCGCCATCTTGCCGGACGCGGGCGCTTTGTCAGCGATCTTGCGCTGCCGCGGATGCTGCACGCGGTCTTCGTGCGCAGCCCAATCGCCAAGGGCCGGATCCTCGAGATCGACACCGAGGCGGCATCGCTTTGCCCTGGCATCGTGCGTATTTTCACTGCCGCGGAATTGAACCCGCGCTGCCAGCCCTGGGTCGGCACATTGGATCATTTCGCGGGTATGCAGAGCCCGCCGATGAACATCCTCGCCGAGGAGGAGGTGCTTTGGGTCGGCCAACCGGTTGCGATGATCCTCGCGCGCAGCCGGGCCGAGGCCGAGGATGCCGCCGATCAGGTGTTGGTGGATATCGAGGACGCCGAGCCTGTGACAGGCGGGGCCCGGGTGCTGCAGCCCGGTGCCGCGCGGGCCAATGAGGCCGCCGAAAGCAATCTTTGCTACGAGACGCTGCTTGAAACGCCGGATGTGGACCGGGTCTTTGCCGAGGCAGCGCATGTGGTCGAAGCGGATTTCACCTTCGGGCGCCATACCGCGGTGACGCTCGAGCCGCGCGCGGTGGTGGCGGATTACGATCCCGCCAGCGGGGCGTTGACGGTGCATCACGGTACTCAGACCCCCTATCAGTTTCAGGATGTATACGCCCGGCACTTCGGGCTGCCGGAAGGCAAGGTCCGGGTCATCGCGCCGGATGTAGGCGGCTCCTTCGGGATGAAGCTGCATGTCTACAATGAAGAGATGGGCGCCGTCGCCGCCAGTCTGATCCTCGGGTGCCCGGTGCGCTATGTAGCGGATCGGCTGGAAAGCTTCGTGTCCGACATCCACGCGCGCGATCATGAAGTGCACGGCCGGATGGCGGTGGCAGAAGATGGCACAATCCTTGCGATGGAGGTCGACGACCTGACCCGGATCGGCGCGGTCTCGGCCTATCCGCGCACCAGCGCCGCCGAGGGCAATCAGGTGATCCGCCTGATGGGGGCACCCTACCGGATGCCTGATTATCGCGGCAAGCTCTCGGTCGCCTTTCAGAACAAGGTGCAGACCAGCCAGTACCGCGCGGTGGGCCATCCCATCGCCTGTGCTGTCACCGAGGCGCTGATCGAGCGCGCGGCAGAGGCCATCGGCTGCGATCCGTTCGAGATCCGCGCCCGCAACCTCATCGCCGACGACGCCTATCCGCATGTCTCGGCGACAGGCTACCAGTTCGAGAAACTGTCGCATCAGGCCTGTCTTGCCCGGCTGCGAGAGATGATGGATCCCGACGCCCTGCGCGCCGAACAGGCAGAGCTGCGCGCCCGCGGCATCTACCGCGGCTTCGGCATTGCCTCTTTCGTCGAGATCACCAACCCCGGCGCCACCTTCTACGGCGTCGGCGGGGCGCGGATCTCAGCGCAGGACGGGGCGGTGGTGCGGATGCTGCCCTCGGGAGACATCCACTGCGCGATCTCCGTGACCGAACAGGGGCAGGGCACCGAAACGATCATCTCTCAGGTTGTGGCCGACCAGCTCGGGGTTGATCCCGAACGGGTGAGCGTTACCACCGGCGATACCGCAACGACGCCCAGCGGCGGCGCCACTTGGGCCTGCCGAGGCGCTGGCATCGGCGGCGAGACCGCACTCCGCGCCGGACGGCAGCTGCGCGACCGAATCTTGACGCTGGCCGGGGTCCTGGTGCAGGCCCATCCGGCGACTCTGCGTCTGGCCGGGGGCAGCGTGGTCGATGCCGCCAGCGGCACGCCGCGCATCACACTGGAGGAAATTGGGCGTGTCGCCACCTACCGCCCCGACACGCTGCCTGACGGGGTCGACCACTCCCTAACCGTGGCGCATCACTTCGCGCCCGGGGGCTATCCGTTCGATTTTACAAACGGCATTCAGGGCAGCCTCGTTGAGGTGGATGTGGAAACCGGCCTTGTGAAGCTGTTGAAGCACTGGGTGGTCGAGGACTGCGGCCGCATCATTAACCCGCTCCTGGTCGACGAACAGATCCGCGGCGGTGTGGTGCAGGGGCTTGGCCCCGCCTTCTTTGAGGAATGCCAGTATGACCCGGACGGTCAGCTGATCAATGGCTCGCTGGCAGATTACCTCGTCCCGATGGCGGCGGAGATGCCCGATGTCGAGATCGCCCATATCGAGACGCCTACGCAAGACACGATTCTCGGCGCCAAGGGTGTCGGCGAAGCCGGCACCGCCGCCGCCGGGGCCGCCGCGATGAATGCGGTGAACGACGCCCTCCGCCCCTTCGGCACGCGGCTCACTCAGACCCCGATGACCCCGCTGCGCATTCTTGATGCGCTCGATGCAGCCCAACAGGAAAGGACCGCCCCATGAAGCTCGAAGGAGAGCAGTATCTGAACGCCGACCCGATGACCGTCTGGGCCGCGCTATTCGACCGCGAGGTGCTGGCCGCGGCCATTCCAGGCTGCGAAAGCCTTGAACAGACCAGTGACACCGAATTCGCCGCCGTGGTGAAGCTAAAGGTTGGCCCGGTCTCGGCACGTTTCAAGGGGGACGTGGTGCTCAGCGACATCGTTCCGGGGCAATCTTGCACGCTGTCGGGCAAGGGCACTGGCGGGATCGCCGGGTTTGCCAAAGGCGCGGCGCAGGTAACGCTGACACCTGAAGGCGCGGGCGTGCGGCTACGCTATGACGCGGATGTCGCGGTGGGCGGAAAGCTCGCCTCGCTCGGCAGTCGGCTAATCAAATCCACGGCGCAAAAGCTGACAGACGCCTTTTTCGCCAATTTTTCCGAGAATTTGGCCGTTCCCGAAGCCGCTGGACCGGCATGACAGGCTTACGCCGGGCGGTCTCGACGCGCGCCGTGGAACACGGCGCCGAATAAGGCACATCCTTGGGAGGAGGATACTAATGACTACAACACGCAGAGCCTTTCTGGCCACTACATCGGCAGCCCTCGCGGTGCCGTTCCTGAACACCCGCAGCATCGCGGCCGAAAGCATCTCGATCCAGATCGGGTCGAGCCACCCGACTAACAACATCTGGGTCTACGCCATGCAGAACGCGCTGCAGCCGGCGTTGGACAAGCTGCTCGCCGATGCCGGCGGCGACTATACCGTGAGCTGGAACGAGAATTACGGCGGCACACTCTACAAGTTCAAAGATACCCGCGCCGCGGTGCGCGATGGCATCGTTGACGTCGGCATGGTAGGCACAGTCTGGGAAGGCTCGGCCATGCCGCTGCAGAACGTGACCTATTTCACCCCCTTCGCCAACGCCGACCACAACGTAACCATCGACATCTTCGACAAGCTGACAGAAGAGCTGCCCGAGCTGCGCGCCGGATGGACCGATCAGAACATGGTTCACCTGTCCTCGCTGGTGACCGATAGCTACGACGTCTATGCCACCTTCCCGATCACCTCGGTCGATGACATCGCCAACCGTCGGCTGAACGCGCCGGGCACCTCGGCCAATTGGCTGGCAGGCACCGATTGCTCGCCGGTCGACGGCGCGCTGACCACCTATTACACCGATATCCAGACCGGTGTGTCCGAGGGCACGCTGTCGTTTGCCAGTGGAATCCAGCCAACGCGGGTCTACGAGGTGGCACCGCATCTGTCGCGGGTGGGTTTCGGATCGATGTATTTCGGCGGGATCGCGGTGAACAAGCGTTTCTTCGACCGTACGCCCGCGCCGGTGCAGGCGGCCCTGAAAGAGGCCGGGAGGATTACCTCGCGCGCCCATGGGGACTATATCACCCGGCGTGCGAAAGAGGCGATGACCGAGATGAAGGCCGCCGGTCTGCAGGTGACCGAGATGGCCAGAGCTGAGCGCGCACGTTGGGCGGCGACGCTGCCGAATGTCGCCAAACCCTGGCTCGATGCCAATGGCGTGGCGGCGGCCGCGGTGCTTAGGGCTTATTTCGCTGAGCTCGAGGCCCGCGGCATCACTCCGGCGCGGGATTGGACCGCTGGGCTTTGAGACCGCCGCCACAACCGTATGAGCGACACGAGGGAGGCCCCATGCAACGCGCTACATCAATCGCCCCCGACCTGCCTGCGCTGCGGCGCGGGTTGGCCTTGGCCCTGAACGCCATGGCAGCGGTAGGCGCTTTGTGGATCTTCGGGATTATGATGCTGATCGTCGCTGACGTGATCAGCCGCAACCTTCTTGCCACGCCGATCATCGGCGTGGCCGAGATCTCGGCCCGCTCGGTCGGTGCTATCGTCTTTCTGTTGCTGCCGTCGGCGGCGCTAAACGGCGCACTGATCCGGTCGGATTTCCTATTGCGCGGAATCGAACTGCTGTCGCCACGTGCGCTGCATCTGCTCGATACGCTGTTCGGGCTGGCCGGTGCAGGGATCTTCGCGCTGGTGGCAATCGCCGCCTGGCCCGACACTCATGACGCCTGGATGAGTTCGGATTTCTTTGGGGTGCGCGGTGTCTGGACGCTGCCGACGGTGCCCTTTCACCTTCTTGTGGTGATCGGCGGTGCCGCCACGAGCCTTGCCTTCACCATAGTGGCCGCGGACTGCGCCATGAAAATGCTCAAGCCCGGGAGGCCATTATCATGAGTAACATCACTATCGGGCTGATCCTTGTCGCCGTGCTCTTTGCGCTGGTGTTGCTCGGGATGCGGATCGCCATCGCGCTGATGGTCGTGGCCTTCGCCGGCGTATGGATCATGCGCGACAACTTTGACCTGTCGTTACGGCTGATGTCCATTGCCACCTATAATGGCGTGTCCAGCTATCTCTTTGCTACCATTCCCCTATTTGTGCTAATGGGGCATCTGGTCAGCATCTCGAACGTCGGCAAGGACACCTTCGATGTGGCCGAGGCCGGGCTGCGGCGTCTGCTCGGCGGCCTTGGCGTTGCCACGGTCGCAGCGAATACTGTCTTTGCCGCCGTCACCGGGGTTTCGATCGCCTCTGCGGCGGTGTTTACCAAAGTGGCGGTACCCGAGATGACCCGCCACGGCTATGCTCCATCCTTTTCCGCCGGGACGGTAGCCGGTAGCTCGGTGCTGGGCATGCTGATTCCGCCGAGCCTGCTTCTGATTATTTATGGCGTTCTCGCCGAGCAGTCGATCGGGCGGATGTTCATCGCAGGCCTCGTACCCGGGGCGCTTCTGGCTGGTGGCTTCGTTCTGTGGATCCTCATCGCGGCGAAATTTGCCCCGGGGTTGGTCTTTGCGAAGCAGGACGCCCCGGGAGTACAGGACCGAGAGAGCTATCCGCTGATGACGCTGCCGGAGATCCTGCGCAAAATTGCGCCCATCATAGTGCTGGTCACCTTCGTGCTGGGCGGGCTCTACAGCGGCTTTTTCACCCCCACAGAGGCGGGCGGCGTCGGCGCCTTTGCCGCATTAGTGATTGCTTTGTTGCGGCGCAGCCTCGACCTGCGGCGCTGCTGGGGCGTACTAAGCGACACCGGCGCTATCTCGGTCGGAATTTTGGCGCTGCTGATTGCGGCGGGGTTCTACAGCCAGATGCTGGCCGTGGCGGGAATTCCATCGGCCATCGGGGCATTTGTCGCCAACAGCGGCTTTGGCCCGGTGGGTTTCCTTGTGGTCTATGTTCTGCTGGTGCTGCTACTGGGGATGATCCTCGACAGCAGCTCCATCCTGTTGATCGTGGTGCCTATCGCAGCGCCAATTGCTCAGAGCCTCGGGTACGATTTGATCCAGTTCGGTATCATCACTGTTATCGCCGTCGAGGTCGGTCTGCTTACGCCGCCATTTGGGATATCGATCTTTACAGTGCATGCAACACTCGGTGACCGCAACGTGCGTCTTGAGTCGATTTTCGCAGGCGCCCTGCCTTATGTTGCGGTGATGGTGACAGTGCTGGTCCTGATCGCCGTTTTTCCGCAGTTGATTATCGGTTGAGGCGTGGCAGTAGGGTGACGGGCCCTGCGCCGCGCCACACCCGGCACTCGGACACGCCAAAATTGAAGAATTGAAATTGGCGAGCAGCCTCGCGTGAACGAAGACATGCTGCCTAAGCACATGCTTATGTCTGAAATTGAAATCATCATCGCTGGCGGCCGCCGTCTGCGCTGATCTGCGGCTGAGAAGCTACGGATCGTGGCGGAGACTTTGTATGACGGCGAAAGCATTTCCACCATTACGCGGCGCAATAGCGTGGCGCCCAATCTGCTGTCTCGTTGGCGCAGACTGATGCTCGACGGGGCAGCTCCGGAACAACCAGCTTTTCTTCTTTCGCGACAGGGCAACAGGCCGCCTACTTTGCACCCAGCATCGGCAATTTTGAGAGAATTTCATCTTTTACAGCCAGCTGAGCGCGCAGGGCGATGAGTTCCTTCTCAAACTCGTTGCGTTCTGCCGTCAAATCCTCAATCAGGGCATGCAGCTTGTCGTTTTGTTCATGGGATGCCTCCAACTGCCGCGCAAAATCTATGCTCTTCAGTTCACTACGCTCACGTGCAGCTCGTGCCACATTCAGAAGATCACGAAGTTCCTGAATCGGAAGGGCGTTCTTTTTCTGGAGCTCGCTGTAGCCTTCTGCCAACCCGAGAAGAAGCTGGCGTCTTGCCATATCGCAAGCATGATCAAGGAAACCGGTGGCTTCAGAGGGCAGGGCTTCGATCAGCCGCAGTGTGCGTTCTTCGGCTTCCCGGGCCAGGATATCGTCAATCATGGTTTGCAACGCCTCGGGTCTCGGGTTGATTTGGAGGTGCTGTTCTTCGCGCAGATGACGCTTCACGGCTTCAACTGAAGGTTCAACCCCACGCCCCGCCAAATCCTTGAGCGCCTTGGCAACTTGGTCCTGGTTGTAGGATTTCGGGCGTCCTGCGTTTGTTTTCGTAATCATGGGTTCCCCTTGCTGTATGAGAATTTGTCAAATCTGGTTTGACTAATGATTTGACAAATTGATGTTTCGATCAGGAAACCGGGCTCGTCCCGGAGACCGACGGGGAACTGGGTTTTTCATTTTTTCGGTAACAAACCGGGTTTGATTGCTGCTTCCAGCATCATCCCGTGTGCGGGTCTTCATCGTCACATCGATGCAGTGGGGTCGCCGCGAACAGGCGGAAGGGGTCAGCCGCCAAACACCTACAGAACCAATGTGATTTCAAGATTTGGGGATTTCCCTAATTTGCATAGTAAAAAAAGCCGCGTTTACAGCGTGCTGACGCGCCTGCGCCGCACAGGAACGGGATCTTTCTCTCCAAAACGGGATCAAGGCCCGCTGAAACGGGATCAACATCCTGCAAAACGGTCGGGGCAATCAAACCTGGTTTCGATATCCAGCTTCGGCCCCAGGTCTTCCGAACACTGCGAAAAGGAGCCTGGAATGGTAGCAGACAATGGAAAATTCAGGGTGTCAGCAATGATGATCGAATACCTTCGCGCCAGTCGGCTTGCGTTGAGAGATCAGAGGTTCCTGCTTGCAACCATCCATTTTCAGCACCTGCTTGGCGACTGGCCGAGCATCGATTGGGGTGCAGCCCGCAATCAGGAACACTGGATGCCATTGAAGGACTACCGCAACCTTGGCTGCGCTCCCAGATCCAACGATGCCAGGCATTTTCAGGCGGCAACAGAGTTCTGGCAGGAGGAAAGGGTGCTGTTTGATGAAATCGCCTTGGCGCAGGATCACCGGCATGTCCGATGGCGGTTTTCGGAATTCAGCTTCGCAATGATGTCAGAGATGGACAGATACGCTTTGCTGATTGCAGAAAGACTAAAAACCGCCCGGACAGATTTGGATCTGGATGTCCTTCTCCAGGCCGTACTGCATCATAGAATGCAGCGCCCGGAATTCCGGATTCTCGATCAGGGTTTTCAAGGTCGGGGTGAAGAACCCGTACCGTTCAAGCTCAAGGATGTCGATCGAAAGCTTAAAAGCAGTTTGCAGCGTCTGGCGGATCTCACGGGTTACCGTTTTGTCGTCGGCTACCTGCAGGAGGGCAAGGCGCCCGGGTACACCTCGGTGGCCATTCGCATTCAGCACGAAAAGACGAAATGGCCATCCGGGCGCATTGATAAGTTTCCACCCCGGACCAGGCAATTCTCTCTGGTCCCGGAAGCCGGCGAAGCCCAGCAATCCTTGCAAATGAAGGCCTGACGAAAAAGATGTCAGAAAACCGCTTTGGAAAACCAAAAACCGGCCAATCTACTTGATAAAGGAGTAGCGGAACGGTGTTTCAACAACTGAAATCCTGGGGCGAGGCTAACGGACTTCCCGAAGGGAACTGGCCCAGACTGAAGGCAGCGATTGAATTCCACGAAACCTTCGTATGCAATGGCGATCTTGCGAACATTGTTCATCCCCATGATTTCGAGGACACCTGGCCTCACGATCTGGATGATTTGCCAGAGCACTTCAGCAATCCGGCACAGTACCAAGCCTGGCGGAATATTCTGATTTCCGGGTTGGAAGCGTATTCCGGACAAATTTCCCGAAAGTCAGCAGTTCAAGAAGAGGCGAAGGACGATTGGCTACGGCTGCGTGACTGGTGCAGGGAACGGGAGTTTGGTTACGTGCATGAGAACAACCTTCTGGCGCTGCGCCGGATTGCCCTTAGGCTTGATATTGAACCTGCAGGAGTGACCCAAGACTGGGCCGAGAAGGCGCAACAAGGGTTGGAGGCTTCTCAACGCGCCATGTTCAGGTCTGGTGTCGCCGCTTTTGAGAAAGCTCGCGCTGATCCTGAAATTCGTGAGGAGTTCGGTCTGACTGAAACACCGATTGGACAGCTCCAGTTCAAACCTTCTCCTAACGAAGAACAGCCCTTGCCGCCGCGCTTCAAGGCGGACTTTGAGGAATGGGTTGGTCTTCTGATTGCTGGGGAGCCTATCGGGTTCCGGGGGCGGCGTCGTAGACCCGTAGCGGAGGCAACTCTGCGCCAGTACCGGTTCGCGGTCGCCTGGTATTGGCGTTGCTTTGCTGTTGCGTTCCCGGGCCAATTTAACCCGGAAACTGCCAAACTCGCACGCCAGTTTGTGTTAGAGGAAATCTCCGAGATCGCGGACAAGACAAAAGGTCTTCAGCTTAAGCCAGGTATGAAAAAGGAATACTTCTCTAAAGTCCTACCCTTCCTCCACCAATGGAATCCACAGCTGGTGCAACCAGGAAGGGGAAAGAAAGACAAAGATGAAAGATAAGCAGACGGGGAAATTCGTGCGTGCCGGGCGGATCAGCGAACGGCTCGCCGCGATGGAAGCACCAGAGAAGTTTGTAACTCAGGCAAAGGCGATTGAATCTGGGGAAACCGGCCTAAAAGGATACCTCCATAAACCTGCTCTCAATGGAATGGTCAGGTTTATTGATTTGGCGGTTACCCAGGACCTTCCGTTGGATTTCCATAAGAGCACGATCGTGGCATTTCTCGATGATCTTGATAAACGATCCACGGGCTCTGCGTATTGGTTGCGCTACGCAAATGCGATGCAGGAAGTGGCGCGCGAGATGGGTTACCCCTTCCAAGTCATCGATGGGTTCGAGGTGAGGTTGGGGCCGGTTTCTTAGAACGACAGGAACCTCACATGCGATACCGGCCCAAAGCCGCCGCCCGCCCCCCGCACGGGCGCCGCGGTGCAGCTTCCCCAGACTTGTCGTTAGTATTGTTGCGCAGCATCGGTGGCGGAAGCCGCTTCACGTCGCGCGGTTTTTGGAGTCTCCGGTTGTCATGGAGCGGTTCAGTCTTCCGCCAGACGCGCCAAATGATTTAAGGGTCGTTCATATACGCCAGTGCTCTGTCTTGTGGCAACGCAGGCGGCGCCGATTTGGGAAATTTAACATGCCAGTGTTCGAAATTCCGACTGAACGTTTGGTCGACTTAACAGATGCGGAACTTCGTGAATTATTAGCACGTCTTTGCGAGGCGGAGCGCGAGCGGCAAGCCGGTCATCGAAACGAGGTCCGTTGGGGAGGCAGTCAGACTGCCGCCGACGGAGGTCTCGATGTTGTCGTGGAACCGGTCGGATCGTTTGTGCCCGCTGGCCCGCTCGCAAGGCGAGACGCAGGAATCCAGGTCAAAGCAGCCGATCTTGCTGCTGCCGCCATCACGGACGAGATGCGCTATGGCGGCTCACTTCGGCCAGCGATATCTGCACTCGCTGCCCGGAGCGGGTCCTATATCATTGCCAGTGCAGGTGCGAACTGTTCTGAAGCAATGCTTCGACGACGTGTCGATTCGATGCGTGCGGCTGTTGCCGACGATCCCAACGGAGCAGATCTGGACCTGATCTTTCTTGACCGGAAAGCAATCAGTCGATGGGTGAGCGCTCATCCATCGGTGGCCGTGTGGCTTCGAAAGCGCCTGACACTTCCCATCCTCGCGGGCTGGAAGCCGTTCGGACGTTGGTCGTCAACACCGGAAGGAGAAGTTGACGATCTGATTTGCGAGGCGGGGCTCGTCTTTCGCATTGGGCGCGACGATCCGATCCGAGAACTCCCGAATGCACTCGATGCAATCCGAAACCTTGTCCGAGATGGAACTGGTTCTGTGCGCATCGCCGGGCTTTCCGGCATTGGCAAAAGCCGCATCGTGCAGGCGCTTTTCGAGCCGATCGGAGATTTGGCTGCCTTGCCTACCTCACATGCTATCTACACGGATTTGGGTCATTCGCCCGACCCCCCGCCCATGGGCATGCTCGAAACGCTTGTCAACCGTGATTCTCCAGCAATTTTGGTTGTTGACAATTGTCCACCGGAAACTCACCAAGCACTGGCGCGCAAATTGGCCGAACGGCCGGGACCCGTTCGACTGATCACAGTTGAGTATGACGTCCGCGCCGATAGGCCAGAGGAAACTGATATTGTTCGCGTCGAGGCAGAAGGTTCCGACATTGTCGAGGTCCTTCTCCGCCGTCGCCGCCGTGACCTTTCTTCCGGAGATGCTCGGCGGCTCGCGGAACTCGCTCAAGGCAACGCCCGGTTGGGATTCGCCCTCGCCCAAGCTGCACCCCAGACAGGAACCCTCTCGGCCTTCGAGGACTCAGCGCTCTTCGATCGCCTGTTCTGGCAACGCGAGGAACGGAATGAAGAACTGGCGCGCGCGGCAGAGGTTCTGTCGCTGGTCTACTCTTTCGAAGTAGACGGCGAGGAGGAACCGGATGAACTGACCTTTCTCGGCTCACTTACCGAATTGTCACGGGGAGCAATGCATCGGCACGCGGCTACCCTTCTCGACCGGGGACTCGCCCAGGCCCGAAGCAGGTGGAGAGCCGTTCTGCCCCACGCTCTCGCAAACCGTCTCGCTGCACAGGCTCTAAAGTCGATACCATGGCGGAGTATCGCGGATGGCTTTACCGCCAATCTGCGCCTCCGTCGATCGTTCGCTCGGCGACTTTCATACCTTCACGATTCAGATGAGGCTCGCCGCATCGTCACTCGGTGGATGGAGGCAGGAGGACCCTTGCATGGTCCGACGCCGGACATGCATGTGCTTGAGGCTGTGTGTCACCTGATCCCCGATAAGGCGCTGGGAGTCATCGATGGTATGATAGCTGCCCTTCAGGCGGCCCCGGGAGATTTCCATCGCCTCGACACCTTGACCCGCATGATCTCGCGGATCGGTCATTCCGAGGCCATGTTCCCTCGTGCCTGCGATAGTCTGGTGACGCTAACCATCGCAGTCGCCGGGCAACGGACAATGAATGCCGACGATGCGTTGAGCAGCATTTTTGGCCTCTACCTGTCTGGAACGCTGGCCCAGACCGACACGCGCATCCGTGTGGCGCGCCAGTATCTTTTGGCGAACGACCCGAACCACAACGCGCGCGGTATCATCATGCTTCGCTCGGCATTGCGAACGGGCTACTGGTCCTCCTCCATCCTCTCTTACGATGACGCACGTCCAGATGCGTTCGGATGGGAACCCCATGGGCAAGATGTCGTCGAGTGGTTTAATAAGTGGCTCGATCTGGCGGCAGAGATCGCTCTGGATGGCCCTCTTGCGATCAAAGACAGCGCCCGAAAAGCGCTGGCAGATGAAATCGGTGACATCTGGAGGCGCGTCCCCACACTAAGGTCACGGATCGACGAAGTCGCGCGACAACTTCAAGCGGCAGCGCCTTGGGCCGACGGTCGGCATGCTCTGAAACAGATGCTCCACTATAGCCAACGCCGCGGCGAAGAATTTCCCTGCGCCGATAGAGAAAATGTCCTGCGTCTCATCGATCACATGGAGCCAGTAGACCTCGAAGCTCGGGTGCGCGCAGAGATGGTCAGGGGTTGGGATTTCGACCTCGAGAACGAAGACGAAGACGTGAATGCTGCCGAGGCCCGGCGAGCGCAGCGATTAGAGCTTCTTGGGCGGGAATTGGCGGTCAGCCACGATAGCCTGCGCGCTGTGGGTCGTGATCTTCTCGAAGCGGAAGGAGGGTCTTTCTATCCACTCGGGGTCGGACTTGCACAAGGTGCCGCTGACCCCGTCGAGGTATGGGGAGTCCTTCGCGATCTGCACCTTATCGATCCCTCCAAGACACGCCAGACGAGCGTCCTCTCGGGGTTCATTCAACAGCTTGATATTTCGAACTCGGCCGTAGCAGACGAGATGCGGGTTGAATGTCGAGGTAGCCCTGCCCTGCGACGAGAATACGGTATCTTCCTGCCGAGGGGGGCGCTGCCCACACAAGAGCTGGAACAGGTGATCGAAATCGCAGGGGAGCCGGAAACTCCAGCTTGGCAACTAAGCGATGTCTCCTGGCGCGAAGAGCGCGAGCTGAATGATGAAGAGCGGGTCCGTCTTTTGCGCACCATCCTCGCCAAATCAGGCGGTCCGGAGCAAGTTGTCAATGCACTGACGATGCTCCGATTTGTCGAAAGGAAGGGTCGGGATCGCTGGCCAGAAGATCTTCGGGATGTTGGCCTTGAAGCGGTCGTCGAGATCATCAGCGCAGAAGACCTTCATGCCAACAAAGATGAACGTATGTCGCGCGCCATATCAGCTTGTCTGCGCGGGGACGACGGATCGGGAGCGAGCCGCGTAATGGAGGCGATCGTGGATCGTGCTGCAAGACGATATGGTAGCACCTACGATGTCGAAAAAACGCTTTCTGCACTGGCGGAGCGAGCTCCCGAAGTCTTTCTCGACCGCATCTTTTCAGACGAAGAACGTGAATCCTTCATAAGGTTTCGAAATGGCCGACGTCTTGGGCCACTTTCGCACGTGCCGACTGATGCTCTTATCGGATGGTGCAGGCAAAATCCCGATCGTTGGACACGAGTGGCCCCGCATATCTCGCCCTTCTCGCGCGGGATTGATGATGAAGGTGAAACCGGACAAATTTCTCCGCTCGCTTCTGCGTTTCTTGAGGCGGCACCGCGCCCCGAGGAGGTGGTGAAGGCATATCTCCAAAATCTTACCCCAATGAGCGGGTCGGGTAGCCGGGCGGCTATCATGGAGCGCCGTCTCGCCGTGATTGAATCCTTACAGGACCATCCTGCACCAGAAGTTGGGCACACGATCTCTCGCCTGGCTCCTGAAATCCGCGCCCGAATTGATCGCATCCGTCAAGCCGAGGAAGAGGAAGGTCGAGAGCGAGACCAACGTTTCGAGTGAGGCCCGTCCGGTCGTGGCGCTATCAAATGCAGACATTCGGCTTCATTGCAGCGAATTCCCGCTTTCCGCCCTCACTGTCGCGCTGTCGGAAACGGCCCTTGGACGAAGCCGCTCCGCGGCATTGGCGCGGGTGGCTGGTGTTCAGCGATGATCTGACAGTGGTGCATTTGGGGAACGGCATTTCTGCCTGACGATTGAGGCCTTCTCAATCGAAAGACAGGAGGGTCCCATGACAGGGGAGAGATCGACCCCGCTTCGAGAGCGGATGATCGAGGACATGCGCATCCGCGGGATGGGCGACAAGGCGCAGAAAGCGCATATTCGGGCGATCAAGGATTTTGCCATTTTCCTCGGGCACCCGCCGGATACCGCCACACCGGAGGAGCTCCGCGCCTATCAACTGCACATGACGGATACTGGGGTAACACCGGCGACTTTCAATGCCCGGATTGTAGCGCCCAGGTTCTTCTTCGGCATGACCTGCGGGCGCGAGGAGATGAAACGCTACATGCAGTTCCGCACCCAGCCCAGGAAGCTGCCTGTAGTCTTCAGCGTGGAAGAGGTATCGGACATCCTGATGGCGGCACCGGGGCCCGGGCTCAAATACCGGGCCGCGCTGAGCATTTCCTACGGCGCGGGGCTGCGGGCCGCCGAGGTCTGCAACCTCAAGATCGGCGATATCGACAGCGACCGGATGCTGATCCATGTCGAACAGGGCAAAGGGCGGAAGGACCGGAAGGTGATGCTGTCACCCGGGCTTCTGAGCTTGCTGCGCGACTACTGGCGCGAAGCGCGGCCGGAGGGCTGGCTGTTCCCGGGCAAGCCGAAGATCAACCCGATCTCGCCCCGGCAGCTGAACCGCGCCTTCACGTCAGCGAAGAACATGGCCGGCATCAAAAAGGCCGCCACGCTGCATACCCTGCGGCACAGCTTTGCGACGCATCTGCTGGAGGCCAACACCGATGTCCGGGTCATCCAGGTGCTGCTCGGCCATGCCAAGCTGAGCACGACGGCCCAATACACCCATGTCGCCACCAAGACGATCCGTGACACGGTCAGCCCCTACGAGATGCTGGCGCAGTTGCAGGATCAGACAATCAAGCGAAGCCTGAAGTGACGGGGCGCCGGGGTGTCCCGCCCGGGGCTGGAGATAGCTGATATATTCCGTGCTCATGGTCCCGGGTGGCGGCGGGCCAATGCGGGGCATGTCAGCCTGGCCCAGCTCAAGGTGATGTCGGCAATCGAAGCCTGCCGGACCGAAGCGCTCGGCGGGCACGTGGCCGCGTGCGCCGAATGCGGCCACCGCCACATCGCCTACAATTCCTGCAAGAACCGGCACTGCCCGAAGTGCCAAGGGCCAGCGGCGCGCGACTGGATGGAAGCCCGCGCCGAGGATCTGCTGCCCGTGGAGTATTTCCACGTGGTCTTCACCCTGCCGGCAGAGATCGCCCGGATCGCCTCCTGGAACAAGCGGGCGGTCTACGGTCTGCTGTTCCGGTCGTCGGCACAAACGGTCATGACCATCGCAGCGGACCCCAAGCGCCTTGGCGCACGGGTGGGCATGACCAGCGTGTTGCATACCTGGGGATCGGCACTGACCCATCACCCCCACATCCATATGATCGTGCCCGGTGGCGGCCTGTCGCTGGACGGCGCGAGATGGGTTGCCTGCAAGCCCGGGTTCTTCCTGCATGTGCGGGTCCTGTCGCGCTTGTTCCGGCGGCTGTTTCTGGAGGGGCTGATGGCGCTTCACCGCGCCGGGGAGCTGGCCTTCTTCAGCGGCCTGGAACCGCTGGCGCAGGCCGATGCCTTCGCAGACTGGCTGGCTCCTTTGCGCAAGTCCGAATGGGTGGTCTATGCCAAACCGCCCTTCGGAGGCCCGAAAGCCGTGCTCGCCTATATCAGCCGGTACACCCACAGGGTGGCCATTTCGAACCGCCGTCTCATCAGCGCCGACGCGGGCACCGTGGCATTCCGTTGGAAGGATTACAGGATCAAGCGCGGCGATAGGCAGAAGGTCATGCGTTTGGCCACGCCCGAGTTCATCCGCCGCTTCCTGATCCACGTCCTGCCTGACGGCTTTCATCGCATCCGGCACTACGGCTTTCTCGCCTCAGCGCAGCGCAAGGCCAATATCGCCCGGTGCCGTGCCCTGCTCGGGGCAATGGGCCCGGCTCAAGAACCGCCAGAAGCCGCCGAGGTCCTCCCGCTCACCCTGCGTGAGCCATGCCCGTGCTGTGGCGGGACAATGCACATCATCGAGATCTTCCGGCGCGGGCAAAAACCCCGGTCTCGCGCACCACCACGGAAGGAGGCGGCATGACGAGACGCCCGTCAGTCCCGTATCGTGAACACCGTGCATCCGCAGTGGCCCGGCTGGCTCCATTTATGCCTGCGCTCTCCCCCAAGCTCAAAACCGCGCCGGAACGCCGCTTTCGCTGCAGCAATTGTCCGGCGGCGCCTGGTAAGGGCATCCCAACCAGCATCGGAATGCTTCCGGCATGGCCGCTGGCTCCAACCGCAGTCCCCGCCGTCAGCGCTCTTTCCCCATAGACAGCCCCAAGAGCCCCGCGGCTTCCACCTTGGGAGGTTTTCCAACGCGGGCCGATGCCGCGCCAAGCCGCACCCTCACACCGCGGCCCGCATCAGAAAACCTTCACCTAACCGGTCCTCTGCCGTCTATTCGAAATGCTGCACTGCTGTCCGTTGAAGAAGACATTCGTTGCAACTGCGCAGAAATAAGCCTCGGCGCAGTTGGCACAGCAGGGCTTCACCTTCACCTCACTGAAGCAATTTTCAAAAAAAGCGCACACCGACATTTGGCCGATCAAAGTGCTAACTGAGAAGTTCGCGGGCGATGATGGTCCGCTGTATCTCCGAGGATCCCTCGTAGATCCTGAAGATCCGCAAGTCGCGCAGGTAGCGTTCCAGCGGAAAGTCCCGGGTGTAGCCGTAGCCACCGTGGATCTGCAGTGCCCGGTCTGCGATGCGCCAGGCGGCCTCGCTGGCGTATAGCTTGGCAAAAGCCGAGTCAGAGGAATACCGCTCGTCGGTGCCGCGCTTGCGGGCGGCTTGCATGCCCAGTGCCCGTGCCGCGGCCAGTTCGGTGGCACTGTCGGCGAGCATCCACTGCAGCCCCTGGAAGCTGCCGATCGGCCGTCCGCCAACCTCGCGTTCCTTGGCATAGGACACAGCCGCGTCCAGCGCGGCGCGCGCAATGCCGGTGGCCTGCGCGGCTACTTCGATACGGCCGTTGTCCAGCACCTTCATCGCGGTGCGGAACCCGGTGCCCTCGTCGCCGAGCCGGTTTTCCGCGGGCACGTGGCAGTCAAACGAGATCGGGAACACATGACCGCCACGCAGACCCATGGTTTCTTCGTGTTTGCCGATTTCCACACCATCAGTCTTGCCCGGTTCCACCACAAAGGCGCTGACCCCGCGGGCACCGGCTGCGCTGTCGGTCTTGGCATAGACTACGATGAAATCCGCGTCACCCGCATTGGAGATGAAGCATTTGGAGCCCTTCAGCCGGTAACCGTCACCATCGCGGGTGGCGGTGCTGCGCATGTCTGCAGGGTTGGAACCCGCCATCGGCTCTGTCAGAGCAAAAGCGCCAAGTGCCTCCCCCGCTGCGGCGGTCGGCAGCAAGCGCTGCTTGAGTGTCTCATCCGCCCCCAGAAGCAGTGAATCCGTCGCCAGGAAATGTGCTGTCAGCATCGAGGCAGTAGAGCCGCAGGCCCCCGCGACAGCCTCCACCGCGCAATAAAGCGCAGGCCCGGACAGACCGATGCCGCCATATTTTTCGGGAAGGTTCATGCCCATGATGCCCATTTCTGCCAGTGCCGCGCGGTGCAGGGTTGCAAACTGCCCCTTGGCATCGATGGCGGCAGCGGCAGGTGCCAGAACCTCGGTCGAAAACCGTTCGATCTGGTCGATGACGGCCTGTTCTTCGCTGTTCAGATCAACGCACATCGGGGCTCTCCCTGTTTTGCCAAAGTTGTTGCAGTATGTCCTGAGTGTGGGCGCCCAAGGCGGGCGCTGACTGGCGTCCGCCCCGCGGCGCATCGCTGAAATGCACGGGCTGCTCTGGCACTGTGACCGGGCCAAGGGTGGGGTGCTCTACCGCAGTGGCCAGCCCGCGCGCCTGTGCCTGCGGTGAGCCCCAGGCCTCGGGCACCGAACACAGGGCGGCAGCTGGAATGCCTGCCTCGGACAGAACCGCCACTGCGTCCTGTGTGCTGCGGGCCGCGCCCCAGCTTTCGATATGCTGCGCCAGCGCAGGTTCGTTCTGCCGCCGCAAGGCATCGCTGGCAAAACGCGGATCTTCAGCCAGCTCCGGTGCGCCGATGGCTGTTGCGAAGCGCGCAAACAGCCGGTCATTCAGCACCGCGACGGTGAAACTGCCATCTGCGGCCGAGTAGGTGCCGAAGGGGGCCGACAGTGCGTGTTTGCTGCCCGTCCGCTTTGGTGTCTCGCCCGCCATCAACGCGCGACAGGCCGCCACCGGCATCATCGACACCAGCGAGTCATAAAGCGCCAGATCAACATGTCGCCCCTTGCCGCTGCGTTCCCGGTCAAACAGCGCCACCATCGCTCCGAAGGCCGCAAACATGCCGCCTGCCACGTCGGCAAAGGCATCTCCGGCCATCATCGGCGGGCCGTCCTCGGCGCCGGTCATATCCATCAGCCCG
>NZ_JBGFGM010000062.1:0-1226 GCF_041224635.1 Leisingera sp. XS_AS12
CCGACGCGTAGATCTCGACGCCCAGCGATTTGAGAAACGAATTTGTAGCACACATTGCGAAACGCACTCCCCATCATGAGATGGAGATCACTTCGCAGCCGAAGCCATCAGCAGCAACGTGGGGTCGAGACGCCGCTTACGAAGCGGCAAACCGTCCGGGGGACGGTTTGAAGTGTGGACGGGCGGAGCCCTGCGCAACCGACGGTGCAAATCAAGGAGCGGCGTTGGCAGGAATTTTCCTGGGACGTGGGGCGTTAGCCGCACGGCCCGCGCCTGACCTTCCCCCCGGGAAGGCGCTTTACGCCTCCCCAAGGTTAGGCGCGGGCCTTGTGGTGCGGGAGGATGGCAGAGAGAACACTATCCAGTACCTGAATCTTCGGTGCTCTCGTGAGTTTTCTTTTTATAGATCCAGCCATTGAAATTGCAAATAGCTAAGGACACGCAAACTATGCCCCTAGGGTCAGGATTCATAACCAGTAGATGACGGTTGCTGCGAGGGCGATGGCTGAGAGGAATACTTTCGGACAGCGGTCATAGCGGGTAGCCACGCGCCTCCAGTCCTTGAGCCTGCCGAACATGATCTCGATGCGACTTCGCCGCTTGTACCGGCGCTTGTCGTATTTGACCGGGATTTTGCGCTGCTTTCGGCCGGGGATGCAGGCGCGTATCCCTTTGTCTTGCAATGCCTCTCGGAACCAGTCGGCGTCATAGCCCCGATCCCCGAGCAACCAATCGACGTTTGGCAGGCTGCTGAGCAGCGCCCGTGCGCCGACATAATCGCTTACCTGCCCGGCGGTCACGAACAGGTTGAGAGGTCGGCCCTGGCTGTCGCAGATGGCATGCAACTTTGTGTTCATACCTCCCTTGGTTCGACCGATCAGGCGACCACGCCCCCCTTTTTCGCGGCCATGCTGGTCGCTGTGCGGTGGGCCTTCAGGTAGGTCGCGTCGATCATCACGGTCTTCTCTTCGCCGCATTCGGCAGCCAGCCCGACCATCATCCGCGCAAAGATGCCTTTCTCGCTCCAACGCTTCCACCGGCTGTAGAGCGCTTGTAGGGACCATAGGTGGCAGGAGCGTCACGCCATCGCAAACCATTGCGATTTATGAAGATAATTCCGCTCAGCACCCGCTTGTCATCAACCCGAGGCTTGCCATGCGACTTCGGGAAAAAAGGGGTGAGCTTGGCCATCTGCTCGTCGGTCAGCCAGAAAAGATCGCTCATGT
>NZ_JBGFGM010000001.1:0-309 GCF_041224635.1 Leisingera sp. XS_AS12
AGAGAAAGAAAAAAAGGAAGAAGAAAAAGAGGGAAGAGAAAGAAAGAGAGAAGAAGAGAGAAAAGAAGAGGAAAGGGAGAGGGGAGGGGAAGAGAGAGAAGAAGGGGAGATGGAGCAAAGAAAAAAAAAGAAAGAGAAGAAAAAAGAGGGAAGGAAGAGAAAAAAGAAGAAGGAAAAAAGAAGGAAAAGGGGAGAGGAAAGGAGAGGAGGGAAAGAGGAGGGGAGGAAAGAAGGGGAAGAGAGGGGAGGAGAGGAAAGGAGGGGAAGAAAAGGGAAAGAGAGGGAGAAGAAGAGAAAGAGGGAAGAAGA
>NZ_JBGFGM010000047.1:0-75995 GCF_041224635.1 Leisingera sp. XS_AS12
ATGGCCGCCAAGCGGCTCGCGCGGGCCTCGCTTCGCTACGCGAAGGCTCAGCTCAGCCCGCGCTACCGGCGGAAATTACACCAACCGTTGGGACACTGCTTGGAAGACACGATTACGCCTTACGGAATTTCTGAAAAGACCGGCGGTGATGTCCACAATGAAATGAAGCTGTTCGCCCTTCCCTGGCCCGTTGAGGCTTTGCGCGCGCTCGGCAATGGCGATGTGACCTTGCGGGTGGCACTCAGCAGCTTCATCGCTCCGAACCCGTCCGAAGCCTCACGCGGCGTTCGGTACCGCTACGCGTCCCACAACTTACGTTTCCAACTCAATCGCGCTGGCGAGAACGAAGCCCAATTCCTGGCTCGGATCAGCAAGGCGGCCGAACAGCCCGATGGTCCTGCAAACGACGAGGATGATCTTTGGGACTACGGTAGCAATCGGCGCCATGTCGGCTCCCTCCATATAGATCAGCTGACGTGTAAGGCTTCAGATCTAGCGCGGCGCAACTTGCTGGCTGTTCACCCCGTCACCGGATGGTGGAAGTCGAAAAAGCTTCTGGATGAAGGTTTGCCATCTGTGCGCTATGCGCTGATTGTCGAGATCGATGCAGGCGAGCTCGAAGCGGAGCTCTATGCGGAAGTTCAGGTTGCAGTTGAAGCACTCATAGCAGCCCAAGCGGCGATTGCTGTCTAGGCCGCCCACTTGCTCGGGTTACATTAAGGCAGCGCATTACTGTTCGCCGCAGGACGAAAATGGAAAACGGTAGGGGCGGCTTCATCCCCCCGTGGTGAGGTAGCTATGAAATACTGGAACACTGGGGATGTCGTCGTCGACAGCATTCTTCAGAAACTGGAAGGATTTGGAACTTGGCGCTCAGACAGCGATGCAGAGAGCACGCATCAGTTGCTGTCCGGTGTCATTCATATTCAAGAGATGCTTCCTGGACTTGTTGCGAGGCACTTTCGATTTCCGAACCTATTTGTCGGCAATGCCCACTTTTCGGGTTCTCAGGACTATAGGCGCGAGTTGATTGAGAGAATTACGAGCGCCATCGGCAAGGGGTTGGACGCAGCTGCGGCAGATCCTTTGCTTGACCGGGATAGCAATCCTGACTTTTCTGATCGGCCAAGAAGCAGAGGTGAGGAGGTCCTCGATGCGCTGACAGCCTTTGAGAAAGACCGTGACCAAGCCGCGCTGAGTCGACTAAAGATGGCCGTCAGTCCAACCGGATTGCAATCGCGTGTGAACACAATTGAAATGCTGATGAATAGGAAGCGGTCGTACGGTAACCAACCCCCTGAGGTCGCTTTGCTTTCCGAACTTGGCCGGCTGGAATTCGAGGCACGTGGTTATCATGGGCAGAAGGCATAGCGACCTCTTTTTCTCAATTGGACATAACATGTCCCCTAATGAATTCCGGCGACAAGTCTAAACGGATCTTCCGCCATCCTTGAATACTTCAAGCCGCATCTGCTTGTCGGACAGAATGCGGCTTCATCGCAACAACCGATTTCATTGAATAATTGAACCGTGGGTTGAGCCTTTCGACCATCCGGTGCCGACCATTCATCTGAAAGCCAAGATACAGCATGGCGATGATCATATCCGTGTTCGATACGTAACTGTATCCGATCACCACGTCTCCAAAGAGCCGGAAGGGCGTTTCTTCGGCTCGGTGCTTCAGGAAGTAGGAACCTTTTTCTTGCGTTGTCTTGATCTTCTTCAGGCAGGACGCATAGGCCAGCGCATGAAGGAGGCTGTCACGTTTCGCTATGTCCGTTACCTTTGCACGAGACTCGCTGATCCGCTTGCGCCAAATTTCTGACCGGGCATTGCCCTGCATGTGGACAGGCACACCAGCCAGGTCGTCCCGGATATGGCGGTTTTCCGGCCAGAGATATCTGTTGCCATATCCCATGTCGTTGATTTCCGGATCTCGTGAGGCTTCTTTCACCATCACGGTCGTCGCGAGGATATCGTAGATGTTCCGAGCCGACACGACGAGGCCGCGAGAGGAGGCGAAGCCTGCTGCCGTCTGGAAACAGAGCTTGATTTCATACTCGCGATCAGGAGCCGCTTCGAGCGTCTGCCGGAAGCCAGTGGCGGTGTGAAAGCCAAAGGCGCGCGCAATTAGTTCCGGGCGGAGGCTGGGGGCAATACTCGGCAGATGCAGCGCCTCGGCCTTTTTCAAGTTAGGCAAGTCGGCTGCAGACAGGTGAAACGGAATGGTGGCTTCGATCATGCTCATCTCCAAGGCCGTGATCGCCGGTTAGACACGACCATCGAGTGAGAGATCGAGGTCAGGTGCAGTATTAGGAGACGAAGGTTTCAGCCGGCGACAGCTACGGGGTTCACCCTTGCTGATTGAAGTTAGTGATGAGGCGCAGCTATTGCAACATCATCTTTTGTAAGGCTGCGGGTTTGGCTGGCGCTCGGTGGCCCACTCAGTGTGGCATTTGCCAGGAAGATACGCTATTCAAGTGGTGGAACCAGCATAATTTTGGGATCCAAGCGCATTTCGCGATGGCAAATAATTGCCCCCACGGGTAGGTGTAGATCTCGATCCACCTGACCCAAGAACCTGAACAGCTAAGTATCGTCATCCAGATACCGGGACAGGGCAGTCACCGGGATAACGAAATACGGGTGGGCACAAAAACTGCACACCGCCAATCTCGTGGGGCGCCTTGTTCTAGGGAAACGTGGCTCGTAGATCGAATGCCGAAAGGAGGCGCGAGCCATGCCCCAGAAGAAGACATCGCAACAAAAGGCTGAAGCCACCCCGGCAAAGCGTCAGAAGTCCTCGACCGAAAGGATCTTCGGCCCCGCCGTGATGAGTCATGGTTTTACCGGTGTTCCGAACATCCTCGTTCGGGGCCAGAAGCGTCTTGGGTTGAACACGGCCCAGTTCAATATTCTGGTTCAGTTGTTGAGCTACTGGATGGACCCGGCAAAGCCACCCTTCCCGTCAAAACGGAAGCTGCTGGAACGTCTGGATATGTCTGAGACGACCTTGCAGAAGCATATTCGCGACTTGGAGGCACAGGGGTTTCTGAGGCGCGAGCAGCAAACGACAGCGGCAGGGGATTTCGGATCCAACATCTATCACCTCGATGGGCTGGTACGGAAACTGAAGAAGCTCGCCCCGGATTTTGACGACGAGCGGGCTGAACGCGAGGCCGCGCGTCAGAAAACAGAGCGCCCGAATGCTCGGGCAAATGCGCGGGCAGCGGCCGCCAAGCAGCGTGCGACAACTGCAAAGACCGAGGACTGAGATCGATGTCGATGACCCCGATCCTGCATCCTTCGGGTGCCCTCGCATTCGGACGGCTGCTTGAGATGCGCGCGCCGGGCATCATCCTGCCGGCTGGCGAGATCCGCCTCTTTCGTGGGCGGCACACTGGCCCCAATCGCGGCTTCGGTGCCGAGCACATCTGGGCTGAGCACGAGCGCGAGATGGTCGCGGCCGGCTTTCCCGATTTTGGGTCCGTGGCCGGGTATGTCGCGACGATTGTCCGAGAGGGCACCCCCGTGTTTTTCGGGGATCACAATTGGAGGACTCTCAGGGCTATGGCTGTCCGGTCGCGGACCGGGACCGCAATTGTTGAACATCGTACGCCTCGTGGCGAAGATCCACATTGGTCGGTGATAACGGCCTTTTCCGGAACTAAAACGCACGGTACCCGTGTGGGAACCGTGCGTTGATCGATGTGCTCGCAGTAGCAGCGCGTCCTTAGCTCAAGGGGTCGGACGCCACCATTACGTGTCCTGCAAATGGTTCCCTTGGCAGAACCATCATCCAAGTGGGCGGAGCGATATCCAAGATAACTCGGCCCAAGATGCTCTTTATGGCACGCCACAAAGATAATGATTGAGCGCCGAGAGTCAAGGATTGTGCTGCGTACGCTGAGTTAAGGGGACGGCTACAGTCATCGCGCCGGACCACTCCGCTACTCAGGTTGCCATACGCGATCTGTCCAGTGCTGCTCATGGCGCAGAGCAAACTCGGTGGTCGACGAAATGTTTGCCTCAGGGTTCAGGCTCGCGCGAGCGCAGGTTGCGACGACATCCTGATAGAAGGATCGGGCGACCGAGCGAGGCCCAGCAAAGTTGAGAATCAGGTCGTCGAGCCGATCAGCAATCCGATCGCCACGGGCAACCATGACGAAGCTAGGTGGCGACCCGTAAGTGTTGATCAGGATATATCGCCAGCTTGGATCGGCTGCACCGGCACTGGGAAGCAGTTCCCAAGGGTTTGCGTCTCCACCGCCAGAAATCTCGGTGTAGACGGCCTCCAGCGCCTGTGGTTTGCGCGCGATCAGCACATATGGGCCGCATGCGGTGAAGTAACCTGAGCGCTCATCCACGCCTATGCCAAGAAGCCTCTCGAGACGATGGCGGACGTTTTGGTCAAGATCAGCGCGACCGGAGATAAACCACTTGAGTTGTCGAAGTGTGATCCCAACTGCAGTCGCGATTTCGGTGGGTGGGTTTGGCCAGCACTCGACGAGGTTCCTCAGCAGCGCGGCCACTTCTTCAAAACCGTCGCTAATTGGATCATCGTCGACGTCCATCCAGTCCCCATCTTGCTCATGCCCAGTGAGCAACCAAACCCTTCCGTCGAAGCCGTCGTGCTGGAAGTACCGTGGTTGCTTCGGCGGTATTGAGGCCTCTTGAGGATAGAGCCATTTGCCAGGGGTCCAATCTATCCCTTCGGTGGGACGTAATTCGGCCTTGCGAACCGGGAGGGCAAGCCAATGTTCAATTTGCTGCCGCACTTTCGCGGGCGCAGCACTGTTTGCCCCACGCTGGCTGTCATAACGGTGGTCGCGAGCTGCATTTTCAACAAGCGCGAGCAACGGGTCTTTATCGGCCGTCTCGTTCCTGTTTCGGCTCAACAACCACCGGGCGGCGTCTTGTGCCGTTCGCAGTGCAGCTGGATGGGTCTTGTCTGCAGCGTCGGTAATCGCGAGATGCACGCCGATCTTCGCGAGGTCAGAAGCCAAACCGGGGGCGGCGGAGGCCAGGTGGCGATTAACCCGTAATGTGTCCGGCAATCCGCGCAGGCCTTCGGCTTGCGACCACGCCTCCTGCAGAACGGACAGGATGGGCCTTGGTTCATCAAGTGTTGAAAAGGTCATCCAGCGCAGGGGCAGGCCAGCCACGTTAAGGCCATAAATCAATAGCGGGGTCAGGCCAAACGTCTCGGCGTCTGCCAGCCTGATCGGATCCCGGACCGAAACGATACCATGCTTTTGATGCAAAAAAACAAACCGCGCTACGGCAACGTAGAAGAAATGCTCTCTGTTTACTTGATCGCTGTTCACACTGCACTCCTAGTTCGTGCCTGTCCCCGTATTTGCCGGACCTGAAACCCATGAAAACTGCATGCACCAAGATGAACGCAAATCTCAAATGGATCTGCGCACTCAGCCTCACAGAGATCCGCGATTCCTGCGATCCGCGAGAGCGCTGGAACTGATTCAATGCTGCCGGATACGCCGCAGGCTATTGACGTCATGCTCTGAAACCCCGCAACAGTTCTTTGTCTCTGGGGTCGACGCCATTCATAATCGCCTCCACCTGAAGGAGGTGTTGCGAGGCACGCCTCAGGTCCCGCGGGATAAGAGCTTCAGTCCTAGCCAGGGTTCTGTCGTCGATTACCTCGTGCCCTTCATGCATCGCCCACCCAAGGAACCCCGCTTCGAAGCGTTTTTTTGTTTCTGCGTCCAGACGAAGCTCTTGCGTTGGTTCACCCTCTCGTATCCGCAGGACCTGAAAGTCGCGATGAAATCCGCCCCGCCAGTTCTCCTGTCGTTGGCCGGATCTCTGCGACCTTTTTGGCATCGGGGTCAGCGCGACCCTCAGGTAGACATCCGGGTCGTCTATATTGATCAGGGCCAAAGCCAGATCGAGCGGCTCGCCAAGTGTGCTGTACGTCCAAATGTTGTGATCGAGAAGGTAGTTATCGCCTTCATGCGCCCAGTATTCGCCGTCAGGAATCCAGAACATGGGCCGATCATCGAGAAGGTCAGGCGCCGTAAACCCAATCGGTTCCCAAACCTGCATGAGTGGCTGCGACAACCTGAACCGGACGCTCCCATGTTCCATGAATTGTTTCTGGCCGAGATGGGGGGCCACTGCCGATAACAGGCGCAAAGCCAGATCTAGATCGGTGACCGACGGCGTATCGCCTTCATCAAGAAGGACCCGCACCCCTTGAGATGCATGGCTTTCGTCGGGCGTACGCCCATAGAACTCCGGAATAGACAGCACGCAATCGAAGGGGCCAACAACGATCCGAAGCGCACTGCAAGCATTCTGCGCCAAGGTGGGGTACAACTCGATAGAGTTCAGGTTTTGGATTGCATTGTAGACGAGTTGCGCAACGACTGGTTCAAGGTCCGATGCATAGGCTTCGGCGATGCCAATGGCGTCCCCACGATTCAAGATCAGTTTTGCATAGATGGACGCCTCGCTGTACCCATTCCCTTCCACGACGCTGAGTTCCAAACCTATGATCGGATCGCCTGCGTGCCGCATCGCAAATAGGGGGCGGATTTCTTCGACGAGGTATGCGAGGTCAACTCCATTCCCGGTGTTTTTCATTTCGGCCAAGCGCGCGGGGATTTCTTTGGCGCTTCGATTGATCGCGGGGATGAAACTGGTGTTCTGCCCCGTTTTTGGGTGGGCTCGCTGGGTTTGTTTCGCTTTCAGCGCTCCCCAGTTTGAGCCTGGGGAGATTGCGGCGGCAAGATCGTTCAAAAGTGTCAGCTTGGTAGGGCGATTTTCGCCGGTCCATCTTTCCAGAATTCGGTCGACGCCTTTTGACAGGTCTTTGAGCTTGATCGAAAAGGTCTCGGCTGACTGCAAATCAGTGTTCAGGTTCATTTTGCTCATTCCTCTGGCGTGCCTCCGAGTCCAAATTCAAGCCGTGGGCCCTATAGCAGGAGTCGGAAAGCGCGCAGCTGATTGAGCAAACCGATGAATATCCAGAAGCTCGGCAAACCAGGATCCAATGGGCCCGGATCAGGTTCGCTGGGTTGGTTTCCACCTGCTGCGCCGACCTGTACTTTACAGCGCGCCAGCCCCAAGTGACTTTTCGACCTTACATCGTGGACGTTCGGCAAGCAACTACCTGTGGGCCTCTCTCGATGATCTTGGCCCCTCCTGCCCGTTGGTCAGGACCGCGCCCTACTCGGTCGGCTGCACGCAGCCGCCCTCCCCGAGCTGAAACGCCGCCTCTCCCTGCGACGTGCCGCTGGCCGGCCAGTCTCCTCCGGAGCCAGCCCGGCCAACCGTCGCATGGTCGTGGCAACGCTTCATCTCGGCCGTTCGGTGACGGTCGCTGGGGCGGGCATGTGACATCAGTGATCACGTACCTCGCGTCTCGGCCGGTGTTGGTCCTCACTTTGCCGGACACGCAACTCCGCGCCGCGATCATGGGCCGCAAACGAGGTCCGGCGACCGCCGGATTGCATTGGCCGCAGCTGGCAGAAGGCCGGTGATGGTCGTGCTGCGCAAATCCAAGCTATCGGGCTGCCTTGGAGGGTCCGTTCGAAATCCCGGGGAGTCGGGCACAGTATCGATGCTTCGACGGTCTTCCTGCGGCTCTTCCAGACAACACACATCGCATTGCCACGAGAACCAGCCGTCGCGACACATGAGACAGGGTCAGGGAAAGCTCTGCCTCATTCGGGTTCGGATCGGGGCAAAAGGACAGAGAAAACACCGCACCCCGCCGCATCCTTGTCGGCAGTTCACCCACCTTCCTTCGCGGCCACCGCACTTCTCCCTTTGTCTGAGTTGCATGACATGCTGGTCGCAGCTGTCGTCCCGTCCACAAAGGTTGTCGCCGATCTTTTTCCCCTGACCCTGCGGGCCATTCCTCGCGGATCAAAAAGACCGGCGCCTGCCCCTCTCCGCTGCGCTCCGCCTTCGGTGTGGCCGGGCCTTGGCCAGCTGCAAGGTGACCATCATTGCAACGCAAACAAGGAGAAGAGCAATGACCACGAACTGCATCAAATTCACCAGCGCCGACATCGAAACCGCCAAGGGCGTCGGCTCCATCTCGACCCTGACCTTCGATCTCGACATCACGGTCGAACCCGTCGCAAGCGCGAACCCGATGGCCCCCACGCACCGCGTCCTCGGCCGTTCCCCGCGCGGCAAGCTGGTCGAGTGTGGCGGCATCTGGAAGAAGCAGAACAAGGAGACCGGCGCCGACTACTACACGCTGACCATCCGCGACCACGGCTTCAACGCCAACCTTGGCAAGGCCGCCAACCAGGACGATCTGTCCCTGCAGGCCGTCATCCCCTGGGGTCCCAAAGACGCCGCCTAAGCCAAGGGCCAGACCGCTCCGGCGGTCTGGCTTTTTCTCGTTCCGGGGAACTAGCCCTTGGCCAGCGAAGTATCGGTGTCCGAAGGATGCCGCATTTTTCGGACGCGGACGCCGAGGCGGATAGTCAGATTGGATAGGTCGCTGACGCGGCTTCGATCCTTCTGTTCAGTGGCAACGTGCATAGCGCGAACCCGAGTCGGAACAGAATTTCCGCAGGGAGAGCTGGCAGCCAGCTGAGCGAGGCAAGCGAACTCCTTCTCTCATTCGAGCAACCCGCGCCTGGGTCGTGTTGGCGAAGCTGCCAGGGCGCCGAACTCACCCTGTGCCGCGAGGGTGTAAACCGCAGATCAAAGGCATGCGTCCGGGGGGGCAATGTCTCACGTCAGGGTCACTGCCGCGCGCCTTTCCGTCGACCTGTTGGCCTTAGAGATCGCTAGCCCGGGGTCGAGCGGTCGGCAACGCCGGGGACAGGTTTCTGGGCGGCTGGCGCCTTGAGCGCTGCGGGGCATCGCTCACAACAAACCTGTCCCCGGCGTGCTCCATTTCATTCCGCCCCGTGCCGGGTGCAGCCCGCTCTCATGCCCCCGGTCTTTTCCACGATCCGTCCAACGACGATCAACGGAAAGGATCACACCATGACACTCGACCAATCCATCGACCTCGCCGAGCTGCAAGCCGACATGGCCTTCGAAGCCTACCTCGCCGCCTTCGATGAAGACGCCCATCCCGAGACCCTCGACAGCCTCGAGACCGAGGCGCTGATCGCCCGCAGCCGCTACGACGACTTGCGCTCTCAGGGACTGGGTCACTGACCCAGACACCCCTGCGGGCCTTCGGATCCGCAGGGGTCTGACGCCGTCTCTCAGAAGCTTCGTCACGCCCTCAAAAGGCGTGACCCGCGCTATCTCGCGCGGGCCGTACTCGTGTTTCCGGCGCCCGATCCGTAAGCGGTTCGGGTTTTCGGACGGCTTGTCGTTGCGTGCTCCTTGAGCGCAAATTTCGGGAGCTTTTTCGACCTGGCTGTCCTGCATCGATGAGGGAGGAACCCGTTCCATGTTGCGCTGCGCAGCGGGGTCTTGACGGCGTCCAATACCAGCAAAAAGACACAACATTCAAAACGTAATATTGCGCAATGTGATGTATTGAAGTATAAGCGAAGGAGAGAAGGAAGACGTTGGCAGGATATGGCCAATGTTTGCACATTTTGTCTGAGGGGTCTGACCCGTGCCGAGGCCAGCGAAAAACCTGCAGCTTGAAGAGCGCATCGAAGTCGCGCGGCGCTTTGCGGCGGGCGAGAGCGCGAAGGACCTCGCAGTTGCGTTCGGCATCTCTCCGCGCCACGTGAACCGACTGGCGAAAGAGGAGGCGGGCGAGGGGATCGCAGTGCGTGACCCGAGCGAGACAGTGGCCTTCCGGGCGAGCCGATCCGAGCTCGACGCCTTCGATGCGCAGTGGCGCGAGCGGGGTTTTGCCAACCGGTCGCAGGCGCTCAATGCGGTGCTGCGCGGGCGGTGTGGGTTCCTTGATATACCCCGTGATCTGGTCGCGGAATTTTGCGCCGCTTGGCGTCAGGCGAAGGATGTGAGCGACGCCGGACTGGTGCTTGCCAAGGCGGTTCATCGTGGCCGGTTGGAGGTCTCGGAGGCGGACCGCGCGGTGCTGATCGAACTCCTTGATCTGGTGCAATCGATGAGCCGTGAGATGGGCCGGATGAAGGATGCGGTGCAAGCACTGCGCCATCAGGAGTGGCCGAAAAAGGAAGAAGGGCAGGGGGCCGAGAGCGCGGTTCTGGAGGACGGCCCGCGCACGATCGGGAGCGGTCTGAGGCTCGGCAGGAATGGCTGATCCGCTCGCCCTCTACGCCTCGGTCATGGGGCGGCTCTGGGAGGATGAGCGCATCCGGGGTCAGGCCGCGGCACGGATCGACGCGCGGCTGGCGGGGCGTCGCCAGGGTCGCAGTTTTGCGCGCGTCGGATCCCTGTCGGCGCGCAACGCGCTGAAGGCGGCCTCGGGCCAGAGCCGCGCGGCGGTGTTCAAACGGATCCGGGCAGGGGGCTGCAAGACGCGCGCTTCGCTCGGGGCGCAGCTCTCCTACATCAATGACAAGGCGGTCTACACTTATTCGACGATGACCAATGCGCTGACCGATGCGGCGGTGCTTTCTGAGGAGCAGAAAGACGACATCATCGAGGACTGGGCCGGGACCTGGCGCGGCTCGACCAAGCTCGGTTTCACCTCACACATGCTGCTTTCGTTCCCGACCGACGTGACGGTCGATCAGGTGCGCGACATCGCGATGGACTGGACAGAGCATTTCTTCGAGAGCGGCGAATACGGCGACCAATGGGACTATGTCCTCGCGGTCCATGACGACCGCGCGCACAAGCACGCACACATCATCCTGAACAATCGCGGCGTCGAAAACGGCACCTGGTTCTCTTGCTGGGCCGAAGGCGTGATGTCGCCGCAGCTCATGCGCGAGAAGCAGGCCGAAATCGCCGAACGCTATGGCGTGATGCTTGACGCGACCACCCGGCTCGAGCGCGGCATTTTTGAAAAGCCCGCTGGGATCGAGGAGATCTACCGCGCCAAGGAAGAGGCCCGCCTGCCGCGCGAGATCGTCATGACGACCCAGGAAACCGCCATCGCCCAGGCGCAGGTGGTGGGCTTCGCCAAGGACTACAAGAACCTCGCCGACCTGCTGGACCGGATGGACCAGCGCCACATGGCGCGCGCCCTGCGCGGCATGGCGGACGGGCTTGGCTCGGGCACGCCGTGGAACTTCACCGAAGGAGAGATAGACATGAAGGACATCAAGACCGTCGGTGATGCAATCGACTATTCCGAGCGCACGATTGAGGCGCTGAGGCTTAAGGCCGAGGAACTGGATCCAGCCGAGCGGGCCGCTTTTGAAGCCAAGGCCGCTCCGATTATCGCGGACCTCTCGCAAATGGTGCCGGACCCGGAACTGCGCGCGCGCTTTGGCAAGCAGCTCGAAGAACCCTATCCGCCCGGGGCGGGCAGCGAGGTGCTGATCGCCGCGCTGCGGTCCGGCAATGATGAGGGGCTGCGCGACGTGCTCGAGCGCGCCGAGGAGGTGGGCATGGACAGCGAGGAGCTGGTGGCCCGGATCGCGGCGGGTGGCACGCGGAACTACGGCATGGCGCAGGATTGGGTCGAGCGGGACATGAACGCAGTGCTGGCGAAAGACGGTCTCAGCGTGGAGACTGCCAATGACGACCAGCTGGATGCCGCGCTCGAGAAGGTCGACGGGGTGATGGACGCTCTGATGGAACGGGCGAAGGAGATGGGCGTCGAGATCGGCCGAACCCTTGCCGATGAGGAAGAGGCGACACTGCCCCTCATCGACGAGGACGACCGGACGCCCAATCCCTACCTGCAGGACCTCGCCGACCTGCTGCGGGACGGCAAGCTCACCGAGGAACAGGAAGAGGTGGTCGAGCGGACCCTGCAATCCGAGCTCTTCAAGGAACTGGGCGAGGAGGGCCTGGCCGAACTTCGCCGCGGCAACTACGAGGTGCTGGATGCGGTCCTGCCGAGCAAGCTCGACCAGATCACCGTCACGCAGGAGTTTCTCGAGATGACCTTCGAGGAGACCGGCGACCAGGTCTTCACCGACCGCGCCGCCGGGTTGCAGCAGGACAAGGCGACCGAGGTCGCGCGGTTGCGCGGCCAGCAAGAGGCGCAGGAGCTGGGTCGTGATCTCAGTCGGGACCGCGGTCTCGATGACGAGATGGAATTCTAAGGGGGAGATGACCACCATGACCAAGACACTTCCCCTCTGGGCCGCGCTCCTCTTCGGTGTGATCTGCGGCGCCGTCATCGGCACCATCGTCGCGGCCTTCTATCTGACCCTGGCCCTGAAAACCGGGTTTGGCAGCTTCGATATGCTGGCGCTCTGGAAGGCGAGCGCCGGCACCCGCGCGGCGCACCCAGAAGCCTTCAAGGTGGGGTTTGGCGCCGTCGGCTTTGGGGCCATCGGCCTCGGCGCGCTCGCGCTGGCCTGGACCTGGAAAAAAGAGCGGGACGATTATGGCTCGGCCCACTGGCAGGCCAAGGCGGAGCTGAAGAAGAACGACATGCTGCAGGCCCCCGGCAAGGGCTTCGTCTGTGGCAAGCTGGGCGCGCCGAGTTCCAAGGCCGAGTTCATCTCTTCGACCACCATCCCGCATGTGATGATGGTGGCGCCGACCCGTGCCGGTAAGGGTGTGGGTTTCGTGATCCCGAACCTTCTGAGCTTCGCGGGCTCGGTCGTGGTGCTCGACGTGAAGGGTGAGAACTTCGAGAAGACCGCCCGGCTGCGGGCGCTCAACGGCGACGAGGTCTATCGCTTCAGCCCCTTCGACTGGGCCAACGCCACGCATCGCTACAACCCGCTTGCGCGGATTGCGAAGGCCCCGACATTCGCGCAGCGCTTCACCGAGGTCTCGATCCTCGCCGACCTCTTCCTCGACAAGGACAACAAGACGCTCGACACCTTCTCCGAGGCCGGCAAGTCGATCTTCGTCGCGGCCTGCCTGTTGGCGATCCAGCGTGGCACGCCGAACCTTGGCGAGGTCAACAAGATCGTCGCCGGGGGCGAATACAAGAATGCCCAGTACAAGACCTATGCCGACGAGGCCGAAGAAGACATCCTACGCGAGCTCTGGACCAATGCGGCCTCTGCCTCGTCGCGGCTGCTAACCTCGAACATCCAGGCACTGATGACCGCCGGTCTCAAGCAATGGGACAACCCGGCGGTGCGCTCGGCCACCGAGGCGAGTGACTTCGATTTCTCGACCTTCCGGAAAACCCCGCAGTCGCTCTACATCGCCGTCTCCGAGGATCACATCGCCACCCTCGCTCCGCTCCTGCGCCTGATGTTCGCCGACCTAATTGCCTCGATCCGACTGAACGAGCCCGGTCCGGATGAGCCCTGGCCGGTCATGATGATGATCGACGAATTCCAGCAGATGGGGGCCATGCCCTATCTCGAACGCGCGATCCATTCGCTGGCAAGCTATGGAGGTCGTGTCGCGATGATTGCGCAGTCGCTGGCCTCGCTCGGCCGAATCTATGGCCCCGAAGGCCGCGAAAGTCTCGAGAACGGGGCAGGGCTCAAGCTCTACATCACACCCCGCGACCAGCGCACGGTGAAGGAGGTCTCCGCCGCGGTCGGCAGCACCACCCGCGAGGCCGTGACCCGCATGTATGGCCGCAATAAGGGCTTTCTGGGCGCGACGTCGACCTCGGCGCGGCTGGAAGAGCGACCGCTGCTTTCGGAGACCGAAGCGCGCCTCATGGACCCCGACGAGGTCATCATCCTCGCCTCGCCCCAGCACCCGATCAAGGCGAGCCGCATCAAGTATTACGACGATCCCTTCTTCAAGGACATGTTGGCCCGCCAGGAAGGTAAGCCGTTCCCCTATCCGCCGAGCGTGCAGGGCGTGGGGCCTTGGGGAGGCGATGCTGGTGATGAGGCCGGCGCAGACGAGCAGACGAAACCAGCCGAGCGCGCGCCTGTCCGGGATCGCTCGCAGCGTCGCGAAGCGCGGGCGATGAGCGTGAGGACGATGGAGCCCGGGCGCGGGCAGCCCGAGCCTGAGACGCTCGAGCGGGAAGCGGCTGTGCCGCAGGAATGGGAGGCAGTGTTGGATGCGCGGGGGGATTTCATCGAGGAGTTATTGGGTGGGTGATGACGTGACGGTCCGTCTAACCTACAGTGGTTCCGGGAAAATCGTTTTGGTCTGGAAGGTAGTTTGTTTTGAGAGTTGAGGCCGCGGAAAATCCAAAGCACGATCCGATCGAAGGTGTCTCTTTGGACGAAGCTCGCTTGGTTCTTCGGTCCTCGGCGCCTGGTGGTGGAATTGGTCTGGAAGAAGTCATTCGCACGTTTGACTGCGACGCGCTTCGTGCTGATGAGATTCTACGGGCGTTGGCCGTGGCTGGCTACATTGAACCCTCGGATGTCCGAGGACAGCTCCTATTCTGGACACTTACGCCAAATGGCAATCGGCTGGCCTTGGAAAAGAAGCGAAAACGTATCGATCCTGAAAAGGTCAATGCTACAGTCCTAGAGCTGATAAACCGTGCGAAGATCATCAATTCGGACCCTGATCGTCTGCAACGTATCACCTTGAAGCTATTTGGCAGCGCCTTGCAGGAGCGGGACGACTACGGTGATGTTGATGTTTCCATCACCTATCACCGACGCCAGTTGCCAGTGGAAGAACGTGAGCGAATAGAAGCTGCGTTGCGGACACGCCAAAGCGACCACGATCGCCAGACGGTAATGGGACAGGTGATGGGGGCTGAGCAGCAGGACACTCGCGAGATCCGGGCCGCGCTGAAGAAAGGTTTGCCGCACCTTTCGCTAATGCGCGATGATCCTATGGAGCTTGGGACTCCGTTCCGTTGGCTGGTTGATCACGATATCAACGCGGACGCACCGCGCAGCGTCGCTGAGACCATCTTCAGGCCCAACACGCCATCCCTCTTCGAGCAGACCACACGGGAGCTTCCGCAGGTTAGCCTGATGAAGGCGCGCTATCGGGAGATATCCCCGACGACGAAGGTCTCCGTGGAAGGCCTCCACATCGGCATGGAGGATGCCCCTCGGCTCGAAGAGGCGTTGTGGTCTCCTCGGGTGACATACGAAGGAGACCTAGTGCCGAACGATGCGAGAGACGATCCATGTGTTCGATTCGCGGGGTTTCAGCACCTTTGCCCAATCTGGAAGGAGCAGATTGGCGGTGTACTGATGCTGAAACGAGCCCTGGAGTGGTGCGATCAGAACAAGGTTTGGCTGCGTGATCTCGTACCGATGGTCTCGATTTCACGAGGGAATAGGTGCAACGTTATCCGTCTCGGGGTGGTCGGCCAACTGATCTATTTCGAGGTCGGGCCTACTGTTCAAAAGGGTAGTTTGATGCCGATTAACCGAACCCGCGTTTCCAAAATCGACCTGGCTGGTGCCTATGCTGTGGCTCGCGCACTATCCAAGATGTACTTTGAGGCGCGATGCGCGAAGTTGCCAGCCTGTTCCGCGACAATATTCCTTCCCTCGGTTGAACTGGAAAGGCTGCCAGATTTTCCGAGTCTGGCCAGAAGTGGTAATTTCAAGGAGGGCGGATTTGCCGGGCTTGTGAGGGCGGAGCTGAGATAGGTGGCACGCTATAGATTGCGAAACAAACACCGCATTCCCATTTTTCAGTAATGACCATCATCTCTCAATCCAAATGAAAAGCAGCGCTCTCTACCATCTATGGAAACGTCAGGTGTTCTTGAGAAGTCGGCATCAAGATTTCGATCGACTTCTTGCCACGAGGCGCTTTTCGTCTGGGATATACCTGATCGGCTGCGCGGGTGAGATCGTCTATGTCGGGCAATCCTGGGACTTGGTCAGGCGCTCGATCGAAAGCTTGGGCAACCATTACCACAGGGTAGCGGACACGAAACTGCCGTGGTCGATTGCTTTTGCACCTTGCTCTCCGGACGAGATGGACGAATTAGAAAGCACGGCGATCCGTACCTACGCACCCCGCTTCAACACATCCCTCCCGAGCATCGCCAAGAGCTTGTCCCGAATGCCGCAGGTGGTCGGCAGCGCCGCAGTATTCCAAGATCAAAAGAGCGACTGCGGGGCATTTGACCCCGAGAACCTGCGACGCCAAATCGACGTCGCTGCGCAAAATTCCGAGCCGCCATGGGCGGTCAAAAAGACCCGTCGGAAGACAGAACGCAAGTCGCCAAGGCAACCGGAAATCGCACTTGAGCCGGTCGTGTGGGCCGAGGAGGAAGCGGCTGAGTTGGTGCAGGCCTATGGCGTTTCGCTGAGCCAACCGTTGCGATTTAAGATCAACCTCTGTGAGGATGGATCGGTGATTACCAAGGATGGGGAAATCATTGGCACCTGGACGATGGATGAAAACGCCCATCCCTCCTTCCTTCCTGACGGCGCGACCGAGCCCCTCATTTTTGATGTCTTCGTCGGGTTGCTGTGTCAGCGTGTTGCCGAGTGGTATGAAGCTGAAACGGGTGACAAGATTGGGTAGTTTTGCCAAGCTCCTCTATGACACGGGGAACAATCCAAATCGACCTTCGTCCTCCATGCCTGAAAAATGTTCGACGCGGTCGCCCAACTCGACATCCGATGGGGGGTCTGTGTTCTCGACAACAATCACTTGCCGATCAGACTTCAGTTGCAGGAGATATCGATAGAAGTTTCCGTTCAGATTGGTGGCACTCAGGTCATCGTCGGCGCTTTCTGGTTCTTTGTACGACAATAACGGCGAGTCGAGGATGACAAACCCAGGGTGCGGTTTGTCTTGTGACGCGCAGAATTCAAGAAGTGAGATCGAAAAAGCAGCTTGAGTGATCGCTCGGAGTCCCTTTCCGTATGATGTGCGGGCCTTCCCTGAGATCACCAGGTCTTTGACCTGCAAATCGAAATGCACGCGGTCGCTTCCCGGAAAGGCCCAGCTTTTCAAAGTTTTTTCGACCAACTCGGAGAAAGGCGCCACCATGGTGTCGGTAAGGCGAGATACTGAAGTGGTGGTCTCTCCCGATGAACTACCCACCTGTTCTAATTGTGATTTGCGTGCCAGTAGATCCTGCATCGTGTCGAACAGCCCCAAGGCTTCTCGGACATTCGCACCTTTGTCTGCAAGTTCCTTGTAGGAAGCTCGTTGTTTTCGGAGATCAGGGGCAATTACTTGCTGCAGTTCAGTTTCCCGTTCTCGAAGTCTTGCCTCAATACCCGGCAAAGCGCCTTCAAGCCGACGTTGTTCCTTTTCTAAAGAGGCGATCGTCTCTTCCAACTCCCCGGCCCGGCGGTCGATTTTCTTGATTTCAGATGTTGCTGCAGAAGTCACGCGAGACACATCACCTGCACAAACGTCGGTCTTGTGATATTTGGCGGACGAACCACAAACTGGGCAAACATTGGCATCGATCGTTGCGATAATGCTGCCCGCCTCCTGAATGCTCAAAAGGCGTTCCATATCCGACCGGTAATGTTCTCTCAGAAGTTGGAAGCGCACTAGAAGCGTTGCGACTTCGGCGTGGCGATTTCGGTTGTCTTCGCGGCGTTTCATTAAACTGCGGCGGTCAGTGGATATGCGCTTGTAATATTCCTCAGTAACGGAAAGCTGGTTCGAGCGCTCTTCCATGGCTGCAGAAAGGCGGTCTTCCTGCGCTTCCAGGTCGTCCTTGTTGCCGGAGAGATCCTTAATACGCCGTTCCGTGCCGCCTATTAGCTGATCTAGTAGCTCAAGCTGCGCTTCTCGCTTCTGCTCTTCCGGAGATTTCTGAGAGATTGCTGTCAAAGCGGAATCGTCGAGCCCAGTTAGCAACAATCTGAACACAGACGTGTTTGCTGTGTCGGCGGTATAATTGCCATCCGAAAGCGGCGACCTCTTCTGGATGATCTCTTCCTCGTTGACGATGCACAGGCGAGCGAGATTCCTGAAGCTCAGGTTCTGAGTTTCATCTTTTTGGTTTTTCTTTATTTTCCTGTCGGACAGTCCGATTTTATCCAGCAGAAACGCCGACAGATTCTCAGTGTCTTTTGCGCTGTGAACATCACCCAATGCTCGGCCCGGCCCATCGGGCAGGGTATCGGAAAACAGACCATCAAAGACCTCGAATGCCCCTCCAGACATGCTTCGGGCAATGGTGAAGTTCTCATCACCAGATGAAACCGCCAAAAGAATGCGGTCATACCCATTGGATTCTTTGAAGTCGGTTAGTGGACCCTTCGCACCAAGCATGAAGTCGATGGTTTCAACGATGAAGGATTTCCCGGTATCCGATGCACCATAGATAACATTCAAGCCTGCGTTGAATGTGACAATGGCCGGTACTTTATCGGGGCCATGGAAAGCAAGGCTTTCGATTTGAATCCCTCGATAGGTCATTCGGAACCTGTGAATTCGTCTTGGAATTCGGCGACCCAGTCATCCAAGAGCTCAGACATCAACGTGTCGAATTGAGTTTCATTGTACTCTTCGAAGTACTGGGCGACCCATTTGGCACGATCGAGCAAGCGCTGCGCGTACGATGTGGTCAGTGCTTCAACAAAGAAGGAGGAATACTCCCCCGCACGGTAGTAGATCCCTTGGTCGGTAATTGAACGCTCAACAAGTTCGCGAGACATGAGTAGATCCAGTGCCGCGTAAACCGCCTTTCTCCTAACCTGTGTCACCGGTGTGGTGATCGGCGTCGATGGATGCAGGTCTTCGGGACCATCCAGCAAACTTGTTCTGACGACCAAGTAGTCGAGAGCAGTGAGCCGCTGAATGTCGAGCTCCCGCGGAAAACTTGCGTGCAGGGCCATAACCGCCCGTAACCCGGTCTCAAGCGCGCCGTTGAATGGTGATCGGTTCAGGCTGTCTACTTTTTCCATGTCAGCCTTCCATCGTTGGCGAGTTGATGGCAAACGCCTCTTCTGTCCGCCGGCCGAGCGGCTCTATTAAGGGGATGCGCATCAAGAGCCAAGGTCTGAGCCATGTCCGTCACTGCGACAACTCTCGCGTAGCCGTCCGGATGCGACTTGTCATGCGTGTCAGCGACGCCATCGTGGATTTCATCCTGCAGCGACTCGAATGTGCCGGGTTCGGTTTTGTCGCGAACGAATACACGCAGGGATTCAGCGTGAAAAAACGCTTCACGAGAGCGTTTGAGATGGTCGTTGAGAGGCTTCCACTTTGTGATCTCGGACAAGGATATCTGCGCTTCGCCGGCATGGTCCGCATAGGCCTCGAGCAACCGGTCTACGTAGTTCCTTTCGTGGGCTTCGACTTCCTCGGGAGGCATTTCCGACTTCGGCCGAGGCGGAAGTCCACCACCAAACCGCCTTTGGTGATATCGAGTCTTGCCATGCTGCTCGATCACTTTTCGTGCTGCAGGAGCCTTGAAGACACGGAAATCGAAGTTGTTCACGTATTTCGAGAAGTCGCCGACAAGTTCGATAACCTGCTTGTCAGTCACCCTTTTGGAAATGGATTTTTCCCACCCTTCGATGACTTTTTCCTTTAGCTTGGATGCATTGCCCAAAAGCAGATCGAGAGTGGGTGTTGTGCCTTTTGGGGCGATGAAGAAGCAGGCCTTTGGTGCTTTGTAGTCGCCGCAGAACGAGTACCAGAGAATCTTCCCGATCTCTGGCGCGATGTCTGCGAAGCCAAGTGGTCGTGCATAGTGCTTGCACTGATAGTTGTCCCAGTCACCCAAGAAGCAGTCGGCATCCATGAAGCCCGCCACGTCGATCCCTTTGTCGCCGGAACCGGTCGGGCGAACCACGTCTGCATAGATCTCCTTCAGTGAATGAACCCACTCATCGACGAATGTTTCCCACTCATCGGAGTCGTAGGTGAAGATCAGCCTTAAAGGATCGATCTTTGGGCCGTCCTCAAAGCCTGCGGCGGAGAGGGTCGTATCGTGGGGAAGTTCCTTAATTGCGCATTCGAACTCGATCATGGAGACCAATTATCAGATTTCTCTACCTAAAAGTGTTGTCACAATATCAAGTGTTCCTCGGTGATCAATCTGCAATTTGTAGTGCGATGGACCTAACTTGCTAAAGAGTGATCAGGGCGGCGTTTGTCTCCGCCCGGCAGATAGAACTCCGTAATCCCCCGCTTCCCCTCGGCCCGCCCGAGCTGGACGATCACATCGATGGATTTCCGGATATATTCCCGCACTTCAGCGAAGGTCAGCGGTGTGCCGGCCTGCAGCACCATGATCGCCAGCCGGTCGATGGCGAGTTCCGCGGTTTCGGCGTGGATCGTGGAGACCGACCCACCATGGCCAGTGTTGATGGCCTCGAGATAGGTCAGGGCCTCGGCCCCGCGCAACTCACCGACGATGATCCGGTCGGGGCGCATGCGGAGGGAGGCCTGAAGGAGGGCATTGGCGCTGCGTTGCGAACCGGTTCCGCGGTCGGCCAGGAGGGCGACGGTGTTCGGTTGGGCGGGGAATAGCTCGAAGGCGTCCTCGATGGTGATCAGGCGTTCGTGCTCAGTGATATGGGTCAGAAGATGGCGGGCGAAAGTGGTCTTGCCGGTCGAGGTGCCGCCGCTGATCAGGACGTTGAGCCGCGCCTCGACGAGGGTCTGCAGCGCGACCTCGAGGTTTTCTTCTGCGAGACTGGCGATGTTTTTCATCTTCTCGGCGCGGAGCGCATCGAGCGAGACGGCCTTGCCGAAGAGATAGGCCGGGGCGTAGTCCCGGACGCTGCCCGAGGCGAAAAGTCGGATGGTGATCGAGGCACCGCGGTCGATGGCGGGCGGCACGGCGACCTGGACCCGGAGGGGGCGGCCCGCATATTCCACCTTGCCGGACACGAGCGGGTTCTTTTCAGAGACGCGGGCCTTGGCGTCGCCGACGATGGTCTGGGCCATGTTGAGGGCGGTGGTGCGATCCACGGTCTGGCCTTCGTGGCGCATCGTGGCGTCGCCCGCGACCTCGAGCCAGACCTTGCCGTCCGGGTTGACCGCGATCTCGACCACGTCGTCGCGCCGCAGAAGGTCGCGGAACGGATCGAGATATCGCTCGAGATAGGAGGCTGGGCTTTCTGTCCGGGTCAATAAATCACCACATCCCGATCCACGAGCACGGTGACCGAGGCCCCCTGATCGACATAGATCGTCGGCGCGATCGAGACCTGATCGGCGATGACCGACCCGACCGCGTCCTGCAGGTCGCTGCCGACATCTCCCAGGACAATGCTGGTGGTTTCATTGTTGGCACTCTCGGCCGCGACCGCAGGCGCCGCCCCGATCACGGAAATCAGAGCCGCCCCGCCAAAGCGCTCGGCGAACTTGGTATCGACGAGGCCGGTGAGGCCCGACCGGCCGAGCTGGTCCCCGCCGACGGCGGCGATTTCCATCGAGGTGCCGTCCGGGGTCAGGACGCGGGTCCAGAGGATCAGGATGCGCTTCTGGTGCATCTCGATGCCGGAGCGGTATTGGCCAAAAAGGCGGGAACCCCGGGGGATCAGAACCCGGTCCCCGGAGAACGCCGGAACCGGCTCGGAGACGACCGCGACAACGGAGCCCGGCAGATCGCTGTTGATGGCGGTCTGAAGCGCGGCCTGGATGACGGACCCTTGGGTCAGCGTGCGCTCGGGATGGGTGAGACGAGTGGCCTCCTGCACCTCGAGCGGTCGCGCGCTCTGCAGGAACGCCTCATTGCCTGAGAGCACCGGCCCCCCGGCACCAGCAGCGGCGGTAGGTTCGGCCACTGCCGCGCCACTCGCGCTGCCGCGCGGCCCGTCGGCATATACCACGGCGGGAGATTTGATCTGCGCGGTCAGAAGCTCCTCTGCAACCCGCTCGGCCTCGCGCTGACGCTGTTCCTCTTCCTGCCTGCGGCGTTCCTCGAGCAGGCGCTGGTCAGCGATCAGCCCTTCGCGGTCGAGCTCGGCCTCGAGCCCTTCCCGCTGCGCCCTCTCGGCATCGAGCATGGCTTGCAACCCGGCGATACGGGACTCGGTCTGGCGTTGCAGGTTGGCAAGCTCGGCCTCCTTTGCTGCCAGCATGGATTCGAGTGCGGCCTTCTGTTCGTCGAAGGCCTCGCGCAGGTCAGCAACGGCGGATTGGATTTCCGAGTTGCGGGCGGCCTGGCTGGCGGCCAGTGCCTCGCGCAGCTTGGCGATCTCGGCCAGCACCTCGGCGCTTGCCTCCGGGGCAGGGGCCGCGGGCACGTCGAGCGCCTCCTCGACAGCGATCAGCGCGTCATTGATCCGTTGTTCGGCCTCATCTGGCGGAAACTCCAACCGCCCGCCCGTGCCGGGGCGGCGGTCCTGAAAGGTCTCGACATCGGAGGTCTCCAGCGCGCTGTCACCTTCCTGCAACCCGGTTGCGAGGAAATACGCGACCCCGGCGCCGCCGAGCGCGAGGGCGGCGGCGAGCGCGCCGACCCCGAGGCTGTTGCCCCGGCGTTTGGATTTGCCGCGCTGGCTAAATTGATCGAGGCGGTCCTGCAGGTCGGGAGGGGTTTGATCGGCCATGGTCAGTTGCTCACGTAGATCGCGCTCTCGTCGCGCCAGGCGCAGATCGCCTCATCGCCGATGCGCAGCGTCCAGTAGGTGTTCACCCCGAGCACGCGGACGGTGTTGCCTGCCTGCGTCCAGTTCACAGTGCGCTCACGGCCTTGGTCATCGGCCTTGAAGAAGGCAGGCTGGCGACCGTTCTCCGGGAAGACGAAATACGTATAGCGCCCGTCGTCGTAGATATGGCTGGGGCGGAAGTCGCCTTCGCCTGAGACGCGGTAGTTGTAATTGCGCGGGGCCTCAAATCCCTTGGGCTGGGTGGAACCCGCCGCGCGGCGCTCCTCGTCGGGGTAGCGGAAGCGCACTTCGAAGAACATGCCGGTGCGGTTCGGGATCGAGCCTTCGCGCAGATGGAACGAATAGGTGCGTCGGTTGGTGATCACCGTCATGTTGGTCGAGGCATTGGCCACATGCGGTTTGATGGTCAGCACGTTGCCCAGCTCGGGGATCGGATCGACCTGGAAGCTTTCGGTGTCGCCAACAATCACTGCTTCAAACCGCTCGCCCGCCCCGAAATGAATCGTGGTCGAATGCCGCAGATCGGTCTCGATCCGGTAGACCTGGTTCTCATTATAGACGGCGGTGCGGATGCGGATATCGAGCGGGCCGCCTTGCGGCGTGGCCTCGGCAAGGGCGGCAACAGGAAGGGCAAGCGCCAGGAGGAGCGCGGGCAGGGATTTCATACTGGTCAGTTCTCCAGGGTCTCGGCATCGACGCGGTAGGAGGTCACCACGAAGCCCAAGGGGTTGGCCCAGACGTCCTGAAGGCGCTGGCGGGTTTCGGGTTGGAAGTCGTAGCCGACGGTGGCGACATAGGACCGGGTGACAGTGCGGGTGTCGCGGGGACGGCGCAGCGTGCGGGTGAAGCGCACCTGCGCCACGCCGCGCTCGATCTGATTCACGGATTTGATCACCACCTCGATCTTGGCGTCACGCCCATAGACGGTAATCGGGTAGTCTTCGTTGGTGGAGGACCAGAGATCGCGCAGCGTGCGGGCGGCGTCGCCGTCCGAACGATCGAGCACCGAGTTGATGCGTTGCTCGCCGTCGGTCAGGTCATAGGTCTCGCGGTCATCGACATAGGCCACGAGATTGGCCTGGATGATGGCATCGCTCTCGGAAAGCGTCAGGGCCTGAACGGCGGCGACCCGGTCCATCTCGCCGGTTTCTTTGTCGACCACGACCACGAAGGTCTCTGTCGTCTTGAGCGGAAAGAGGCTTGCGCCCGCGACCATGCCGGCGACGCCGACCAGCACGCCTGCGGCCGCGACGAACCAGGCGAAGCGCTCGCGCCGTCTTGGCCCGTAGATGAAATCCGCCTCGAACGCGTCGCGGTCGTGGTTTGCGGAACTGGTTACAGTCTTCGTCAAAGTCGTCGTCTTTCACATCAGGGTTTGCGGAAGGCCTTGGCGGCGGAGAGAAGCGCGCCGGGGCTTTGCCGGATCATCTCGCCGGTTTTCACCACACCCGCATTGGCCATCTGGTTCAGCTCATGGGGCGATTTGCCGGTGACGAGGCGCGAGGTTGCGCCGGTGCCGTATTCCCGCGTGTTCACGAAGCCCTGGCGCGCGAGGCCGGTCAGACCCACGGCATTCGAGGCAATGCCCACGACGCCGGTGAGGTTGGAGGCGATGTAGGGGACTGAGGCCATGATCCCGGCGCTGAGGATCAGGATCACGAGGAAGGGCAGGATGAGGCTGACGGTCTCGACATCGCCCGGATCGGCGGAGGCATCGCCTATGGCCTCGGCGATGGCGACGATGATGCCTGCGGCGCCTGCGGCAGCGACCGGCATAAGCGCATAGCCGATGGTGGCGCGGGTCCAGGCCTCGAAGAGGGATTGGGTCGGCTTGAAGAGCGAGGTCACGATCATGAAGGGGGCGATCACGATCATCAGCGCGAAGACGATGCGGGCGAAGGCGATGATCCCGGCGGTGACAGCGGCAAAGACAGCGGAGAGGACGAAGAAGATCGCGCCCAGGACCGCGCCAAAAACCCATCCCGCGCGGTCGCCGATCGTATCGCCATAGGCGGTGATGCGAGCGACCATATTGTCGAGGCTCTCGTAAACCCCGGCCTCGTCGCCCGAGCCGGTGAGCGCGAGGATCGAGGCGCCTATGGAGTCGGGGACGTCCGTCACAATACCATAGATGACACTGAAATTGTCCCAGCTCTGTGCGAATATGCCCACGAGCGCGATCTTGATCCCGAAGGCAAAGCCGGTGCCGAATGGCAAGGGGCGGAGTTGCATCACCGCGTTGATCCCGAGAAGGACGACAAGGAGGGTGGCCCCTGCCGAGATGACGTTGCCGACCGAGGCTGCGGAAGAGACAAAGCCGTCCTGCGCCACGGTGTTCACCGCGGCGTCGACCTGTCCCAGAATGTCGCGAATGACCCCCATTTACTCTGCGCAGACCTCCGCAACGTGCGCCTCGAGCGCATCGGCCTTGGCGTAGAGATCCAGCACCTTGAACGGCAGGCGCGGGTTGTCCGAAGTCTGGAACCGGGGCAGGGCGTCAAGTGCCTGATCCCAGGTAAATTGGTCCAGCAGGCAGGTGCAGGTTTCCGAGGCGAGCGCTTCTTCGGCGATCAGGATGCGCAGGATTGCGCGGTAGCCGTTGCGGAGATAGGCGGTCTCGGCCAGATCGGCAGGCGGTTTCAGGACACGGCATGCGTCGGCCTCGTCCGTCGCGATGGCCATCGAGTTGAAGGGCGTGTCGCCGGAAGGTTTCGTGCTCGGGGTCTGGGCCAGCGCGGCACTGGGCAGGGCGGCCACGACAAGTGCGGCGAGACCAAGAGACCGAATTGGCGCCAAGTTGTGGGTCATGAACTTCCTCATGGATCCACCGCCATCGAGCGGAACTTGCGCTCATCCGCGAGGGTCGCGGCATCGACGACGCCAAGCTGGCCGGCGCTGACGCCTTGCGCCGCTTCCAGCCGCCAGATCTGGGTCAGGATGATGCCAAGCTCGGCGGTGACGCGGGTGTTGAGATCGACGGCCGCCTTCAGCCCGTCTTGATCGTCGATGAGCCCGACCATGGTTTCGAGCCGTTCGAGGCTCTGTCCGGCTTCCTCGTGGCTTTCCTGCGCGGCGACCGACAGCATGGCGCTGGCCCCGGCCGAGGTGGCGATGCGGTTGTCGGCGGGCTCATCGGAGCCCGAGAGCGTGCTCAGACGTTCCGACGTGAAGCCGCTGCCCGAAAGCACCCGCTCGACCGAGGCCGAAAGCTCGGCGCCGGGATTGAAGCCGCTCAAAAAATCGCCGCTCGCCAAGGATTGCGCTGTATTGAGGGGCGCGACCAACTTGCCGCGCAGCGCGCGGAATTCTTCGACCGTGGCAAAGAGTTCGCCGAGCCCGCTGCCCTCGATGAGCGAGGTCAGTTGCGCCTCGAGGTTCGTCAATTGCGACAGCTGGGTCTCAAGCTCCAGCCGCATGGTGGCGAGTTGCTGCATCTGGACGTTCAGGTCCTCCGCCATGTGCTCGAGTTGCGCGACAAGCTGGCCAAGCTGCGAACCATCAAAAGTCGGAACGCCTTGAGCCGAGGCCGGTTCAGAGAGCCCGAGCGCGACGACCGCGCTAGTCACCAGAAAAAATCGTCTCATTCGGGAACTCCCATCTGCATGAAGTCGCGCTCGGCCAGCCGATCGGCGACGAGGTGCTGCGCGTAGGCCGCCTCGCGCTGCTGGTTGGCGGCCATCAGCCGGACGCGGAGGTTGAGGATGCGGCCAATCTCGGCCTTGGCGTAAGTGTTGAGCTCCCAGGCCGCCTTGGCATTGGGCTGAGCATCGATCTGGAGGATGATCGCGCGCAGACGATTGATGACCTGTTCGGTCGTGGCCGAGCTGTCGGCGGCGTAATAGACACCCGCCTCGGAGATGCTGGCATATTCGGCGAGCGCAAAGTCCGAGGGTGAGAGCGTGCCAAGCGCATCGGCGCCGCCCACAACGGCGAGGTATTCGTTGTAAAACTTCGAGATGTTGCGCACGTAGCCTTGGGTCTCGGCAAAGGGCGGCACGCCGCCATATTCGATGACCCGGCCTGGGCCAGCGTTATAGGCCGCAAGCGCGTGCGGGATATTGCCGAAGCGGTTCAGTTGCGTGGTGATGTAACGCGCGCCGCCGCGGAGGTTGTCTTTCACGTCATAGCGGTCGACGCCGAGATCGGAGGCGGTGCCGGGCATGAGCTGAGTCAGGCCATAGGCGCCGACCGGGCTTTCGGCGGCGACGTTGAAGCGGCTCTCCTGCTTGATCAGGGCCTGGAAGAGGCAGCGCCACTGGGTGGCCGAGAGACCGGCGCGGGCCACACCGGGGGCGCCTGCGAACTCGCCCGCGACCTCGACGATCATCATCTCGACGGTCTCACGGCCTTCGCCGAAGAGACGGCTGTTCATGGGGCTTGGATCGGTGTTCGGGTAGACCGCCGCCACCCCGAAATCCGCATTGCCCTCAAGCGCGCGGATATCGAAGCCCGGACCGGTGATGGCCGCCGTCATTTCCTCGAGGACGCGGAGCTGGTCGGCCTGGACATCCGCCAGCGTGGTCTCGGTGCGGTCCTTGTCCTGCTGGACGCCCAGATCCTCGGCCAGCGCCGTCACCCGCGCGATGGCGCGACCGATCGCGGAATTGTCCTGCGTCGGCACGCCCTGGGCTAGCGCGGGCAGGGCGCCAAGGCTGAGGCAGAGCCCGGCGGATATGATTGCGGCACGGCTCATTCCGGACGGGGCAGGGGCTCGAAGGCGCAGTTGGGCTTGGTTGCTTGCTGAACCGGTGCGCCCATGGTCGAGAAGGAGAAGGCCGACCGCGTCACCTGCGGCTCGCCATTGCGTCCGAAGCAGGGCGAGGTTTTCTCGGTGTATTTCTCGCAAGCGGCGAGAAGGCCCGCGGCGGCGCAAAGCGCGAGGAGGGGTTTCAAATTCATATCACATGTCTCCAGAAATCGGGATTGGCGCGCCAATCGGCAGGCACACGGGCCTCGCCGGTGGCGCCGCCGCCAAGGATGGGGAGGAGGTCACCGAGCGCCGAGAGATCGGCATCGACGAAGACGCTGTCCCCCGCCGAGCGGACAAGCGCGATGCGCTGGCCGATGGTCGGCTGGATGAGAAGGGCCGCCTCCTTGGCGTTCACCCGCAGGAAGTCGTAATCGGAGACCGTGGCGCGATCGTTCGGGAAGAGGATCTGGGTCGGCACCGTCTCGACGATGGTCTTGCCGACGCGGCTGTCCCGCAACTGGCTCGGATACTGCGTCATCATGATCACGACGCAGTTCATCTTGCGAAGCGTCACCAGCCAGTTTTCCAGCCGCGCCCCGAAGTAGGGATCGTCGAGAAGCTTCCAGGCCTCGTCGAGCACGATGATGGTGGGGCGGCGATCCTCGACCACGCGTTCGATCTGACGGAAGATATAGGAGAGCACCGCCATCCGCTCGGTGGTCATGTCGAGGATTTCGGTCATGTCGAAGCCGATGATGTCGGAGGCCAGTTCAAGCCCGGCACCCTGTTCCGGCTCATCGAAGACCCAGCCGTAGCGGCCGCCCGGGGCCCATTCGGCGACGCGGGACTGTAGCTCGCCATCGTCATCGAGCGACTGAAACAGGGTCTCGAAACTCGCGAAGCGCCGGAGCGAGCCCTCGGCATGAGCATTTTGCGCGACAGCGCTCTGGATGTGTCGTGACTGCTCGCCCGTGAGGGTTCCATTGCGTGCGAGAAGCGTCGCGAGCCAGTCCGAGAGCCAGGCGCGGCCACGTTCGTCGATTTCGGTATCGAGGGGGTTCAAGCCCGAAGGCACCCCGGCGCGGATTTCGTTGTAGCGGCCACCAAGGGCGCGGACAGCCATCTCGAGGCCACGATCCTTGTCGAAGAAGAAAAGCCGCGCGCAGACCCGTTGCGCCTGAGCCGCTAGGAAGGCGGTGGTCAGCGTCTTGCCGGTGCCGGTGCGCCCCAGAACGAGCGTATGGCCGACGGTGGGTTCTTTGCCCGGGCTTCCCGCCTCGTGGAAGTTGAAGCGATAGCCTGAGGTGCCGACCGTGGGCAGGACCGAGATGGTCTGGCCCCAGGGGGATTGGTCGGGCCCACGCCCTTCGACGCTGCCATGCAGGGCCGCGAAATCCGCGAAGTTGATCGAGGAGATCGGTGTCTTGCGGGCCCGGTAGCCGAAATTGCCGGGGGACTGCGCGAAGTAGGCGGCTTTCAATGCCATATTCTCGCGCACGATCACCGACATGATCTCCTGGCCCACGCGCTTGATCTGGGCGGCGGCCCGTTCGAGCGTGTCGCGGTCTGGTGCATAGACGGCGATCGAGAGGTGATGGTCGCCAAAGGCGATGCGGCCAGCTTCCTGATCGTCGGCGGCTTGCCCGAGTTGCTCGCGCAGGGAAACGGCGGCATCGTCGGAGGCATGCATCTGGCGGATGATCCGCTGGATGCGTTCGGCCATGATGTTGTTCGGGATCGGGCTGAAGGAGTTCGTCAGCACGATGTCGAGCGGCAGGTCGAGCGCGTCGAGCAGCGTCACATCGGTTAATGCCGGGTAGGTCTTCATCGAAAAGAGCGCGCCGTATTTGACCCGCCCAGTCACGGCGTCGGTCAGGGTGACGACGTCGCCATCGAAGGTCGCGCGGCAATTGCTCAAGGTATGTGAGAGGGGCAAGGCGCTTTGCCCGAAGGCGATCGGGGAGAAGCTGCCGGCGTTCAGCGTGTTGAGATAGCCCAGCCATTCGCCTCCCTTGCGGGTCAGCCGCACGGGATTGGCCGAGGCAAGTGCCACCTCGAAGAAGCCCATGACCTCGTTCAGCTCCTGCAGGCGCGTCGCGCGGTCCTTGACCCAGGCCTTACGGGCCAGCGCCCGCAGAAGCGGAATGCGCGCCGAGATATCAGGCCGCCGAATGACGCTGAGATAGAGTTGTCGCTTGGCCGGGCGCAGGTCTTTCACATGGTCCTGCCAGCGCGCGTCGATCGCGGCGGCGAAGCTGTCTCCCTCGATGGGGCGCATTCCGAGATCCTGCGGCACGGAGATCCGGTGGATGTAGAAGCCGAAGGCATTGCCGGTCTGAGCGACGATGGCGGCAACCGCGCGTTTGAGCGCGTCGAGCCGGGCATCCTCGGTGGTCATCGGGTTCAGCCCGTCGAGGCGCAGGGTCGCCAGGAGATCGCCCTCGCGCAGGACCATGACATCGTCATCGGCGAGGGCAAAATACGGCAGGTGTTCGGCGAGATAGCTCTCCCGCGCGAACGCCCCGCCGCCCGCTTGATGCAGGGCTGTTCCGTGAGTGGAAAGAGTGCCTGCATCAAGCGCCAAAGCTGTCACCTCCGTGAAGCTGGCGGTTCTTCGTTGGGCGCACCGAGCCGTAGGAAACGCGCAGCACTTCGAAGAAATGTGGCTCGCGGTCGGCGACGAACCAGAGGATCGGATAGGCGACGAGCCCGATCAGGAAGAAGATCATCGACTTCGTCCAGATGAACGGCAGAACGACCCCGGTCGCCAGCACCACGAGGTATCCGACGGGGAGGCCCAGATACTTGGGCGGACGGGCGAGGCCCAGAAAAAGGGGGGATCGTTCTGCCACTGCTTTACTCGGATCTCAGGAGAAGCCGTCAACGATGGTGCCGGCCGAGAAGATCAGCACGATCCCGATGATGACCGAGGCAAACCAGCCCCAGTTGAGCCGCCCCATCATGCACATGAAACCGGTGCCGATGACCGCGAGCGTGGCGACCGCGATCCCGATCGGACCGGTCAGGGCAGCCTCAACGGTTTCCAGCATGGTCTGGATCGGTGACAAGTCTTGCGCGAGGGCTGGCGTTGCGAAAGCCGCCAAGGTTGTGGCGACAGGCAAGAGGCGGCTGAGGCGATGTCGGAGCATGCGAAGTTTCCTTGTTTTACTGAAGATCGATGAGGACGGGCGCGCGGGCTGGAACACCGTCTGCGACGCGGATGTCCGGAGCGGAAACAGGCTTACCTGCCAGCCGGGACCGGATCCGATGGATGCGCGCGATATAGTCGCGGGTCTCGGTGAAAGGCGGGACGCCTGAATACTCGATCACGCGGTGCGGCCCGGCATTATAGGCTGCGAGCGCCAGGTCGATGTCCTTGAACGTGGCGAGCTGCGCGAGCAGATAGCGCGCCGCGCCATCGAGGTTCTGGGAGGGATCGCGCGGATCGACTCCGAGGCCGCGGGCCGTGTCTGGCATCAGCTGGCCGAGACCATAGGCGCCCTTGGGGCTGACGGCAGTTGGGTTGTAGCTGCTTTCGGCCTCGACCAGTGCTCGGAACAGGACCTGCCAGTCGTTGGCGCGCAGATTAACCTGGCGCAGGGCACGGTTCCCCTGATGGCGATCAGCAGTCGTCCGGATCAGGGAGAGGATGTCGTCGCGTCCGGACGGCGGCGTGGCGACCAGCGAGGCCAGAACCACTTCGGCCTCAGCGCTATCATCCAGCCCCGCCCAGGCAGGCCTCGCGCCGTGGAAAGTCCAGCCCGAGGTCCGGGCCGTGCCGTCGCGACCGAAGGCGATGACGTCAGCCGCGCTCCTCGAGGGTGATGCTGTAGTCAGGACCAAAGCGCAGATCGCGCCCGTCACCGAACTCGAGATGATGTTTGAAGAGCCCCGGCCATATGTTGAAATACCGCGGCTCAGGTCCGTGTGGGGTGATCCGGGTCGAGACCAGAATGGCTTCCGGCTCGCCCGCGCGCAGGTAGATGCACTGGTAGCGCGGCTTGCCATCGTCCGTGAACCCTACGAGTTCATACCGGCAGCGGAACGCGATGCCTTCTTCTTGAAGGTCTTTCACACCATCGATGGTGATCAGGATCTGGTTGCGCGCTATCGGCATGTTCGGACTCTCCCCACGAGAGCCCTTCTACTTCACGACACTAAGGCCATAAAGACATATAGAGTCAATACGACATATTGCAGAAAAAAACAAATTGCACGATAGTTGCCGCAACTTTTGCGGGAGAGTGACATGAAACGGCAGGCGATGGCGGCGATAATCGGGGTGTTTGGTGCTCTTGGGGTGCCGGTGAAGGCGCAGGCCTATGATATCGACTGCGCCATCATGCTCTGCATGGCGGGTGGTTTCCCACCGAGTGCCGTCTGCGCGCGGGCCTATCGCACGATGATTCGTCGGATCACACCCTGGCCGAGCCTGCCGCCTTTCGGGGTCTGCACCTTTGCCCATGTGCCGGTCGAGCTGGGTGGGCCCGGCGGAGAGGGCGAGCTCGATACAAACTTGCCGGAGTATGAATGGCTGAACCGCACTCATGTGATCTGGTTCACCGGGCGCTCCTACGAGCCGCGCGACGAACCGCGCCAGTGGGACTGGTCGATCCGCTCCTGCGATCGCGAAAACCGGACCTGCCGCTACATCCAGCGGGTCTACGGTTCCCACACGCCCTGGCCCGCGACATTCGTCTCCGAAAGCGGGCAGGAAATCGCCTACCCGACCAGCGGAGGCCTATGGCACTTCTATTCCCGCAGCATCATGGTCGAATACGGCGACTACGAGGGCAACATGGGCCACTCGGAGTGGTTCTCCTACTGATTCGGATCGCCCGATGCCTTCAGCGAAATGGGGCGAAGCTCGGCAAGGCAGGTATCATAGCCATCAGGATCGACATGCCAGCGGCGGCTCACCGAGCCATCATTCCAACGGTAATCGGTGAACAGGTGAATCTCCTGCGCACCGTCGTTCAGAAACCCTTCCTGGAAAGGCCAGCCTGTCTTTCTCTTCGCCATGTATCCGCGCCACTCGTACTGTTCTTGCCGTTCTGTCTTTCGTGTTGGGTGGCGGGATCAAAGCCTCAGGAAACGGACTTGCGCTTCGCGAAGAGTTCTTCGGGGTCGACATTGAGCGCCTTGGCGATGCGTTCGAGAAGGTCGAGGGAGGCCGCGAACTTGGCGTTCTCGACCTTGCCCATATGGCCGCGGCTCACGTCGGCCCGATGAGCAAGCTCCTCCTGGCTGAGGCCGCGGGCGCGTCTCAAGTCTTGGATGTTCAATGCTACACGGTCCCGCAAGTTCATGCCCGCGAAACGGACACGCTGCGCGAAATATCGCCACGCGATATATATTACATTCGGAGGCGCGGAGAAGAAATCTTGGAACGGCGCGAGATCGCCGGAATGGGATGCCTGCCGATACGCAGGTCACGGGATGATCCGTCTCGATAACATTCTGGGCCGTTCAATCGTTCTTTCGGAAAAGGGCGGCACCGGCAATTCCGGTGCCGCCAGTCGGTCGTCCACAGGGAGGTTCGAGAGGACGAATTCTACAGGGAAATTTGGGGTCGGCCAAAAGTCGCATAAGAGAACTTATGTTAGTTTTGTGGTTGTCGCGGCACCTCAGACAGCTTCGAGCGCGATTGCAATCCCCTGTCCCACGCCAATACACATGGTCGATAACGACTTTTCTCCAGGTTTGAGGTCCAGCATCGCTGAACCAGTGATGCGGGCACCTGACATGCCAAGCGGATGGCCGAGAGCAATAGCGCCGCCGTTCGGGTTCACGCGGGCGTCATCATCCGCGATCCCCAGGTGCCGTAGTGTGGCCAGACCCTGCGAAGCAAAGGCTTCGTTAAGTTCGATTACCGAGAAGTCTTCTTGTTTCAGTCCAAGTCGCGCCATCAGCTTTTCCGACGCCGGTGCCGGCCCGAAACCCATGATGCGCGGTGCGACGCCCGCGGTTGCGCCGCCCAAGACCCTTGCGATCGGTGTGAGGCCAAATTTTTTTGCGACGTCGCTGGTGGCAAGGATCAATGCTGCGGCACCATCGTTCACGCCCGAAGAATTCCCTGCGGTTACCGTGCCATCCGCTTTTACGAAAGTTTTCAGTTGGGCGAGCGCTTCCAAAGTCGTACTCGCGCGAGGGTGTTCATCCTGTACGACGATCTTTGGCTCCCCCTTTCGCTGAGGAATCTCTACCGGGACAATTTCACGGGCCAAACGACCGTTCGCCATAGCAACGCTCGCCTTTTGCTGGGAATGTAGGGCGAAAGCATCTTGGTCGGCGCGGTTGATGCCGAAGACTTCAGCCACGTTTTCGGCCGTTTCAGGCATACTGTCGACGCCGTATTGGCTCTTCATCAGTCTATTGACGAAGCGCCAGCCGATGGTGGTGTCTTCCACACTATTCTCGCGCGAGAATACTGTTGTAGCTTTTGGCATCACAAACGGAGCACGCGACATGCTTTCCACACCACCTGCGACAATGAGATCGGCCTCTCCTGATTTGATAGCGCGGGCGGCCGTGATTATCGCATCCATGCCCGACCCGCACAACCGATTCATTGTTGTCCCCGGTACACAATCCGGAAATCCAGCTAGTAGAAGCGACATGCGAGCAACATTACGGTTGTCCTCTCCCGCTTGGTTGGCGCAGCCAAAAATCACTTCGTCAATGGTCGCTAGATCTAGCCCCGGGTTTCGGCTGGCCAAGGCCCTGAGTGGGATTGCGCCAAGATCGTCGGCTCGCACAGAAGAAAGCGCGCCGCCATAGCGACCGATTGGTGTGCGGATGTAATCGCAGATATAGACGTTTGTCATTCTTTGAGTGCCTTTGTCAGGTCCGGGACGGCGTCGAAGAGGTCTGCGACGAGGCCGTAATCGGCGATTTGGAAGATGGGGGCCTCTTCGTCCTTGTTGATGGCGACGATGACCTTACTGTCCTTCATCCCCGCAAGGTGTTGAATTGCCCCGGAAATCCCGACCGCGATATACAGCTCGGGCGCCACGACCTTGCCGGTCTGGCCGACCTGCCAGTCGTTCGGTGCGAACCCAGAGTCCACAGCCGCGCGCGAGGCGCCGACGGCAGCACCCAGTTTGTCCGCAAGTGCTTCAATAATCGCGAAATTTTCCTCGGAACCGACGCCGCGCCCGCCCGAGACCACGACCTTGGCCGAGGTCAGTTCCGGACGATCCGACGCCGCGACCTTGTCCTCGACCCAGGCGCTCAGGCCCGCGTTGCCGGCTGCTGCGATGGCCTCGACGGCGGCCGAGCCACCCTGGCCAGCCGCGTCGAAGGCGGTGGTGCGGACGGTCAGTAACTTCTTGGAATCGTTGGACTTTACCGTCTGCATCGCGTTGCCCGCGTAGATCGGGCGCTCGAACGTGGACCCGTCCAGGATGGCCGTCACGTCCGACAGAACCATCACATCCAGCAGCGCCGCAACGCGCGGCAGGATGTTTTTCGCGCTTGCCGTGGAGGGAGCAACGATATGTTCATAATTGCCTGCCAGGCTGACCACCAGATCGGCGACCGGCTCGGCCAGGCCGTTGGCGTAGGCCGCGTCATCCGCGACCACAACCTTCGCCACGCCGTCGATCTGCGACGCGGCCTGACCCGCAGCAGCAGGGCCCGCAACCAGAACGGTCACATCGCCCAGCGATTTGGCAGCGGTCACCGCCTTGGCGGTGGCGTCCAGCGCCAGCGCGCCACCGGCGATTTCTGCAAGGAGAAGAACAGCCATTACACGATCCCCTTTTCTTTCAGTTTCGACACCAGCTCGTCGACCGAGCCGACCATCTCGCCTGCCGACCGTGCGGCGGGCTCGGCGGTTTTCACAATCTCCAGGCGCGGGGTGACATCGACGCCGTAATCGGCGGCGGTCTTCTCATCCAGCGGCTTCTTCTTGGCCTTCATGATGTTGGGCAGCGAGGCATAGCGCGGCTCGTTCAGGCGCAAATCGGCGGTGACGATCGCCGGCAGCTTGACCTTGATCGTCTGCAACCCGCCATCCACTTCGCGGGTCACGACGGCATGATCGCCTTCGATCCCGACCTCGGAGGCATAGGTCGCCTGGCCCCAGCCCAGCAGCGCCGCCAGCATCTGGCCGGTGGCGTTCATGTCATTGTCGATCGCCTGCTTGCCCGCGATCACCAGGCCCGGCGCCTCGGCGTCGATCACGGCCTTCAGGATCTTGGCCACCGCCAGCGGCTCGATGTCCTGGTGCACGTCATCGGCGGCCACAACCAGGATCGCCCGGTCCGCGCCCATCGCCAGCGCCGTGCGCAGCGTTTCCTGCGCCTGCTTCACGCCGATCGAGACGACGACAACCTCGTCCGCCTTGCCCGCTTCCTTCAGCCGGATCGCCTCTTCGACCGCAATCTCGTCGAACGGGTTCATCGACATCTTCACATTCGCGAGATCAACTCCGCTACCGTCCGCCTTAACGCGAACCTTCACGTTGTAATCAATTAGGTGTTTTATAGGTGCAATTATTTTCATTGGCGTTTATCGTCTTGGAAATTTGCAATGGCAGTAACGGCCCGGATTCCGAGCCGTTACTCGGGATGGGTCCCTGTCAATTCGCAGTATAACCGCCATCTACTACAATCTCTGCTCCGTGAACGAACGATGACTCATCCGATGCGAGGAACAGGACCGCATTCGAAACCTCTTCAGGTTTGCTTGGCCGCTTGAGCAGCGTGGCCCCCAGAATTGCCTGCCGGGTCTCTTCGTCGGCGTGTAGCAGATCTTTTGTCATGGGAGTATCGATGACACCGGGATGGATCGAATTCACGCGTATGCCACTTTCGGCCAGGTCGACTGCGCAGGATTTGGTCAACATCCGTACGGCGCCTTTGGATCCAATGTAGGCTCCCGCCGAAGCGGCACCAACAATCCCATAGATTGAAGAAATATTGATAATTGATGCTTTTTCGGTCTCTTTCATCAATGGAACCGCGGCTCGGATACCGAGATAAACACCGCGTACATTGACGTTGATCGTCATGTCAAATTCGTCAGGCGAGGTTTCGTGGAGCGGCTTCAGAATGAGAATGCCAGCGTTGTTCACTAGCACATCAAGTCGACCAGCACTTGATTGCACCGTGGAGATGACATTCTTCCAATCTTCTTCAAGCGTCACGTCATGCTGAATGAATTCCGCCTTCCCTCCGGCTCCAATGATACCTTTTACTACGCTTTCACCCGCTTCCGTATCACGGTCGGTTACAAATACATGCGCGCCTTCACGTGCCAGCGTTTCACAATGGGCTTTTCCCATGCCCATCGCTCCACCTGTTACCAGTGCGACTTTTCCGAATACCCTTCCCAAATCTCTCTCCCTAGTTTTCATGAACAAATTTAATTGGTTCCGCCGGGGATTCTTGATGCCCGGCGGAATTCTTTACACCTTCTCGGCAGTGCGGTTGCGGATCAGGGATGTATAACCTTCCTCCTTCACTGCATTAATGGCATTTCGGTAATTGCCAATCCCGGCCATGTAGAACATTACTGCATTCTTCTTTCCGGGGATATTTGCGCCGAAGATCCAGCTTTCAGCTTTGGGGAAGAGTGTCATGTCGGCGATTTCACGGCAGGTGCCAACCCAAGCGTCGCGCGCCTCCACGGTTGGCTCCACACTTTGAACCCCCTCTTTTTCCATTGCGCAAATCGTGTCAGCGATCCATTCAACTTGCGTCTCAATGCTGGGGGGCAGGTTAGTGAAGGGGCCATTAGGGCCAAGGATCATGAAGAAGTTAGGGAAGTCTACCTCCATCATGCCGAGGTAACCGAGTGGGCCTTCCTTCCAAGTGTCGCGCATGGTCACGCCTCCGCGTCCGCGGAGGTCCATTTTGACGTAATTGCCGTCGACCGCATCGAAACCAGTGGCAAAGATTACGATGTCAAGCTCATGCTCCTCGCCGCTTTCGAGACGAATGCCGTTCGGAGTGAACTCTGCGATCGGATCGGCCTTCACGTCGGCGAGGGTCACGTTGTCTCGGTTGTAGACCTCGTAATAGTTGTTTCCGCAAAGCGGGCGCTTGGCGTAAAGGTCCTTCGGCGTCAGTTTCTCTGCGACCTTGGGGTCCTTCACGATTTGCTTGATCTTGCCCTTGATGAAGTCAGCGGCCGCATCATTGGCCACTTGGCTGGTCGCAATATCGCAAAAGGTGCCAAACATGAAATAGAAACCACCGCCGCGCTGCCAGGCGGCTTCGAAGACCCGCTCCCGTTCCTCGGGCGAGGCGGTTTCGGCGGGTTCGGCGCTTTCTTCGAAGCCGAAGGCCACAACAGAATTCTTCACTTGATTCCAGATATTATCGTAGTTCGCCTTTTGCTCGGCGATGGTAGCATCGTCTTGCGGGGTGTTCCCAATCGGCACGACATATTGTGCAGAGCGCTGAAAAACAGTCAGGTGTTTTGCAATTGGTGCCGTTGCAGTGATAACCTGAACACCCGTCGAGCCGGTGCCGATAATGCCCACGCGTTTGTTGCTCAAGTCCACGCCGTCGGGCCAGGCACCTGTGTGTAAGATACGGCCTTTGAAATCATCGATGCCCTTGAATTTTGGAACATTCGTTGCGGACAAGAGACCGAGGCCAGTGACAAGGTATTTTGCGGTAACTGTCTCACCACTATCAGTGATCACGTTCCAGAGACCGGTTTTTTCATTATAGTGCGCGCCATCCACTTTGGTGTCGAACTTGTAGCTGCGTCGAAGATCGAGATGATCCGCTACCTCGTTCATGTATTCGAGGATCTCGGGCTGGGTCAGATACCGGGTTTTCCAGCGGCCTTTTCGAAGCAACTCTTTGTCAAAAGAATAGCGATAGACATAGCTTTCCGTGTCTGACAGCGCACCGGGATATCGGTTCCACCACCAGGTGCCGCCAACGTCACTGGCGCTGTCATAGCCCCGGACGTTCAGTCCCTGCTCGTTGCGAAGTTTGTGGACAGCGTAAAGCCCGCCGAAGCCCGCGCCAATGACGACTGCGTCAAAATCCGCTCCGACCGTTTTAGTATTCTCAGTCTGAATGTTCATATCACTCCTCCCAGAGTAAGACCGCTCCGCCCCGCAGATTGCGGGTGAGATGCTAGATGAATGTTTCGTAGGGGTTTGTCTCGCACCGCACCGCAATGCAGTGCGAGTACAGGTCTCAGAGGGCCCGATACCATGCGGCGATGCGACCAAGTTCCTCGTTTGCCTCGGGCGCGCGTCCCGAAAGCGCGGGAAAGACATGCTGCATGCCTTCGACGATAGACAGGGTCACGTTTACGCCCTGTGCCTTGGCCTTTTCGTGCAACCGTTCGGCATCGCTCTTAAGCGTCTCGGCCCCTCCGGCATTGATATAGAGCGGCGGGTAACCGGTGAAATCGTTCTCCAGCGGGTTGGCCAACGGATTAAGCGGATCCGTGCCTTCACCGAGGAACATCCCCGCCATCGCTTCGAGGATCGGTTTGCCGACTAGCGCATCGGTTTCCGCGTTGGTTTCCAGTGTTTCCCCGCGCATCGCCATGTCGAGCCAGGGCGAATAGGCGATGACCGCTCCGGGCAGTGGCAACCCAAGTTCGCGTAACTTCAGCACGCTGGCGATGGCAAGATTGCCGCCAGCACTGTCGCCAGCCGTCAGAATATTTCTTGCCTTGAAACCCTTATCCAGCAGCGCTTTGTATGCGGCTACTGCATCTTCGATCTGCGCCGGAAATGGGTGCTCGGGTGCGCGCCGATAGTGCAGGATCACCGACGTAACCCCAAGCACCTTAGCGAGGTGCCCTGCCATTTTTCGATGACTATCGGCTGAGCCGACGGCAAAGCCGCCACCATGAGTGTAAACAATTACACGCGAGGTATCTGCCCCGGCTGGTAGGGCCCAGATAGCCTCAACTCCTCCGACATGATCGCTTTTGTAGCTAACGTTTTCCGGCTCTAGTGCGGGCTGCCCCCATTCATCGAACATGCTGCGCAGGTTCGCGATCGTCAGGTCTGGGTTCTCGACCATCTGATCGGTCCAATTCTGATAAAGCGCCCGCAGCGTATCGGCTTCTCTACTGATTTCCATGTTTATCCTCCCAAGCATAACATTTGGCAAAGCCACCAACTGACGTCGCCAATCTCGAAGACGTCAAACGGTCAACGGCATACGCCAATTATCTCAGAGTGAGGGCGAAAAATGCGCCATGTATTGAACAATCCTGCTTTGGAAATAGTATGATCGTGCTCAGCCTGTCGTGAGGCAGATATGCCCGTTACTAGGCTCTGTTGATGGCGTGGATACCCCCTCCCGACGGCATCGCAATGTGCCACTATGATGAGCGTTAAAAGCCATCACAGAAGGAAGGAGCATCTATGTCCGAAATTAAAATTATCGGTGTCGACTTGGCAAAGCGCGTTATCCAGTTGCATGGTGCGTACAATGATGGGTCAGTCGCGTTTCGCAAAAAGCTTTCACGAGGCCAGTTTCTCGCGTTCGTGGCACAGCAACCCAAATGCATGATCGCCATGGAGGCGTGGCCACGGCGCATGGCTGGGGCCGCGAATTTGAGAAGCTGGGGTGCGACGTGCGGTTGATACCGCCGGTCTATGTGAAGCCGTTCGTCAAACGCCAGAAGAATGATGCGACCGATGCAGAGGCCATCTTGGAGGCTGCATTGCGTCCAACCATGCGCTTTTTCGCAGTGAAGACGGAAGATCAGCAGGCCCGTGCCATGCTGTTTCGCACGCGGCAGATGTTTGTCGGCCAGCGCCCCCAGATGATCAACGCTTTACGCGGCCACCTCGCCGAACACGGATTGGTCGCGGCCCGCGGGCCTGCCCATCTCAAGCGACTCGCGGACGCAATCGCAGGTGATGACACCGCGCTGCATGCTGAGGTTCGTGACCTCGGCCGGATGTATCTGGGGCAGATTGAGGGGCTGAATACGCGTGTTGCAGAGCTTGACGCGAAGATGCGATGTGCCGCCAAGAAAGCCGACTTGGTGCGCCGAACACAAACCATGCCGGGCGTGGTTCCTGTCACGGCGCTTGCGATCGAGACATTTGCCCGTGACCTGGCCACCTTCCGGCGCGGGTGCGATTTTGCCGCCTGGCTTGGGCTTGTGCCGAAGCAGCACTCGACGGGCGGCAAAGCCCGGCTCGGGAAGACCTCGAAGATGCGACAGCGCGACTCCGGACACTCTTGGTCTCTGGCGCTATGGCTGTCCTCCAGGCTGTCGAGCGGTTTGACACACCGAATAATGGCTGGCTGAAACGCCTACTAACCCGCAAGCCGCGCATGGGTCGCCGCGATTGCGCTGGCCAACAAGATGGCGCGTGGCCTCTGGGCCATCATAATGAAACAAGAGGATTACCGGAATCCGGTGGCGGCGATGGCATAGCGAAGACGGCATGCCACGACGTCCCGGTAAGTTGGGAGTGTGAGGAGGTCACTGAAAAGTAAGGGCAAAGGATCGATCAGATCCGGGTCAGAGAAAGCAGCATTTGTGCAGGAGCCACCGAGCTCGGTTTGTTGATATGCCTCTGGTCCGCGCATCGCCATACCGGCCCGCGGTTACATCAGCGCCGCACACAGAGGCCTGATACATGACCGCACCCGATCACACGCTCGCGCCGTTCAAAAAATCACTTGCACCAATGGGGGCATGCATGCACAAATCCCGTGTCGGACTCATCTTATGAATCCAGCGTGGTAGCTGAGGTGCATGAGCAGACCGACAACCCCGACATACAAGACCATGAACTGGCCCGCTTATAACGAAGCGCTCAAGCGCCGTGGCTCGCTGACGATCTGGTTTGACCCCGAGATGAGCTGGGAGGCCGTGCCGACAGGCAGAAGAGTTACAGCGACGCCGCGACCCAGACCTGTCTTTCGATGAAGGTCCTGTTCGGCATGGCCTTGCGACAGGCGACCGGGTTCGTCGAGAGCCTGTTGCGGCTGATCGGTCTCGACTGGACGGTGCTCGACTTCAGCACCCTGTCCCGGCGCCAGAAGACCCTGGCCGTGAACATCCCGTATCGCGGCTCCAAAGGGCCGTTGCACTTGTTGGTGGACAGCACGGGGATCAAGCTTGAAGGTGAGTGGCATGCCCGCAAGCATGGCGGCCCCAAGCGACGGGTCTGGCGCAAGATCCACCTCGGGATCGACGAGCAAACGTTGGAAGTGCGCGCTGTTCAGATCACCGGGAGCCACATCGGTGACGCTCCAGTGTTACCCAACCTTCTTGAACAGATCCCGGCAGACCAGCAGTGTCACGGCTGACGGTGCGTATGACACACGAAAATGCCAGGACGCGATTGCGGACCGTGGCGTCCACGCCGTTATCCCACCAGGTAAGAACGCAAAGTCTTGGAAGACCATCACCGCCTAAGCCGCGTCGAGACGAAGATGCACTGTGTTAAGTTGCTGGGGCAGCGCCTTATGGCGCGGGACTTTGACCGTCAGGTCGCGAAAACCCTTTCTAAATTACGAGGCACCCTCCAGTCGCAAGGATCCTCTCTGACAAGCGCGCTAAAGAGCGCGGCCAACCGATCCTTGCCGATATTTTTGGCGTGGTGCATCAGGCCTCCCCGCCAGCGGGGAAATCCGTAGCCGTGAATCATTACTAGGTCGATGTCTTGCGGTTTTTCTGCGACGCCTTCGTCAAGGATATCGCAGGCTTCCGCCACCATTGCGAGCAAGAGCCTTTCTACGATTTCGTCAGCTGAGAACTCCCGGCGAGTGAAGTTCATTTCTTCTGAGACACGGAGTATTTCGCTAGCGACCAGCTCCGAAGGTGAGGGTTTGCCGTCCGGCCCATAGTCGTACCATCCGGCGCCCGATTTGCGTCCTAGGCGTTTGTGCTTTTCGACCAGCCGCTCGACCAAGGGCACGTGACCACAGCAGTTCCCTTCTGCAGCGGCCTTGCGACGGATATTCGCGTAGGCGATGTCCAGCCCCGACATGTCCTGTGCAGCATATGGACCCATCGCCATACCGAATCCGCGCATAGCCGCGTCGATCTCGTCGACAATAGCCCCCTTCACCAGAAGGCGATTAGCGGCGTGACGGTAGCTAGACAAAATTCGGTTTCCGATGAAGCCATCGCAAACACCAGACAGTACCGGGATTTTACCAAGCCTGCGCGCCAGCACAAATGCTGCACCTAATGTATCGTCTGACGTTCGGTCGCTCCTGACGACTTCCAGAAGTTTCATAATATGCGCAGGACTGAAGAAATGCATCCCTACAAAGCGTGCCGGGTGTTTCAACCCATCAGAGAGCCGATTTACATCGAGATAGGATGTGTTTGTGGCAATGATGGTCTCGGGTGGCAGTGCGCCTTCGAGTTCGGTCAGGATCGCGGTCTTAACCGCAAAATCCTCGAAGGCCGCCTCGATTGCTAGATCGGTTGGTGGCAGAGCGTCATAGCCTGAGACCGTAACCAGCCGGTCTTCAACCGTCTTTGCCGCATCGACGGACAGAATACCGCGACTGATACCCTGATCAATCAGCTTTTGCAGGTTTTTACTGGCCCACTCGGCGGACGAGGCACTACGTTCGACGACAGTCACCGAGATCCCTGCGGTCGCCAGCGTGTACGCAATAGCTGCGCCCATATTGCCACCACCGACCACGATGGCGGTTTCAGCATCTCGGGAAGGTCGGGGGTAGGCGCGCCCCTTGTTGGTTGCGGTACGCTCGGTGAAGAAAACGTGCCTAAGGGCCCGCGCCTGATCCGAGGTACGAAGGTCCAAAAACGCAGAGCGCTCGCTGGCTAGTGCGTCGTGCAGCGGCGTCGTCGCACTGGTCGCGACTAGGTTCACCGCAACCTGCGGGGCATTCTGGCCAGGCATACGCCGCGCTACATGCGCTCGGGCGACTTCCGCTGCGACGTGGTTTGGCTTTGGTGAAGGAAGATTGTCGGGTGCCTGTGCCGCCTCAAGTACATCGTCATCGAGAGCTATGGCCGCGCCAAGCGGGTCATCGGCTAGCAGCTGGATCAGTCCCATTTTCAGTGCCTGCTCGGCGGAAACAGCCTTCCCGGTGACAATCATGTCAAGCGCAGCTTCAATACCGATAAGTCGCGGCAGTCTTTGGGTTCCCCCTGCGCCAGGCACGATCCCCAAGTTTACCTCTGGCAAGCCCAGTTTGGCAGAAGTTGAGGCGATGCGATAGCAGCAAGCCAGAGCAATCTCTAGTCCCCCACCAAGCGCAGCCCCGTTGATTGCTGCGATAGTAGGAATCGGGAGGTGTGCAAGTTGCATCAGCACATCATTTAGTTGTGGATCAACAGGCAACTTACCGAATTCCTTCGCATCCGCGCCCGCGACGAAGGTCGTTCCTGTGCCGGTGATAATCAGCCTGGTAGCCCCAGTTTCGAGGACTTTGAAGATACAGTGTTGTATTCCAGCCCGAACCTCCGCGTTGATTAGGTTAAGCGGCGAATTGTCTATGGTCAGAATTGCTGCGTCATTTGAGAAGCTTAATTCAACAGGCATGGGCATCCTCACAGCACTGGCGCGCGATTGCGCGAGATAAATTTGGTAATGAGATAGCCTTCGAAGGTTTCCGTCCCGCCTTCAGTCCCATAGCCGCTGTCTCTCACGCCTCCAAACGGAGTCTCGGGCAGAGCGAGGCCGAACTGGTTGATGCTTACCATACCTGCCTGCAAACCCGCAGCTGCTTTATCTGCACGCTCTAACGAATTGGTAAAGACATAGGACGCCAGCCCGAAGGGTAGCCCGTTGGCCCGCGACAGTCCGTCCTCTATGTCACGAAAAGACGAGACGACAGCAATCGGGCCGAAGGGTTCTTCGCGCATCAAGTCAATGTCGTCGTTGGGCGTATCGACGATTGTCGGGGCATAGAAGTTACCATGATTTCCAAGCCTTTTGCCTCCCGTCAACACCCGTGCGCCGTTTTCGCGGGCATCCTCGACGAGCTTTTCCATCGCATTCACGCGTCCGCGATGACACAATGGTCCCATCTGCGTGCCTTCGGCTAAACCAGCGCCCACCTTTACGCTCTCAAATGCTGAAACTAGTTCGGACAGAAATCGATCGTAGATGCCTTGTTGTACGTAAAACCGGGTTGGGGCGATGCACACCTGGCCTGCATTGCGCAGCTTGTTGACCGCCAAGGCGCGCGCCGCGGCCGTGGCATCGGTGTCGTCGAACACCAATACGGGCGCGTGACCGCCGAGCTCCATCGTCGCCCGCTTCATATGGCGGCCAGCCAATTCTGCCAGATGCTTGCCCACCTCGACCGAACCGGTGAAGGTGATTTTGCGCACCTCGGGGCGCGCAATTAGAGTTTCCGAAATGAAGGCCGCATTACCCCAGACAAGGTTCAGACAGCCTTCGGGCAATCCTGCATCCAGCAGATAGCGAGCAATTGCCATGCAACCCGCCGGAGCCTCTGCCGGGGCTTTTAAGATCATCGTGCAACCTGACGCAAGCGCCGCCGCGACCTTGCGTACCGCTTGGCTCAGCGGAAAATTCCAAGGCGTGATGGCAAGGCAGACGCCTATCGGTTCGCGCACGACAAGCTGCTGTACCCGCGGGCTGCGTGATGGAATGATGCGCCCATAAATGCGCCGACATTCCTCGGCGTGCCAGTCAACGTGGTCAGCCGAGGCGCGGACCTCAGCCAAAGCCTCAGCCAGCGGCTTGCCTTCATCGAGAGTGATCCAGCCAGCGATCAGTCTGTCATTTTGGCGCAGCAGGTCGGCAAACCGCCGCAAAATCGCACTTCGTTCCATGGGAGAGCTGTTTTTCCATCGGCGAAAAGCTGATTCGGCCGAGTGAACCGCATGGTCTAGATCTGCGGCGCTAGCCTGCGGAATCTGTCCGATAGTTTGCCCGTTTGCAGGGTTTATGACTGCACGATCCTCTGGCGTGGGAGAAGCGATCCAGTCTCGTCCGATGAGGTGCTGGATGGTCGGATAATTCATTTCTTTCATGGCATTATGCCCTCGCTTAGTTGTGTCATCCGCAGGATCCGGCACGAATGGGACTAGGTGGACGACCTTAATTTTCCGCATAGCGGGAAAGTTTACCGCAGTATTGACTCGGACGTTATCGATCGTTTAGGTGTGTTTCAAGACGCATAATTCTTTCCGAGGAGGGATATCGTGAGACCAAGGAAAGACCGCACCAAGGATGCCGAGAAACAGGATCGCGATTTTGTCACGGCGTTGGCGCGCGGCTTGGAGCTGTTGCGGGCCTTTCGGCGGGAAGGGGAGGCTCTGGGGAACGGTGAGTTGGCCGAGCGCACTGGCCTGAGCAGATCGACGGTCTCCCGGCTGGCCTATACACTGAACAAGCTGGAATACCTCAGCTACGACCCGGATACAGCACGTTATCGACTGGCCCCTCCAGTGCTTTCGTTGGGTTTCTCCTGCCTTGCAGGGATTCCGCTGCGGCAACTGGCGAAGCCCTTTATGCAGGAGCTGGCTGATTACACAGGCATGCCGGTGGCCATGGCCAGTCGTGACCGGCTATCGATGGTCTATCTGGAGCGGTGCAAGGGCACTAATGCCGTCACGCTGGCGATCGAGGTTGGTGCCCATATTAAACTGGCCACGACCGCGGTTGGTCGCGCCTGCATAGCGGCGCACGACCCGGATGAGCGGGCCAGAATTCTGGCCCTTGTGGAGGAACATGAAGGCGACAACTGGCCGAATGTGCAGCCCGGAATCGAAGCAGCTATCGAAGACTACCAACAGCACGGTTACTGCACGTCCTTCACGGAGTGGAAACGTGATGTGAACGCTGTAGCGGTGCCCTTCGTGCCGAAGGACGGCTCACCCATTATTGCCTTCAACTGCGGTGGCCCTTCGCAAACCCTTACGCGCGACTGGATCGAAAGCGACGTCGCGCACCGCCTTGTCGATCTTGTCCGCCGCGTTGCGGCGGTCGCACCCTGAACAATAGAGAGCATCATGGCCCTTGATAAAGATACCCTTTCCCAGTTTCTCGACGCGCTCGACCGCTTCGTGAAAGAGCGACTAATCCCTTACGAGGATCGCGTCGCCGACGAGGATGTGATTCCGCCGATGCTGGTCGATGAAATCCGCACGATGGGCCTTTTCGGCATGTCGATCCCGGAGGATTTCGGCGGGCTTGGCTTGTCGATGATAGAGGAAGTGCAAGCCGCTTTCGTTCTTGGCCAGGCTTCGCCTGCGTTCCGGTCGCTAGTTGGCACAAACAACGGGATCGGCTCGCAGGGAATCATCATCGATGGAACCGACGAGCAGAAGGCGAAGTATCTACCAGCTCTCGCCTCCGGAGATATGATCGCATCCTTCGCCCTAACCGAGCCAGATGCTGGTTCGGATGCTGGCGGTCTGCGCACCACTGCGCGGCGTGATGGAAACGATTTCCTACTGAACGGCACGAAGCGCTACATTACCAATGCGCCGCGTGCCGATCTATTCACGGTTTTTGCCCGGACCAGTCCAGAGGTGAAAGGTTCTGCCGGCGTAAGCGCTTTTCTCGTCGAGGCAGGGACGCCGGGCATAACGCTTGGCCAGCCTGACAGGAAGATGGGGCAGAAGGGTTCGCACACATGCGACGTCATCCTTGACAATGTCCGCGTGCCTGCCTCGAACATCATCGGCGGGCCGGACCGTCTGAACAAGGGCTTCAAAACGGCAATGAAAGTCCTTGATCGGGGCCGACTGCATATTTCTGCCGTCTGTGTGGGCGCCGCCGAACGGCTGATCCGTGACAGCCTATCCTATGCGATGGAACGCAAACAATTCGGTGAACCCATCGCTGAAAAGCAACTGATCCAAGCCATGCTGGCTGACAGTCGCGCCGAGGCCTTCGCAGCGCGTTGCATGATCGAAGAAACAGCACGCCGCAAGGACGCTGGTCAGAACGTGTCGACTGATGCTGCCTGCTGCAAGATGTTTGCCAGTGAGATGGTAGGTCGAGTGGCCGATCGCGCAGTGCAAATCCACGGCGGTGCAGGATACATGGCCGAATATGCGGTCGAGCGCTTCTATCGCGATGTGCGTCTCTTCCGCATCTACGAGGGGACAACCCAGATTCAGCAAATACTGATCGCGCGGAATATGATCCGCACTGCAGCAGCTTAACAGGAGCGAAGACAAACTATGGACTTCAATTTCCTTTCCACCCCGAGGATCGTCTGCGAGAGCGGTGGGCTTGGCCGGATCGGCAGCCTGATGCAAGATTTGTCTTGCACCCGTGCGCTGGTCGTGACGGACCCGGGCATATTGGCCTGTGGTTTTGCGGACGAGGCAGCCGCCGCACTTAGGGCTGCTGGCATCGAGGTTGAGATTTTTCATAAAGTCGAAGCGGACCCCCCGATCGCTGTCGTCGAGGCCGCGGTAGAGGTCGCGCGGGCCTTTGGTGCTGACGGAATCATCGGACTTGGCGGCGGCAGTTCACTGGACACGGCCAAGGTCATCGCAGCGGCGGTAGCCAACGATCAACCGATTACGGACATGATCGGGATCAATCAGGTCACCGATAAACGCTTGCCACTGATCCAGGTGCCAACCACGGCAGGGACCGGATCAGAGGTAACATGGGTGTCCGTGCTGACTTCGGAAAGCCACGAAAAAAAAGCGGTATATGCACCGCAGCTTCTGCCTGACGTTGCCTTGCTAGATGCAAAGCTAACATTGGGAATGCCTCGTCACATCACAGCGGCCACGGCGTTAGACGCAATGGTTCACGCCATTGAGGCAGTAACCAGTCGCACCAGAAAGAATCCCATTTCCGATGGAATGGCGGACAAAGCGCTGGTGCTTCTCGGTCAGAACTTACCAATCGTCATGGAAACGCCTTCGGACCTGTCAGCGCGAGAGGCCATGCTGTTGGGGGCGACACTGGCTGGGATGGCCTTCATTAATGCCAGCGTGGGGGCGATTCATGCCTTGTCATACCCACTGGGAACAGGTTTCAAAGTTCCTCACGGGCACGCAAACGCTCTGGTCGCAGGACCAGTGATGAGGTTCAACATGCCCGTTGCAGAAGCTGAATATGCTCGTCTATCGCGGTTACTACTGCCCTCGCGGCCTTTCAACTCTGATGCGGCTGCGGCCTATGGCCTGATCGACGAGATGGAACGGATGCTAGTCGAAAGCGGACTTGAGTCTCGACTTTCTGGTGTCGGAGTGACCGAGGCAGCCATTCCCGGAATGGCTAATGAGGTCGTGACCGGTATCACGCGATTGCTGGAGACCAACCCGCGCGACATGACAGCCGAAGATGTGTCGCGCCTCTATCAGGAGGCGCTTTGATGGCTGGCTCATTGGACGGGATCAAGGTGGTCGACCTCAGCCGCGTGCTGGGCGGGCCTTACTGCACCCAAATGCTTGCGGATCATGGCGCTGAGGTCATCAAGGTGGAGCCGCCTCTGGGCGACGAGACCCGCAGTTGGGGCCCGCCTTTCAATGATGAACTCAGCGCCTATTTCTCTGGCGCCAACCGCAACAAGCGGTCCATCGCTATCGATCTGCAGCAACCGGAAGGGCGCGACCTGATTTTGCGGTTTCTTCAGGATGCGGATGTTTTAGTTCACAATTTTAAGTCTGGTACTCTTGAAAAATGGGGGCTTGGTTATGATGATGTTCTCAGGGCACGTTTTCCTAGACTGGTACTCTGCCACGTGACTGGATTTGGTTCCGATGGCCCACTTGGCGGTTTTCCCGGCTATGACGCCGTGGTACAAGCTATGACGGGCCTCATGAGCATCAACGGCAATCCCTCCGAAGGCCCGACACGCATGGGTACGCCCATCGTGGACATCGGCACCGGTCTGATCGCCTGTAACGCTATTCTCGCCGCACTTTTGGAACGGGGCCGGTCCGGATTGGGCCAAGCCATCGAAGTGCCGCTATATGATTGCGCGATCAGCATGATGCATCCCCAAGCGGCTAATTCCCTCATGTCCGGACAGATACCAATGGCGACCGGCAATGGGCATCCAAATATCGTACCATACGACATGTTCGAAACAAGTAATGGCAAACTCTATCTGGCTATCGGTAACAATGGTCAGTTCGCAAAACTCTGTGACGTGCTTGGCCTACCTGAGGTGCCCTGCGATCCACGATTTGCCGACAATGCCGCGCGTCTTGCGCATCGGTCAGAGATGACAGAGGTCTTGTCAGAGTGCCTGGTGCAACATGACGCCTTCAAACTTGAGCCGGTGCTTTTGAAAGCTGGGATTCCCGCCGGAGTCGTTCGGAATGTGAATGAAGCGTTGGAGCATCCACACACCCGACATCGCGGCATGGTGGTATCAGTTGGCACCTACCGCGGCACCGGCGTGCCAGCACGCTTGTCGCGTACCCCCGGAGCGGTTCGCGCGGCACCGCCTCGCTTCGGGCAGCATAGTAGGGAGTTGCTTAGCGAGGCTGGACTGACAGAAGCTGAAATCGATAGATTGACTCAAGCGAATATCGTTCGAGAAGAACCGCGGATGCGCGAGACGACCTAAGCCGAAATTTCAGCTCAAGCGGACGATCGTGAAAAAGTTCAGGGAGGCCAAGATGGAAAGACTGCTCATATCACCGGACCGGATACCCGAATGGATTCCCGGCACGACTACGTTGGACAGTTCCGGGTGCAACTGGAACGGCATTACCCTGAAGGGCTATCGTTATGAGCGACAAGACGCGGCAATTCCCCCCATGCGCGACTATATGATTGTTGCATATGATGGCGCGCCAACCACTATGCGCCGCACGAGTGGCGGCCCATGGCAAAGCGCGCGCGTAGAGAAAGGTAGGATTTCCTTGCTCACGCGTGCAGAGGAATCCACTTGGAGTTGGTCCGAGCCTATCACGGTTAGACACGTCTATCTCAGTCACAGTGAACTCGAAAACACGGCCCTTTCGGTCTTTGATCGTGACCCGAAGTCCATTGAGATCAATGATTGTCTGTCTGCGAAGGACCCCTGTATCCTGAACTGCATCCAATTGCTAGAGAATGAGCTAAAGAACGGTGGAATCGGCCAGAGATTGATCATCGACGCCCTGCGCATCCAGATCGCCGTTCACCTTCTGCGTCAGTACGCCAAGGTCTCTTTGACCAGCGACGCAAACTCGAACTTCAGCCCTGCTCAAAGGCAGAGAATCATCGATCTCGTTGAAAGCTGCTTAGGTGAAAACCTCAGTCTGGAAGACATGGCCGCATCTATCGGTTTCAGCCAGTTTCACTTTTCGCGTCAGTTCAAGGCGGAGTTTGGGTTGGCACCGTATGCATATGTTTTGCGCAAGCGAATATCGAAGGCCCAGGAGATGCTGAGAAAGGGTAATGCCCCCCTGAAAGTGGTCGCGCTTGACTGCGGTTTTGCAGATCAGAGTCATTTTAGTCGAACTTTTCGAAAAATGACAGGCGCGACCCCCGCCGAATTCCGGCGCATGGCATAATTACCGGAAAACTATTCCTTCCTATCGCTGTCACGCACCAGAGACAAAGAAATGTTGAGCCCGTAACGCTGCAATGAATGTACCAGAAACAGAATTTAAACCACGATTTGCCTTCGAACGCAGGATTTTCTTTGGCGACTGTGACCAGCTGGGAATCGCCTTTACTGGCCGGATCACGAATTTCGCGCTGGAAGCGATCGAGACTTTCTGGGACGATTTGCTTTCAGGCCGGGGCTGGCTTTTTCTACTCACGGAAAGAAACACGGCCATGCCTTTTGTCTCTATGGACCTACAATTCCATGCGCCGGTGAAAGCAGGCGCGAACCTAGCATGCGAGGTCTATGTGGTCCATGTCGGGGAAAGTTCAGTTGGTCTAAAAGTTGTCGGCCGTCAGCATGACTTGATTTGCTTCGAATGCGAAACGAAGTCAGTTTTCCGAGATGCTTCAACATTTGGAAAAGTCAAAATTGAAAGCTCAATTCGGCAGATTTTGCTCGCGGAAGTGGGTTCGGAAAATCAAACAGTGAGCTAGCAACCTTTGAGGTTGCCGCCTGTAATCAAAGAGGTTTTTCGCCCCGTTTGCGTGTGACCGAGTGCAAATTTCTATCTGGCCTTCAAGAATGGCATTTTGAAAAGCCGCGGCCAGAGACGAAGGTCAGCGGATGAGGTCTGAAGTGGTCCCAGGAAACCGGACAGTCAGCTAAGGTGTTTCCCGAACCTTTGAAGGGATACGAACATGGCAAAGCGCCGGAACTTTACAGATCAGTTTAAGGCCAAGGTGGCGTTGGAAGCGCTGCGTGGCGACAAGACCGTGCAGGAGATCGCGGCGAAGCATCAGTTGCACCCAAATCAGGTCAGCACATGGAAGCGGCAGGCCATCGAGGGCATGGCCGATGTGTTCTCGGGTGGCAAGCAGAGCGGCCCGACCGAGGCGGAAGTAAAGGAACTTCACGCCAAGATCGGGAGGCTGGCGGTCGAGAACGATTTTTTGTCGGAAGGGCTGAAGCGATGAGCCCTGGAAAGAAACGCGCGATGATCAACCGGGATCACCCCAAGCTGAGCATCAGCCAGCAGTGCAAGCTGGTGAGCCTGAGCCGGTCGGCGTTCTACTACACGCCCGCCGGGATCGACGCCGACACGCTGTCGATGATGAAAGAGATCGACCGGGTGTTCACCAAATACCCATTCTTCGGGTCGCGCCAGATCGCGGCCTATCTGCGCCGGGAAGGCATTGTTGTTGGCCGCCATCGCGTCAGGCGATTGATGGCGAAGATGGGTCTTGAAGCGGTCTACAAGCGCCCACGAACCAGCCAGCCGCATCCTCAGCACCCGGTCTTCCCGTATCTGCTGAGGAAGATGGTGATTGACCGACCGAACCAGGTCTGGTGCGCCGATATCACCTTTGTGCCAGTCAGAAATGGCTTCCTCTATCTGGTGGCAATCATGGACTGGGCGACGCGCAAGGTGCTGAGCTGGCGGTTGTCGAACACGATGCACGCCGACTTCTGCGTCGAAGCACTGAGCGAGGCCATCGCCAGGTACGGCCCGCCTGAGATCATGAACACAGATCAGGGATCGCAGTTCACCGGATCGGCCTGGATCACGACGCTGACCGAGGCGGGCGTGCGCATCTCGATGGACGGGCGCGGGCGTTACCTCGACAACATCTTCATCGAACGCCTCTGGCGATCCCTGAAGCAGGAGGCCATCTATCTCGAAGAAATCAATGAAGGCTTCCGGGCCCGTCGTGTCATCAAGGGCTGGATGGCATTCTATAACACCAGCCGACCCCATTCCGCGCTTGATCGGCAGACGCCGGACGACGCATATTGGGCAGGCTTGGAAGAGCGACACGCAGCATGAAACCTAAACCCGATACACCTTAGAAACGCTGCAAACCTGTCCGAAAAGATGGGACCACTTCACACGTCAACGCACAGTGAAAGCCAGAGAAAGGGAAGCCCGGGTGCCGGGCTTGAAAGGATAGAGAGAGGCTCATCCGGGTCCGGCGAGACAAGGACCCTGACCATGGCCAAGACCACGACCCGCCCGAATCCCACCACCTCAAAAAAGACCGAAGCCGTTGGATCGGCCGCGCCTGACGGCGGTGCCGACATCCGGATGATCCCGCTCGACAAGCTGGAGCCGAGCCCACTCAACGTCCGCAAGGTGGCCGCAAGCGCCAGCGACGATGCCGAGATTCTTGCGAGCATCCGCGAGACGGGAATCAAGCAGAACCTGGTGGTTCACGCACTTTCCGAGACACGTTTTGCCGTCGACGCAGGCGGTCGTCGCCTCAAGGCGCTGAAACAACTCGCCGAGGACGGTGTGATCCCCGCTGATCATCCAGTGCCCTGCCTTGTCGAGGACGAGCGCAACGCCATCCTTACCTCGGCCACAGAAAACCTCCAGCGCGCGGCGATGCATCCGGCAGACCAGTTCGAGGCCTTCGACAAGATGATCGGCGAGGGTCGCAGCGAAGACGAGATTGCGCTCAAATTCGGCGTCTCCGTCGACCTGGTGCGCCGTCGCCTCAAACTCGCCCGTGTCGCACCCGAAATCATCGAGCAGTTTCGTGCCGGTGATCTGACCCTCGAATGCGTGATGGCTTTCACGCTGACCGACGACCATGACCGCCAGCTCGCGGTCTGGAACGCCGTGAAGGGCGGCTATCACATCCATCCGCAGAGCATCAAACGTCAGCTGACCGGGGCCGCACATTCGGCGAACTCGGCAATTGGTCGATTTGTCGGCATCGAGGCGTATGAGGCGGCGGGCGGGGTTCTGCTGCGGGATCTCTTCGACGACCGGGCAACCGCTCATATGGAAAACCCCGACCTCTTGGAGCGTCTCGCCATTGAGAAACTGCAGGCTGCGGCCAAACCCTTCGAAGGGATATGGAAATGGGTCGAAGTGCATCTTTCGGTGGATTATGGCGCGTTTCGCAGTTTCGGGCGGGTCTATCCGCAGGACATCGAACCGGATGCGGACATGCTGGCCGAGGAGGAACGTCTCATCGCGCGTGAGGAAGAATTGGCGGCGCAGAACGACGGGGAGGACTGGACCGACGCGGAGACCGAAGAATACTACGCCATCGAGCCGCGTTTGCGCGAAATTGAAGCCATGCAGCGCGAACGGCAACCCTATGCCGAGGCAGATCGCGCTATCGCCGGTGTAGTCCTGACCATCGGCCATGACGGGGTGTTGCGCGTCGAGAAAGGCCTGGTGCGGCCCGAGGACATTCCTGTTGCGCCCGAACCGGACGATACCACCGCAGATCCGGATGGCGCTCCCTCCCCTGCCCGCCCACAGGTGACGCCGCCGACCTCCTCCACGCCGGTGCCGAGCTCCGACCCGGCCGCGACGTTGCGCAAGGCGGACGGGATTTCGGCGAGCCTGGCCGACGATCTGCGCGCCACGCGTCAGCACATCCTGCGGGCGCATCTGGCGGCGGATTTCGAGGTGGCTTTCGATGCGATGCTCTACGCGCTCTGCGAGCAGGCTTTGGGGCGGTCCTACAACAACGAGGCGCTCGATATCTCCATCCGGCCCTTCCAGGCGCAAAACCGCGAGGTGCTGCATGCGGACACCGTCGCTCAGAAGATGCTTGAGGCGTTGGAGCAGGACCTCGCCACCGACTGGATGAAGCTGGAGAAACCCGATGACTTCCGGGCGATGTCGGCCCTGCCCATTGCGGACAAGCAGGCGCTTTTCGCCTGGGCGACGGGTCTCGCGGTCAAGCCGCAGCTCTCCTCTGACAATCGCCCCTCCCACATCATTGAGGAGATTGGTGCGCGGCTCGACGTCGATGTGGCGGCCTGCTGGCGCCCGAGTGCCCAGAACTACTGGGGTCGCGTCAACAAGGGGCATGCGGTGGCCACGGCGCGCAAGCTCATCGGCGATGATTACGCCGAGGATCGCAATCGCGAACGCAAGGGCGATCTCGCAGCCGCGATGGAGCGCGCTTTCGCGGAAACGGCCGGCGAGACGGAAGGTTTCGACGCGGCGACGGCAGCAAAGACAACGCGCTGGCTGCCAGACGGGATGGTGTTTGCCGGTGCGGCGGAGGCCGACGCCAAAATGATTGGCGATGCGCCCGAGGCGGAGGAAGGCGACGTGCCTGCCGCAGACGCTCTGGCCGAGGCGGAGAGCAATGAACCATCGTCCTTGCCCGCCTTCCTTAGCGGAGATGCGGCCTGACGAAGCGAACACCGACCTGATCACGACATGAGCTTTGGGCCGCCCTCACATCGAGGGCGGCTCTTTCCGGCTGACGGGTTGCCGACAGCCGATATCGGATCGGCTGGCCCGTCCCGGAGACATCCTATGACCACCAGACTCGACCTCGATCCTGTTCAGGAAGCCGCACGCATCGCCGCGCAGAATGACGCGTTTCGCAATTCCATCCTCGGCAATCCTTCCGTTGCCGATGCCCCGCAGGGACAGTTTGTGATGACATGTGGCGTCGCCGCGCTTGGACCCGACGCACAACTGGAACTCACACGCCGCGTTGCCGCGTTCGACGCCTTCAATGCCGACAGTGACCCGCAGGGATTGCACGAGATGGGGGTCATCGAATTCAATGGCACGAAGGTTTGGTTCAAGATCGACTTGTACGACGTCGATTATCAGTACGGCTCGCCTGAGCCTTCCGACCCGAAACAGACGCGTCGCGTGCTGACCTTGCTTCTCCCGTCGGAATACTGACGCCCTCCACCCCCAATCGCCGCCCCGGGCCGTCCTTGCATAAAGGGCGGTCCTTTCGGGCTGGCGGGTTTCAAGGGGCGCGATGATCGCGTCCGGCCTGCTGCAGGAGACCAGAGATGGCCAAGACACTCGATTACCAGATCACCCTCTATCCCGCGCATCGTGACGGCGCCTTCGTTGTTACCCAGTTCCATATGATGGCGACCTACCCCGAAAAGCGCGTCCAGGCCGCGGGCATGGACGATTTGATCGACAAGGTGACGCAGTTCGCAATGGAGCATGGTGAGAGTTGCAGTGCTTCGGTGCGTTGCCTCGCCCCGCGCAAACCGCCGGGGTTCAAGCGCGCGACCGAGAATCTGTATTTCAACCTGGTTGACCGGACGGCTGAAAACCGCGGCGACGCTGCGGCCTGAAGCCCCCCAAAGGAAACTCCGGGGCGGCCTCGCGTAACGGTCGCCCTCCCCTCTCCCAATTCCAAAGGACAAAAAGACATGACACAAGCGACTGATTTCTACGCACAGATGCTCGAATCCCAGAGACGCGCATCCGAAGAGCGGGGCGAGACTCGCGCTGCCCTTCTCTCCGAGCTGCGTGCCTTCGGCGTGACCAGCATCGAGGTGCAATATGAAGGCTACGGCGATTCCGGCAATGTCGAGGATGTCGTCGTGACACCCGACACGATCACGCTGACAGAAGAGTTGCGACGCCGGGTTGAAGATTTTGGTTGGGATTTCGCCTATGCGCTGAGCCCCGGATTCGAGAACAACGAGGGCGGTTATGGCGAGCTGACCTGGGCGCTCGAGACGGACAAGATCGATGTTAGCCACTCGAACCGCTATATCGAAACCAACACCACCGAACACGAGGGGCTCTGACATGGCACATCCCCTCCACCACGCCGAAAGCTCCGCCCGAAAATTCGGCGGTGTTCCAGATGACTATCAGTTCGTGCATGACTGGTTTGACTCATCCAAAGAGCACCTAGGTCTCTTTGTTCACAGAGCCCAAAAACATCATACAGTCGGGATCTATGATGCCGAACGTCACTTCGGCCGCAGCCTGACCAACAGCGCGGGCCGGGTCGTCCCGATCCGCTGGATCGGTGAGCAGCATGTGCGCGAGGACTGCCAGGGACGGATCCCGTCGCTGGCGGACTGGCTTGTCCGCATTCAGCCGGAACCGTGGATGGCCAATGGCCGGATCGACAACGATCCTACGCAGATTGTTGGCGATCCGCGTGCGGTCTGGATCGAGGCGGTCTCCAATCACCAGACCATTCTCGGTTTTGAGGACTGGCTGCTGAAGGTCTCTGTCGAGCACATCCAGCATCGCCAAAACCGCGCCGCTGCCTGATCCGCCGGCCAGAAAACTCACCAACCACCGGATCCCATCCACTTCGACCCGCCTGCGCCACAACCGGCTTGGCGGGTCGATTGCGTTTCAAGAAAGGATATCGACATGCAAGACCCTGTCTACGAGGAGGCCTACCAAGGCCACGTCATCAAGATCTATCACGACCCCGATTCTGAGAACCCAAGGGAGTGGTCCAACCTCGGAGCGCTGATCTGTTGGCACCGCCGATACCGGCTGGGGGACAGCCACCGGTTCGACTGCCCCGAGGCGTTCCTGCGCGATCTTGCGGGCGTCTCGGATCAGAGCGATCTTTCACTGGATCGCCTCCGCGAGCGCGCCGAGCGCAAGGCAATCATCTTGCCCGTGTACCTCTACGACCATTCCGGCCTCGCGATGAACACCATCGAGTTCCATTGTCCGTGGGATTCCGGCCAAGTTGGCTTTGTATACGTAACGCTCGAAACGGTTCGAAAGGAGTTCGGCGCGAAGCGCGTCACCAAGGCGATGCGCGAAAAGGCCAAGGACATTCTGCGCGCTGAGATCGTCACCTTCGATGCCTACCTCGGCGGACGGGTTTATGGCTATGTCGTCGAGCGTGACGGTGAAGAGATCGACGCCTGTTGGGGGTTCTTCGAGCACTATGATCTGGACTGCCTGTCCGAGGCGCGGGCGGTTGTAGATCCTCTGATTTTGCGAGAGGTACAAAGACCCGCCGCTGCGGAACAGGGCGCAAGCCCACCCCCGAGTTGAAACGCCCGCAATACTCATATATCTTATTCATGCGTATTACGGAGGTGAGCATGGCAAGCACAAGCGTCACACTTGGCCCCCATTGGGACGAATTCATCGCCCTGATGCTTAAAGAGGGGCGTTACGGGTCAACCAGCGAGTTGATCCGCGCCTCTCTGCGCCTGATGGAGGAGCAGGAAGGTCAGCGGGCGCGGCTTCGCGTTGCGCTGATGGAGGGCAAACAATCCGGTGACGCCGGTCCGCTTGACATGGATGAGATCAAGCGCGACGCGCGGAGCCGCTCTGGCGCTTCTGATGCGTGACATTCATCACTCTCAGGCGGCAAAATCCGACCTCGTCGATATCTGGGTCGAGACAGACCGACAGTGGGGCGAGGCGCAGGCGGACCGCTATCTCGATGATATCGATCGCGCCCTGAAGGGTCTCATCGCCAACCCGCAAATGGGGTCTGACTGTTCCGATCTCTTGCAGGGTGCGCGTAAACTGATCACGGGCCGGCACCTCGTGTTCTACGAGGTGGACCCGGACAGGATCTTCGTGATCCGAGTCTTGCATCAGTCCATGGACGTGCCGAGGCATCTGCGGTCGTCCTGATAACGGGCGAATTCGCACCGGGGCTTTGCCATGAAAGAGCGAGAGGCAGGGCAGGAGGGGTGACCCCTCCCGGGTGAGAGAGTGCGCGCGGGGCTTGGGGCCAACCCTAAACCCCGGAGATTGCCGATGAACGCTCACCCCCATTCCGTCCAACTTGCAACCGAGCCCGACGCCCCTGCCCTGCCAGAGGCTCCGGGCTTCGCCCAACACCTGATGCAGGTTGCGAAAGCCCTCGTCCCCCTGTTCGAGGCGGGCAGGTCCATCGACGCCGCCGCCCTTCGCACTGCGATGGAGCAAGCCTTCGGTGCCAGCGACACCAGCGGCTCCTGGATCTGGAAGGATGCTTACGAAGCCGCAGAGGTCGCCCAGATCCTGATGCTTTCGCGCTACGGTGCGCTGATGCAGCGCCAGGTATCCGCGCCGCGGGCATTTCTCACCATGATCGAGCGTCTCGCCGGTCTGGCCCCCTCCCACACGCGGCGCTCTGAAGACAGTGTCCGCCTGCAACAATTCTCGACCCCTCTGCCCCTCGCGGCCATCGTTGCGCAGGCGGCGGGCTTTCGGGACGACGACCTGGTGCTCGAGCCTTCGGCCGGTACCGGCCTGCTGGCGATTTTCGCAAAGATTGCAGGCGCTCGCCTGGCGCTGAATGAGCTTGCCGAGACCCGCCGCGCCCTGCTGGGACATCTGTTCCCCGGTGCAGTCGTCTCGGATCACGATGCCGCCTCGATCGATGACCGGCTGGATCGGTCGATCACGCCCTCGGTCATCGTGATGAACCCACCGTTTTCTGCGGCCAACCATGTCGACGGCCGGTTCCGGCAGGCCACCAGCCAACATGTCCTGTCCGCCCTAGCGCGTCTCGCGCCGGGTGGGCGGCTTGTCGTCATCACCGGCGAGAGCTTCCGCCCCTCGACGAAATCCTTTCAGTCGACGTTTCAGCGGATCGCACAAAGCGCCGATGTGGTATTTTCCGCCGCTATCGACGGCAAGGTCTTTGCGCGGCATGGCACCACGATCGACACACGGCTGACGGTGATCGACAAGCGTGCGACTGGCGCTGATGAGATCGCATCGGTCGAAAGCGAGGCCGTCTACCATCCGATCTGCGCGACCACCGCCGACCTTCTCAACGCAGTGCTCACCCACTGCCCGCAGCGCCACAGCCCCTCGCCCTGCCCCACCAGTACGGCCCTGTCGGCTCCGACCGCTTCGACCCGCACCAACCTGCAGGCCCTGCGCAATGCCGCGCGCAAGGAAACCCGTGCCCTCGCCGAAGAACGCGCAAGGCACCCGTTTGACGATATCACGACGGCCCCGATCGACTACCTGCCGAAGGCTTGGAGCCAACCCGACGGCACGCTGCAGGACACGGTCTACGAGGCCTATGACCTTCAGGCGATCAGGATCGATGGCGCGGCGGAACATCCGACCGCGCTGGTGCAATCCACCGCCATGGCCTCGGTGCCGCCGCCCGTGCCGACCTATCGTCCCATCCTGCCGAAGAACCTCGTTCAGGACGGCCTTCTTTCTGCGCCGCAGCTGGAAAGTGTCATCTATGCGGGCAACGCGCATGAGACGCATCTCAAGGGCTGGTTCAAGCGCGGCGAGATCGAAGGCCAGTTGATGGCGGCGGCCGAGGGCGACGAAGGCGCGTTTCGCCTGCGCAAGGGCTGGTTTCTGGGTGATGGCACGGGATGCGGTAAAGGGCGACAGGTTGCCGGTATCATCCTCGATAATTGGCTCAAAGGGCGCCGACGGGCGGTCTGGGTCTCGAAGAGCGACAAGCTCATCGAAGATGCGCGTCGCGACTGGATAGCGCTCGGGGGACGCGAAAGCGATATCGTGCCGCTCTCGAAGTTCCGCCAGGGCAGCGACATCCGCCTGCCCGAGGGCATCCTCTTCGTCACCTACGCCACGCTGCGCTCGGCTGAACGTGAGGGCAAAGCCTCCCGCCTCGATCAGGTCACGTCCTGGCTCAGCGATGGGTTCGACGGGGTCATTGCTTTTGATGAAAGCCATGCCATGGCGAATGCTGCCGGAGAAAAGTCCGACCGCGGCGACAAGAAGGCGTCCCAGCAGGGCCTCGCTGGCCTCGCGCTGCAGAACGCCGCGCCCGATGCACGGGTTCTCTATGTCTCGGCGACCGGTGCCACAGTCGTCGGCAATCTTGCCTATGCTTCGCGCCTCGGTCTCTGGGGCACCGGCGATTTCCCCTTCGTGACGCGGGCCGAGTTCGTCGCCGCGATGGAGGCCGGGGGCATTGCGGCCATGGAGATGATCTCGCGCGACCTGAAGGCGCTTGGGCTCTATCTGGCGCGGTCCCTCTCCTATGCCGGGGTCGAATACGAGATGCTGGTCCATGAGCTGAGCCCCGCTCAAGTCGCCATATACGACAGCTACGCCGATGCCTACCAGATCATCCACAACAACCTTGAGGCAGCGCTTCAGGCCTCGGGTATTTCTTCTGAGACCGGCACGCTGAACGCCCAAGCGAAATCCGCCGCGCGTTCGGCCTTCGAGAGCAACAAGCAGCGCTTCTTCAACCATCTCATCACCGCCATGAAATGTCCCTCGCTGATCCGCGCCATCGAGGCGGACCTTGCAGCAGGGCACTCGGCCGTGATTCAGGTGGTCTCGACCAGCGAAGCGGTGATGGAACGCCGCCTTGAAGAGATCCCTTCCTCGGACTGGGACGATCTGCAGGTCGATTTCACGCCGAGGGAGAACATCATGGACTACCTGATGCACAGCTTCCCGACGCAGCTTTTTGAGCCTTACACCGACGAGAATGGCGATCTGCGCTCGCGCCCCGCCCTCGATTGCGATGGCAACCCGATCATCTGCCGCGAGGCGGAGCGGCGGCGGGATGATCTTGTCGAGCATCTTGGGGCCCTCGCCCCGGTGCAGGGCGCGCTCGACCAGATCCTCTGGCATTTCGGAGGCGATGCAGTGGCTGAGGTCACGGGGCGCAAGCGGCGCATCGTCAAGACGCGTGAGGGGCGGCTCAAGGTCGAGAACCGCCCCGCCTCCTCCAACCTCGGCGAAACCCAGGCCTTCATGGACGATGCAAAACGCATCCTGATCTTCTCCGATGCGGGTGGCACCGGGCGCAGCTACCACGCCGATCTCGGGGCCAAGAACGAGCGCCTTCGGGTGCATTACCTCCTGGAGCCCGGGTGGAAGGCCGACAATGCGATTCAGGGTCTCGGGAGGACCAACCGCACGAACCAGGCGCAGCCGCCACTCTTTCGCCCCGTCGCCACAGACGTGAAGGGCGAGAAGCGCTTTCTCTCCACCATCGCCCGCCGCCTCGACACGCTGGGTGCCATCACCAAGGGACAGCGCGAGACCGGCGGTCAGAACATGTTCCGTGCCGAGGACAACCTTGAGAGCCCCTACGCACGCGCTGCGCTGCGCCAGTTCTTCTACAAGCTGCGTGCGGGTAAGATCGAGGCCTGCTCCTATGCGAAATTCCAGGAGATGACTGGGCTGACGCTCGATGAAGCGGATGGCACGATGAAAGAGACCCTGCCGCCGATCCAGCAGTTCCTGAATCGTTGCCTCGCGCTCCGCATCGACATGCAGGACGCGATCTTCGAGGCCTTCGGCGGGTTCCTCTCGGCCATCATCGAAGATGCGCGCCAGGCAGGCACGCTCGATGTCGGCCTCGAAACGCTCAAGGCCGAGAAATTCGAAATCGTCGACCGCAAGGTCATCTTCGAGCACGGGGCTACGGGCGCAACGGCAACTGCGCTGACCGTGGAGCGTACCGATCGCAACGATCCGCTCACCCTGCCCCGGATCAAATCGATCTGCGCAAATACGGACGGCGCGACGCTGTGCTGGAACACCTCCTCCAAACGCGCGGCGCTGATGGTGAATGCGCCGGCCTTCATGGACGAGGACGGCGTGCCGATCCTGCGGGTGAAGCTTCTGCGTCCGATGGCCACAGAAATCCTCGCGCTGACCGAGTTCTCGAAGTCGCACTGGGAAGAGATCGATGATGCGATATTCGAACAGCTCTGGCAGGCCGAGGTCGAGGCAGTGCCGGAGTTCACCACCTCAAAGATTACGCTCATCTGCGGGCTTCTCCTGCCGATCTGGGATCGGCTTCCCGCTGACAACATGCGCATCTACCGCCTTCAGACCGAGGATGGGGAGCGCGCCATCGGTCGACTGGTCAGCCAGGAGCAGCTTCTCAATGTCTTTGCACGCCTTGGTCTCGATTGCCAGATCGAGATGACGCCGCGGGAAGTGCTCGCCGCCGTGATGGAAGCCAGGACGACGCTGAACCTCCTCGGCGGCTATCAGCTGCGCCGGTCGCTGGTCATGGGGCAGCCGAGGCTTGAGCTGATAGGTGCTTCAGGCGCGGCCCTGCCCGGACTGAAGGCAATGGGCTGTTTCACGGAAGTGATCCAGTGGAAGACGCGGGTGTTCATTCCGGTCGACGGCATCGAGGTGCTGACACGGGTCCTTGCCGAGCATCCAGTTGGCGCCGGCACATCGGAGGCCGCCGCATGAGCGCGCGCCACAGTATCGCGGACCTCTCGGCCGATCTGGCAGACCATGCCGAGAGTTTCTGCCGCCAGTATTTCCCCGAGGGGCGCAAGCTGGGTAATTATTGGCAGGTCGGCGACACGTCCGGTGCAAAGGGCCAGAGCCTCGCCATCCGTCTGCAGGCGCAGGTTGGTCGTAAAGCCGGGTCCTGGCAAGATTTCGCGACGGGTGAATATGGCGACCTGATCGACCTGCTGCATGAACGGCTTGGGTCTGTCACGCTCAAGGAGACCCTGAGGGAGGCTCGATCCTTCCTCGGCGAAGCCCCCTGCCCTGCCGTACCTCGAGACACCCAAAGGGCTGAGCGCCCGGATGCAGCCTCCAGCAAACGCATCGCGCGGGCGCGCAAACTTTTCGCTGCTGGCAAGCCGGTGTTTGGCACCTTGGCCGCCACCTATCTGCAGGGGCGCGGGATCACACGGCTCGGCCCGGCCCTGCGCTATCACGCGCGTGTCTTCCTGCGGCAGGGCGAGGACGACCCCGATCTGCTGGAACGGGCCCCTGCCCTACTGGCAAAGATCACCGACAATCGCGGCCAGATCACCGGATGCGCAAGGGTTTTTCTCGACCCGTCCACCGGCGGTTTGGCCGAGATCGAGAGCCCGAAGCGGATCCTCGGACAGCTGCACGGCCATGCCATCCGCTTCTGGTCCGGCAAGGCGCGCAGCGATCTCATCGTCGGTGAAGGTCTCGAGAACACCCTCTCGGTCGGCACGGCTCTCCCCGAGTTCGATCTCGCCTCCTGTCTCACTGCCACCCATCTCGGCCTCTTCATCCCGCCGCCGAGGATCAAGCGTATCTGGATCGCGCGGGACAATGACGAAGCTGGACGCGACGCATCAATAAGATTGCTTAACCAACTGGAATCGCTTGGAATTACCTGTGGTGATCTCGTACCAAACATGGGCGATTTCAACGACGATCTGCGGGCATTTGGCAAAGATGCGCTGCGCCGTTCTCTGCTAAAGGCCATGAAAGCACAAGGTCTGGAGATCGAGGACGGGTGACCGCCAACCTCCCCGGGGATGCCTGACCGGGCAAAGGTTTCGCCGGTTCTACCTGATCCCGTTTGGACAAGGGGAGCGATGGACCGGCGGGTCGGAGCAGAGTGCTCCTCGCCCGGGCAGCAATGCGCCCGCTACCCGGAAAATTCCCCTGCCCCACCACATGACCGTGGCGGGCCATTCCTCGCGGGAACAATTTTCCGGTCCGGGTCACATTCTCCGCTGCGCTCCGATCCTGACGGATGCGGCCCGGTCGCCGCCGGTCCTGTTATCGCCCCATCCAAATCGGGTCAGATCAAACAGAGGAACCAGACAATGCCCCATCAGACAGACATCCAAGAGGAAACCGGCGTGACCTCCGCCATCCTCGACCACCTCGCACTTCACGTCGCAACGCCCGGGCCCGGCGAGACCGATCATCGCCCCCTGCCCCAGCCCGACGAGGTCGAACTCGCCATGGCGACGCTCTTTGACACCACCATCGGCCTCCTCACCGGAAGCCAGTTGGAAGACAATCTCGAAGAGATGCTCTGGTCCCTGACCTCGATCTTCCATCGCCGGCTCACCCATATCCAGAAGCTCCTCGATGACAACGAATTCGAGGTCCGGGAAAGTCTGGCCATCCAGGACGGCTCCGAGGTCGCCTCGGTCGAACTCGAGCGCCTCCAGATGATCGGGCTGAAGCTCTGGGACCATCGCGACGCTTTCGAGCAGATGCGCGATCTGGCCGTGGACCACTTCTCGGCCGCCACCGGTTCACCCTGGCTGCCCCGCACCGGATCCAAGGTCTCGCATCGCGGTCTCACCTCCGCCGTGGTGGACAGCCGGGCCTATCTCTCGGCCAAGCGGCGCAAGGAGACCGAGGTTCACTGCCCCGAAGGCACGCGGATCGCCTTCTCGGGCGGGGACTATCACGCCTACGACCTGATCTGGTCCGTCCTCGATGCCACCCATGCGAAATACCCAGACATGATTCTTTTACACGGCGGCACACCAAAAGGTGCCGAGATGATCGCTGCCCGCTGGGCAGATACCCGTGGTGTCACGCAGGTGGCGTTCAAACCCGACTGGAAGAGCCATGGCAAGGCTGCCCCCTTCAAGCGCAACGACAAGATGCTCGAGACCATGCCCCAGGGTCTGATCGCCACGCCCGGTTCGGGCATCACCGAGAATATCGTCGACAAGGCCCGCAAACTCGGCATCCGCATCAAGAGGATCGGGGCTTAGGCCCCGGTTCACGCACCGCGCAGGAGATCCCGCACGACCACAGCCTCGGAGTAATGGAACGCTACCCTTGTGGTGGACTTGGTGCACGACGCAATATCTAGAAAGTGCTTGCACGAATCTGGCTGGTCGGGCAATAGTCTCGAAAAATAACGCGCGGTCACATAAAAAACGCGCCCACGGATCGGGGCAGACATGAGCGAAGCAGAACAGGATCTTGATATCGCCATCGGGCACTACGCGGAACTTCTCGCGTCGAACCTGCATGCTCAGCGCGCTGCGCACTTCCCACCAGATGCAAAGAAGGTGATGCGCACTTTGACCAGCGGCGAAGCTGCTGAGCTCCTTGGCGTCGACCATACCTATCTTCGGAAGCTTCATCGAGAAGGAAAGATCGTTGACGTCGAGACGACGGCGGGAAGTCATCGCCGCTATACGCTCGACGATATCTGGGAAATCCGGCAGACGCTTGAAGGAAATGCAAAAAAGTCTGGAACTTACGTGCCTGGGCGTCGCGACGGTGACGAGCTTCAAGTCATATCAGTGGTGAACTTCAAGGGCGGCTCCGGCAAAACGACGACGTCTGCTCACCTCGCTCAGCGCTTGGCGCTAAAGGGGTACAGGGTTCTTGCGATCGATCTCGACCCCCAAGCATCTCTTTCGGCTCTTCATGGAATCCAGCCAGAACTCGACCTTATGGAGGGCGGAACCCTCTATGATGCCGTTCGCTACGACGATCCGGTTCCGATCGCCGAAGTGATCCGCAAGACTTACATCCGCGGCCTTGATCTTATCCCGGGCAACCTTGAACTCATGGAGTTCGAGCACGAGACGCCTGCTGCTATCCAGCGAGGCGGAGCGAAGGCGTTCTTCGCGAGAGTTCATGACGCACTCGATAGTGTTGAAGCAAACTACGACGTTGTTGTGATCGACTGCCCGCCGCAGCTTGGTTTCTTGACGATGTCAGCACTTTCTGCGTCCTCGGGTGTCCTCGTGACGGTTCACCCGCAGATGCTTGACCTCATGTCGATGTCTCAATTCCTGCGAATGACTGCGGATCTCCTGGGAGTGATCAGGGATGCAGGCGCAAATCTGCGCTTCGATTGGCTGCGCTTCTTGCCAACGCGATACAAAGTCGGCGACGCGCCACAAACCGAAGTCATCGCCTTCATTCGCGGGCTGTTTGGGAGGTCGGTCCTGACCAATCACATGGTTGAATCGACCGCAATATCTGATGCCGGCTTGACCAAGCAAACGCTCTACGAAGCTGACAAAAAGGACTTCACGCGTCAGACGTTTGATCGTGCGATCGAATCCATGAACGCAGTGAACGATGAGATCGCTGAAATCATCCAGAACACATGGGGTCGGAATGGCAAGAAAGCCTAAACTTGGCCTGCCGCTGCAGACCCTTCGCAACGCTCCTGACGCTCTTGAAGGGCGCCGACTGCGTGGCGGTGTATTTGAGATCGATCCGGCGCAGATCCTTACCGAAGGACGGTTGGATGACAGGCTTCAGATTGAAGTTGAGGGCCTGAAGAACTCTATTTCCAAGAACGGTCAGCGTGTGCCCGTCTTGGTGCGCCCACTGGAAGGCGATCGCTACAACCTGATCTATGGCCGCAGACGCTTGGAAGCATGTCGCGAACTCGGTATCAAAGTTCGAGCCATCGTCACAGAGGTTGAGAGTGATCAAGCGCTTCGAGATCAGCTTCTCGAGAACCAAGAGCGTCGTGATCTGAGCTTTATTGAGCGTGCGCTCGTTGCGACGGCACTTCTGGACGGTGATCATTTGGAAGGGGCTGAGCGCACCAATCGAGGTGTCGCCGAAGTCCTTAACCTCCACGAAGCCGGGGTTTCACAACTCTTGAGTGTCGTTCGGACGGTCGGCGAGGAACTCATCCAGGCAATTGGTGCGGCTCCCGGGATTGGTCGCCCGAGATGGGAAGAGCTCAAAAAGGCTTTGGGTGCCTACGACGGTGATCGAGACCAACTGCAAGCCGTAGCTCATGCAGCCAAGTCCGAAAGTTCCGGCTCGGTCGATGAGGTTTCTGAGCGTGCGTTTCTCGCAGTTCTGGCAGCCGCGAAGAGCGCAGAGAAGAAAGCAAGCCCGTCTAGAAAAGGCGTGCCTGCTTTGGCGATCCCCGGTGTCGGAGCTGCGACGGTCAAGACCAGCCGCCAAGGCAAGCAGCTTAAACTCGATCTGACTACGGATGAACCTGATTTTATCAGCTGGTTGGAGGGCAATGCCCCAAAGCTGATTACCGAGCTTCATGAGCGCTGGAAGCGTTCAGAAGACTGAGGAAGAGCAACCAACAAGAAGGAGGCACGATACAGGCAAAAAGAAAAAGGCCCCGAGAAGCTAGCTTCACGAGACCTTTGTAAGGTTTCGCACCGGGATCAGCCCGCTACAAAATCTCAGTTTTCGCACTTCTGAATGTAGCGTTCTGGCCCCTACCCCGCAAGCGCAAAGCGATTCGCGGGCCCTAGAATTTTTGTCTTCGTGAACATTTTCATGGAGTACACACCAATTTCGCCGTTTATGCGGCCGATTTCGCACGCTCATTTGCGCGTCATCGAGCGACCCGAGGCATCTGTTCCGGCCAGACCCGTTAACAAGTGGGAACTCCTGCGCGAGCTCTCCAAGGCGCAAGCGGCCTTTGGGGTCTCGGAACGTGATCTGACTGTTTTGCAGGGGCTCCTCAGCTTCTTTCCGGACGATGCGCTTGGCGGGAACGCCGAGATGGTCGTCTTCCCCTCGAACAAGGCGATCTGCGAGCGCCTGAATGGCATGCCGTGCTCAACGATGCGTCGTCACCTCGCGCGTCTCGTCGAGGCTGGCTTGCTCCAGCGGCGCGATAGCCCCAATGGGAAGCGCTACGTCCGCAAGCACGGCGAAGACCGCGTCGCCTTTGGCTTCGATCTTTCCCCGCTCTACTGCCAGTCCGAGGAGATAGCACGGGCCGCAGAGGCCGTACGTGAGGCTGAGGAGCGCGTCAGGCGCCTGAGAGAGGTCGTAAGCCTCATGCGACGCGATCTCGCGGCCCTCGCCGAGTTCGGAGACGAGATGCAGCCAGGCCTAGGCTTCTGGGATCAGCTTCGCGACAAGGCTGCCCTCACAGCCCGCGCGCTTCGCCGCAAGCTTTCAATTGAGGACCTCGCGGCCTATCGAGCCGATCTTGAAGCTCTCCTTGACCAGGCACGCAACATCATTGATGGCCCTGAAACAGAAGAAATGAACACCAATGATGCCCAATCTGAGCGTCACCATCATAATTCAAATAAAGAATCTATAGATTTTGAGCCGGCTTTAGAAAAAAGCGGGGCGGCGGCGGGTGTGCCAGATGTGGATACGAATGAGCCGGTGGCTGACGTTGATGAACAGGACACAAGACATCTGCCAAAGATCCCGCTTCACCTAGTGATAGCGGCATGTCCCTCGCTGAAGACCTTCTACCAAGGTGAGATCCGGCATTGGCATCAGCTTTTCGATGCGGCGGGCCATGTGCGGCCAGCCATGGGGATCAGTGCGTCTGCATGGGAAGAAGCACAGCGGTTCATGGGTCCGGAGCAAGCGTCGATCGTCGTTGCTGCGATGCTGGAACGCTTCGCCGACATAAGATCGCCTGGTGGATACTTGCGAGCTCTGACTGCCAAAGCTGCGGCCGGCGAGTTCTCCTGTGGGCCGATGGTCATGGCATTGATTGGGCGACGATCTGCAGCTTAACAGCTGTTAAGGTTGAGAGACTGCGTACTTTTCCGCCACCTCGGGACTGTCGACTTAACAGCTGTTAAAGTCCTGCCTCGCGAGCGTCAGAATATGAGAGGGAAAGGGTTGTTGGTTTGAGGGTGACGGGAAGTGAGATCGGAAGAGTGGCTTCCGGCGCCCGTCGTGGAGGAGATCTGATGGCGAAACCTGCCCAGAAAGTCACCCAGTCCCCGTTCCGGGACATTCCCTTCGACAAGCTCGTGCTGAGCCAGTCCAACGTCCGGCGCATCAAGGCCGGCATCTCGGTCGAGGAACTGGCCGAAGACATCGCCCGCCGCGGGTTGCTGCAAAGCCTGTGCGTCCGGCCCGTTCTGGCGGATGATGGGTCCGAGACAGGCAAGTTCAAAATACCCGCTGGCGGTAGGCGCTTCCAGGCCCTGTCACTCTTGGTGAAGCAGAAGCGCCTGGCCAAGACGACGCCCATTCCCTGCTTCGTGCGGGATGCGAAGTCCACGATCCTCGCCGAAGACGACTCGCTCGCCGAGAACATGAAGCGCGCTGTCCTGCATCCACTCGATCAGTTCCGCGCCTTCGTGGCGCTGCAGGAGAAGGGTCAGGGCGACGAAGAGATCGCAACCGCCTTCTTCGTCAGGCCGCAGGTGATCAAACAGCGCTTGAAACTCGCCGTCGTGGCCCCTGCCCTGCTCGAGCTTTATGCCGAGGATGAAATGACGCTGGAGCAGCTGATGGCCTTGACGGTTAACCCGGATCATGAGCGCCAGGTTCAGGTCTGGGAGGCGATCCGCTCGTCCTGGAACAAGGAGCCCTATCAGATCCGGCGGATGCTGACGGAAACCTCGGTGCGGGCATCCGATCGTCGTGCTGTCTTTGTCGGCATCGATGCCTATGAGTCTGCTGGCGGCACCATGTTGCACGACCTCTTCCAGGGCGATGACGGCGGCTGGCTGGAAGACCCCGCCCTGTTCGATCGTCTGGTCAGCGAGAAGCTTCAGGCTGAAGCCGAAGCCATTGCGACCGAAGGTTGGAAATGGATCGAGGTCTCGCTCGACCTGCCCTATGGCTACAGCCACGGTTTGCGGCGGCTGAGCGGAGACCCGGCACCGATGACGGATGACGAAGGCGCGGCCCATGCCAAGCTTCTTGCCGAATACCGGGCGCTCGAAGAGGAATACGAGGGCCAGGATGAATTCCCCGAGGAAGTCGACGCGCGACTTGGCGAGTTGGAAATTGCGATGGAGAAGCTCGAGACTCGGCCGTTGATCTTCGACGATGAAGAGATCGCGCGGGCAGGGGCTTTTGTGACGCTTTATCGCATGGCGAGCTTGTCGTTAATCGCGGCTTTGTCCGGCCCGAGGATGAGCCTCGGGAATACGCTGATGTCTTCAGCTGTGAACCGACAGCAGGGCGCTGAGCTTTCAACGGGGAGTTACGCGGATGGTATCGGCCACGGTACGGAAATCACTTCTGCTGGTCAAGCGCTTGGCGCGAACGCACGCGACGACGAGGACGATGGTGCGTTGAAGCCCTTGCCTGAGCCCGTTCCCGACACCGAGCAGGCTGAAGATGCAGATCTTCTTGACTTCATCAGCTCAGACCGGCCAAGGATTAATGACAGGATGACAGTTCGCAAGATTACAATCCAGCGGCTTTCGTCAGGTTCACGCGGAAGCGGTCGCGGCGGCGTTGGTAGCGGCGGGTCATCTGTGCCGAAGCGTGGCCAAGGTGCTTCTGCACATACCGCTCGTCCACCTCGGCCGAACTGGCGAGACCTGCGCGCAGAGAATGGCCAGAGAACAGTGCCAGGCGTTCCTTTTCGGGCAGTTCGGATCGGATGCCGGCGTCCAGGACCGTTCGCTTGATCAGCCGCGCGACATGCTTGTCGTTCAGCCTTGTCTCCAGGGCCTTCTTTCCACCCCGAGTGGTGCCGACAAAGACCGGCCCGAAGTCGATCCTGGCGAAGTGCAACCACTGCTCGAGCGCATGCACAGGGCAGCTGGAGTTAGACGATCCCAGACCGATCTCGACCTCGCGCCAGCCGGTCTTGGCGTTGAGCGTCAGCACGGCGCCGTCGTCGAGGATCTCGATCCAGCCGCCTGAATCGGGCGTGTCGTCCTTTCCGACATCCAGGCTGACGATCTCGGAGCGGCGGAGCCCGCCGGCGTACCCGAGGAGCAGGATGGCGCGGTCCCTGAGCCCGCGCAGGTCGTAGGGCAGGGTGGCGACCATCGCGAGGATGTCCTCGGCCAGGATCGCTTCCTTCTGCACCGGCGGACGGGCGTGTTTGCGTTTGATCCCGGCCAGCACTGTTGCGATGTGGCGGTTCTTACGATCGAGGACAAAGCCGCGTTGCGCATAGTTCCAGGCAAGGCCGGAGAGGCGACGTTCGATGGTACTGACCGATAGGGCAGGGGAGGGGCCCGCTCCGGACGCCAGGTCTGCGAGATAAAGCCCGATCATTTCAGGCGACGGGGGCAGAGGCTCCGCGCCCTTCATCCGACACCACCGCGCGAAATGCGCCCAATCCTTGGCATAGGCTTTCAGCGTATTGTCAGAAGCTGCGGCGCGCGCATAATCTCGGGCGGCGTCGACCAGGCGATCAAGGCTGCCGGATCCCGCGACGTGGGCGGGTAGGGAGATGTCGTCGCTTTTTTCTTGATCGCTGTCGCCGTTCTGAGCGATACAAAACGCACCAGAGTTTGATGATGTCGACTTCTCGTCCTCTGAGGGCATTTTCCAGTGAATCCGGTGGTGAAATTAAACTGCGTCCTAGCATATCTCTTGATGTCCGATAATGCAAACTTATTGGACATAATGTTGAACCGCAGGTCGGGGCGGTTATTGTGCAATTTTCTGGAATAAAGCGCCGCGCGAGTGTAGGCTCTGGGCATGACATTGGCCCGGTTGGATCACATCAGCGACCTCGACACGTTACCCCGGATGCCCGCTTGGGTCACCTCCGCACGCGTTGAAACCCTTGAAGATGTTGCGTTTTTGTCGGGCGCGGCTCTGAACCACCTGCATGTTGTGCTAGAACGCTCCGAGGTGCCCCAAGCCTTGTTGCGGGACCGGCTCGCGCTGCGCGCGGCTGAGGCGTGCGTCGCGTTCTCTGGACGGTCGGAGCGGACAGCGGAGCTGCGCGATGCGGTGCACCTGTTGCGGCCCGGCGATCTTCCCGGGCCGGCGGGCGAAATCTGCCTGGCCTGGCGGCGCGCTGTGGAACGGCCGCTGTCGATCAAGGCTCTAGGCCGAGCCTTGCCGACCCTCGAGCCGGGCCAGATTGCCGCGTGGCTTGATGCAGGGCAGGGGGCGCCTGTGACCCGGGCCGCGATGGTGTTGGAAGCCGTTCGGCGCGAGGCGCCACGTGCAGACGTCGCAGCGCTGATCCTTGCGGATGCGGCTATGGCGCAGGCACTCGGCTGGGATCATCTCGTGCCGCTGCTGGCCCCAGCCCTTAAACGCGCCGACCTGCGCAAGCATGGCGAAGACCTGCGTCTCGCCTGTCATCGGGCGCTCGTCTCATCTGCGGTCGAGGCCGTGCGTCTCTCCACCGACCTCGCGCGTCGAGCGGCACATCTAAAGGCGGTCGCACCCAAGCTGCGGGCCAAGGGCGCGGGCGACGCGGTCGAGATGTTCCTGACCCGAGATGCCTTGGCTCCTTCGGCTTTGCCCTTGCCGGATCGCGCCGCGCGGCGGCTCTGCGACCGGTTGGTCGACCTCGGCGCCGTGCGCGAGCTGACCGGGCGCGACACCTTCCGGCTTTACGGGGTGTAGCGATGGCGAAGGATCGATCCGACCCAGACCTTGACCGCGCTTTGACCGACCTGCCGCCGGAGCTGCGTTGGCGGGAATGGATGCGCCGGATCGAGGCGGTGCTCTTTGCCTCAGCTTCGCCGGTGCCGCGCGACGACCTGGCCCGCGTGGTGGGGCAGGGGGTGTCGGTCGACCTTCTGGTCGAGGACCTCGCCGCCGATCTGGAGGGCCGGGCCTTCGAGATCGCCCAGGTCGCCGGCGGCTGGATGTTCCGGACCCGGACCGCCTACGCCCCCGCGATCCGCGCGGCGGCGTATGTCGAGGACCAGCTACTCGATCTGAGCGAATTCGACGTCGCGGTCCTGGCCGCCATCGCTTACCACCAGCCGATCACGCGCGACGGGCTGAAGGACATCTTCGGCAAGGAAATCAGCCGCGACCTGATCGGCCGACTGCATGTGCGCGACTTGATCGGGACCGGGCCACGGTCGCCCAGGCGAGGGGCGCCTTATAGCTTTGTGACGACCGAGCAGTTCCTCGTTGCCTTCGGGTTGGAGAGCCTGCATGACCTGCCCGACAGGGAGCAAATTGAGGATGCGGGTTTTCAGGGGGAGCCACCTCAGGTTGGTGTTGGCTGAGTTCCCACTCATTTTCACACTCTGCTTCTTGCCAACATTGGTTGCGGGAATAGGGGACACGAGCGCCACACTCGGCGGACAGAATTGCGATTTTTCTGGTCCGTTGGATGATTTATGTATAGAATTTCATCGTAACGTACGTCGATAAAAAACCTCGAAGAAAGAGCAGCTTAACCGTGGCATCCGCCCAGCAAATCATCGGTCTCGTCAAGAGTCATGCGGAGGGAGACGCCGATCGTTTTTACGATCTGGCTATGCAACTCTCTGCGGCCGAAGAGCAGAAGGGTCATACCCGGCTGGCTGAACAGTTGCGACAATGGGCTGAAGCGGGGCAGAAGCCGCCTGCGAAGCGAACCCCTGCGATCACTCCTATCGCAACACCCCGCGGTGATCTGGCAGAGTTCCTTGCCGCGTCCTATCCGACCGAGCGCCTCGTAGATGTCATCTTGCCAGACAGGATTGAGAGCGAACTCGCGCATCTCGTTGTCGAGACACGAATGCGCGAAAAGCTTGAGGCAAAAGGGTTGAAGCCACGGCGGCGCGTTCTCCTTTCCGGTCCTCCCGGAACCGGCAAGACCCTGAGTGCTTCAGCGCTGGCCGGTGAGCTGCAGTACCCCCTCTTTTCGGTCATGCTCCACGGGCTGATCACGAAGTTCATGGGTGAAACAGCGCAGAAGCTGAAGATGATCTTCGATGCCGTCAAGACGACGCGCGGTATCTATCTCTTCGACGAAATCGACGCTTTGGCAGCGGCCCGGGGCGGTGAGAATGACGTCGGCGAGGCCCGTCGGGTTCTGAACTCGTTCCTGCAGTTTCTGGATGAGGATACTGGGCCTTCGATCGTCATTGCCACTACAAACCTGCCGGGAATTCTTGACCGCGCGGTGCTGCGCCGCTTCGATCTCGTTTTGCCATATGTCATGCCCGATGGCCCGGCCATTCGGCAGGCGCTCGAACGCCGTTTGATCGGCTTCTCACTCGCTCGCATGGGATGGAAAAGGGTGACAGATGTTGCCACAGGCCTCTCGACGGCCGATGTTGTGGCGGCGGCGGAAGATGCCGCTCGACGTGCCGTGCTGAATGATACCGACAAGATTGCGACACAGGATTTGCTTGATGCCCTCGAACGCCGACGGTCGCTCCAAGAATTAGGGACCGATGACAATGGCACGAGACCTTCCGCACTTCCACCTTCGCAATCTCGGACAACCTCGCCCGTTCCAAGCAAAGGGCGGGGGCGGGTCCAAAAGACCAAGTGATGTCCCCAACCGCGCAGCGCACGCCCAAGCATTGCTTCAAGCAATCGACGCGCTGCCAGATATTCCAGCAGCCGAACTTCCCGGCGTCTATCTGGAAGTCCGCTCCCGAGTAGACGAACGTCTGAAAAAGGACAGCTTGGACGCCAGCGGCTTGATGCTTCTGCGCATCGAAGATGCTCCAGTTCCCGGCGGCGCCGAAGAGCGCGCGACGGTTTTTGCGACAGCCAAGGGTATCGAAAAGCTGCGCAAGAAGGTCGAGCAGTTTCGGACTGAAGACACGCCTGATCGCGAGAAAGATGGTGAAATCGTCCCGGGGCGCCCGAAGAACGCGGACCTGGTGCAAAGCGTTGCTGCTATCACGGAAGCGGGGTTGCGTGCCCTCTGGCGCAGCCCTCCAGGCAAATTTCCCGGAGCGGATGTTGCGACCGTCTGGGAGGTTTGGCTCGAGCCTCAAATGACCGAAGCCTTCGTCGCGGCCGCACCAAACTACGGCGTCATAGTGGGAGCGGATCGGCTGGAGTTTCCCGAAGATACCGTTGTGGTCGTACAGGCCGATCGTAATCAACTCGCTCAGGCCGTCCGCCGACTGGGCGGCGTGCGCGCCCTTGCCGCTCCGACCATCACAGCGGACTTCTTCGACGGCTTGCCAGTGGCAGAACAGGCGCATTGGGTCAACGAACTCGCGGGTCGTACGACCTACACTGACAATCCCGATCCTGGCTACGTTGCGCTTTTGGATACCGGTGTCAGTCGCGCCCATCCTCTCATTCAGCCGGCGCTCAGCGTAGATGACCGACATGCCGCCAACCCGGCCTGGGGACTGGAGGATGTGAAGGGCCATGGCACGCAGATGGGGGGACTGGCGCTCTTTGGAGATCTGACGCCGAAACTGCACCAGGGGAATCCGGTTTCTGTCGTGAACCGTCTGGAATCCGTGAAGCTGTTGCCTGATGCAGGGATGAACCCGCATCATCTCCTTGGCGCGGTCACAAGACAGGCGATCAATGCGGTCGAACAGGTCGGCCCCCGACGCCGGACCTTCACCATGACCACGACGACGGGTGAGGACACCCCGCATGACGGCGCTCCGACGTCCTGGTCGACGGAGGTCGATCAGCTCGCTGCCGGTGTTTCAGGTGAGGTGAAACAACAGCGCCTGGTGCTTGTCTCGGCAGGGAATACCGACAACTTCACCTTTGGTGCCGGAAACTACCTCGACCGATGCGATCACGAGGACAACGAAATCGAGTCGCCGGCTCAGGCGTGGAATGTTGTGTCTGTCGGAGCCTTTACAGAGAAGACCGTACTACCAAATGGAGAGCCGGCCCAAGCGCTTGCACCATTCGGCGACTTGTCGCCAGCTTCGAGAACTGCATCGTGGTCGTCCCATTGGCCAAACAAGCCGGACGTCGTCCTTGAGGGTGGAAACTGGGCGCTAAGTGCCATGCCTCCGCCAATGCGGCACGGATGGTTATCGCTCCTTTCGACGCACCACAATTATCCGGTCCGATCTTTCACATTCACCTTCGACACCAGCGCGGCGACAGCGCTTGCAGCGAAGGACGTAACGGAACTCTGGTCCGACTATCCGACGCTTTGGCCCGAGACAGTCCGTGGTCTTTATGTGTCTTCAGCGCGGTGGACGCAGCAGATGCGTGCACATCTGCCGGCCCAGCCGAACAAGGGTCACTACACGCCCCTTTTTCAGCGCTATGGATATGGTGTGCCGGACATGGCCCGTGCCCGCCGCAGCGCGTCGAATGCGCTGACCCTCATCGTGGAAGACAGATAGTGTCCCGGGAGTTGGTGTAACTTTGCTCTTCGGCCTTGGCTCGGCCGCAGTCACAGGGCGGCGATTGTCGCCGGGTCCATGGGGGCAGTGTCGCAAATGGCGGCGACGGTTTCCAGTGTCATGTAGCGCCGCGTG
>NZ_JBGFGM010000065.1:0-74088 GCF_041224635.1 Leisingera sp. XS_AS12
TCCGCCGCTCACTCCGAAGAGTGCGCTCGACTTGCATGTGTTAGGCCTGCCGCCAGCGTTCGTTCTGAGCCAGGATCAAACTCTCAAGTTGAAATGCTGTTGCCAGCATATCCTTGACGTTCGAACCTCTGCACATCTTCATCAGGAGGCTAATCCTGATGAAAGTCTCTGTTTGTGTGCTTGGTTTCCAAAGAAACCGAAGCCGTACAAACAGTGAAGCTGACACCTTATCATCGGCGTGACCGCTTGCGCTACTTGAGCGCAAGATCATCGGCTTTGCCTAAAGGCGCGATATACAGACGTTGATCCATCGAAATGAACCAAACCGCCCACATATCTCTTCAGTTATCCATCAATGTCAAAGAGCACACACCCGGAGGCAAAAACAGGACCGTTGCGCCATTCTCACAGCGCGCCCGCCTCGTTCCATCCAACAGATGCCGCTGTCTCTCCAGCGCGTCCCGCCGTCTCTCCGGCGTGTCAGCAGCGCCTCAGCGCCGCCGGTGAAGGGGCTTTTACGGACACCCCGAATGAGTCGCAAGACCTAATTCAACAAAATACGACAGCTTTTTGAATTTGCCGGATCTTGAGGCGGCGGACCGCTCCCGAACACCTCCAAAGCACTGCTCAAACACCGCCCCCTCCAAGAACCGGCCTCCGCAGCCAGATGCACGTGATACATATGCACGCGCCCGGGAGCGATGCGGCGCGGGTGCAGGGCTAGCCTCGCCCAGCCGGGGCAATCGAATTGGCGGTATCCAGCAGATAAGGCACCAGCTCGCGCTCGACCCGCTCCGGCGTCCAGTGGAAGGCCGATACCGAACATTGCACCGCCCCATGGGCCAGACCATCGGCACCGCGTATCGGGGCGGAGATGCCAATCTCGTTCAGGATCATCTGGTCCTGCGTGATGCTGAAGCCGCGCTCTGCCGTGCGCGCCATCTGACGCGCCAGCTCGGCCCGGTCCATGGTCGTGCGCGCCGTCATCTGCCGCAGGGGCCAGGTCTCGACCGCCGCGCGCCAGTCGGCCTCGGCCCAGGTCGACAGGATCGCCTGCCCCGGCGAGGCCGACAGCGCCGGCAGGTGGCGCCCGATCAGCGTCGCCTCGTAATTGGTACGCTGGCAGGGCAGCCGGGCGACATAGACGATGCTGGTGTCCGACAGCTCGGCCATGTTCACCGTTTCGCCCAGGCGCTGCGCCAGCTCGATCAGCTTGGGCATTGCCAGCGCCACCAGGGAATCGGACCAGTAATAGGCATAGGCCAGTCCCAGCCAGGCATGGGTGGGGCGAAAACGCTTGGTATCCGGATCGCGGTGCAGAAAGCCCTCAACCATGAGTGTATTGGCCAGCCGCTGCACTGCGCTTTTGTCCATACCGCTGAGTTTGACCATCTCGGTCAGCGACAGATGCGTGTTCGTGCGATTGAAAACTTTAAGCAGTTTCAAACCCTTGGCAAGTGATGACACATAGAGCGTGTCCTGCTTGCGTGGCGCCTCAACGGGGGTGTCCCCCGGCTGGCCGGTGATTTTCCGTCTTGACGCCATGGCAGCGCATACCCTTTTATGGTCCCTATAACGATACCCAGTATCATATAATAATACAATTTGCAATCCCATCTCTGCGCCACACAACCTGTGGAGATTTGAAGCCAACATGGAGAGAACATGAAACGCATCCTGATCCCGGCCGCCGCCCTTGCGATGACCGCCGCCGCCAGCGTGCAGGCCGGCAAGTCCGACGACGTGCTGAATGTCGCCTTCACCAAGGAGCTGGAAAACGTCGACAGCTACTTCAACTCTTCGCGCGAAGGCGTGGTGCTGCAACGCGCGGTCTGGGACGGGCTGATCTACCGCGACCCGGAAACCAACGAATACAAGGGCAACCTCGCCACCTCCTGGGAGTGGATCGACGATGTCACGCTGGAGCTGAAGCTGCGCGAGGGCGTGACCTTCCACAACGGCGAACCCTTCGATGCCGATGACGTGGTCTATACCGTCAACTTCGTTGCGGATGAGTCCAACGGCGTGAAGACCCAGCGCAACGTGAACTGGATGAAATCGGCCGAGAAGATCGACCAGTACACCGTCCGCATCCACCTAAAGGCGCCCTTCCCGGCTGCGATCGAGTTCCTTTCCGGCCCGGTGTCGATGTACCCCAATGAATATTACGCCGAAGCCGGCCCCTCCGGCATGGGGCTGAAGCCCGTCGGCACCGGCCCCTACAAGGTGACCTCGGTTGAGCCGGGGCGGCATTTCGTGCTGGAGAAATACGAAGGCTACCACGACAGCCCCAAGGGCCAGCCGTCCATCGGCACCGTCGACATCCGCACCATCCCGGACGTGAACACCCAGATGGCCGAGCTGTTCAGCGGCTCGCTTGACCTGATCTGGCAGGTGCCCGCGGATCTGGCCGAAAAACTGGACCAGATGGGCAAGTTCACCGTCGCCAATGAAAGCACCATGCGGATCGGCTACCTGACGCTGGACGCCGCAGGCCGCACCGGCGAGGACAGCCCCTTCACCGACGTGCGCGTGCGCCAGGCAGTAGCCCATGCCATCGACCGCAAGGCGCTGGTCAGCGCGCTGCTGAAAGGCAAGAGCCAGGTGATCTCCACCGCCTGTTTCCCCAGCCAGTTCGGCTGTGATCAGGATGTGACCAGCTATGACTACGATGTCGACAAAGCCAAGGCGTTGCTGGCCGAAGCCGGCTACCCGGACGGCTTCAAGACCGAGTTCTACGCCTACCGCGACCGCGAGTATGCCGAGGCGATTGCCAGCTTCCTCAACGCGGTTGGCATCGAGACCGACTTCAAGATGCTGCAATATTCCGCCCTGCGCGAATTGCGCATGAAAAGCGGCTCGCCGGTGTCGTTCCAGACCTGGGGCTCGTACTCGATCAACGACACCTCGGCGATCACCAGCCAGTTCTTCAAGCTCGGCTCGCTGGACGATGCCCGCGACGCGGAAGTGGCGGGCTGGCTGGATGCCGCCGACAGCGCGACCGACCCCGCGGTGCGCCAGGAAAACTACTCCAAGGCGCTGAAGAAGATCGCGGACGAGGCCTATTGGGTGCCGATGTTCTCCTACAACACCAACTACGTGTTCACCCCCGAGGTCACCTATACTCCCACTCCGGATGAAGTCCTGCGCTTCACCGACATGGACTGGAAGTAAGCAGACCAGCGCGGCGGCGGGGCAGGTCCCCGCTGCCGCATGCGCCGCCGCGGCGGCCGTCCCTGCAATACCCAGCAAAAGAGGTTCACCTTGCTGCGTTTCATCCTGAAGCGGGCCGGGCTGGCGATCCTTGTCGCCTTCACCGTCTCGCTGATCTCCTTCAGCCTGCTGTTCCTGTCCGGCGATCCCGCTGCGGCCATCGCCGGGGAACACGCCAGCGACCAGGACATCGAGGCCATCCGCCGGATCTACGGCTTTGACCGCCCGATGCTGCTGCAATACTGGGAATGGCTGTCCAGCGCTCTGATGGGCGATTTTGGCGAAAGCTACTATTTCAAGCTGCCGGTGGCCGGGCTGATCGCCGAACGCCTGTCGATCACCATGACCCTGGGTGTCTGCGGCATCTCCTTTGCGCTGCTGACCGCGGTGCCGCTGGGGGTTGCTGCCGCGATCCGCCCCAATTCGCTGCTCGACCGGTTTGCGCTGTTCCTGTCGGTGGCCGGTCAGGCGATGCCGAGCTTCTGGTTTGGTCTGATCCTGATCGTGGTGTTCTCGATCCAGCTGGGCTGGCTGCCACCATCGGGCACCGCAACGCCGCTGCATTTCGTGATGCCGACCATCGTGCTTGGCTACTACGCGATGCCCGCGATCATGCGGCTGACCCGTGCGGGCATGCTGGAGGTGCTGTCCTCGGATTACATCCGCACCGCCCGCGCCAAGGGCGCTCCGGAGGGGCTGGTGATGTTCAAACACGCGCTGCGCAACGCGATCATCCCGGTGGTGTCGCTGGCGGCGGTGCAGATGGGCTTCATGCTGGGCGGCTCGATCGTGGTTGAATCGATCTTTGCGCTGCACGGCGCCGGCTATCTGGCCTGGGAATCCATCAGCCGCAACGACCTGCCCACCGTGCAGGCGCTGATCCTTGTTTTCTCGATGTTCTACATCGTCTTCACCTTCCTTGCCGACGTGCTGAACGCCTGGCTGGACCCGCGCATGAGGGCCGGATGACATGACCCAGACTGCAGATCCTCTTCTTCAGGAAATCACCGGCCCGACCCCGGGCCAGCTGCTGCGCAAGCGCATCTTCGGCCACCAGGGCCTGCTGATCGGCAGCATCGTGCTGGGCCTTCTGGTGATTGTCGCGCTCTTTGCGCCGCTGATCGCCCCGCATGACCCCTATGCCCAAAGCCTGCTGGCCCGGATGGAGCCGCCGGTGTTCCTCGGCGGCAGCTGGGAGCATCCCCTGGGCACCGACCACTTAGGCCGCGATTACCTGTCGCGCCTGATCTACGGCGCCCGCGTGTCGCTGCTGATCGGCTTGGTGGCGGCGCTGATCTCCGGCCTGATCGGCACCGCCATGGGGGTTGCCGCGGGCTATTTCGGCGGCCGTGTCGATGCGGTGGTGACCTTCCTCATCAACGTGCGCCTGGCGATGCCGGTGGTGCTGGTGGCGCTGGCGGTGGTGGCCATCTTCGGCGGCTCGCTGACCGTGGTGATCACCGTGCTGGGCCTGCTGCTGTGGGACCGTTTCGCCGTGGTGATGCGCGCCTCGACCCTGCAGGTGCAGGGCCGCGAATATGTCGCCGCCGCCCGCGCCATCGGCTGTTCCAACACCCGCATCGTGATGTCGGAAATCATGCCGAACATCGTCAACAACCTGATCGTGGTGATCACGCTGGAAATGGCCCATGCGGTGCTGCTGGAAGCGGCGCTGTCATTCCTCGGCCTTGGCGTGCAGCCGCCGACGCCCTCCTGGGGGCTGATGGTCTCCGAGGGCAAGCAGATGATGCTGTTCGAGCCCTGGCTGGTGCTGATCCCCGGCTTCGTGCTGTTTGCGCTGGTCCTGTCGATCAACCTTCTGGGCGACGGTCTTCGCGACGTCACCGCGCCTGAAAACCGTAACTGAGGGAGGCAGGCATGACAGACACACCGATACTCTCCGTCCGCAACCTGACCATCGACATCCCCGTCGGCGGCGGCACCCTGCACGCGGTGCGCGGCATCGATTTCGACCTCAACCGCGGCGAGACCCTGTGCATCGTCGGCGAAAGCGGCTCGGGCAAGTCGCTCACCTCGCTGGCCCTGATGGGACTGCTGGGCAAGAAGATCTCGCGCCGGGCCGACCGGATGGAGTTCGACGGCATCAACCTGATGAAGACCAGCCAGCGCGGCATGCGCAAGCTGCGCGGCCTGCGCATGTCGATGATCTTCCAGGAGCCGATGACCTCGCTCAACCCCGCCTATACCATCGGCGATCAGCTGGCCGAGGCGCTGCTGTTGCACAAGAAGGTCAGCCGCGAACAGGCCCGCGCCCGCGCGGTGGAGCTGCTGGAGAAGGTTGGCATCACCGCCGCCAAAAGCCGCCTGTCGCAATATCCGCACCAGCTGTCCGGCGGCCTGCGCCAGCGGGTGATGATCGCCATGGCGCTGATGTGCGAGCCGGAGCTGATCATCGCGGATGAGCCGACAACCGCGCTCGACGTGACCATCCAGGCGCAGATCCTGCGGCTGCTGGTGGATCTGCAAAAGGAACTGGGCATGGCGATGATCCTGATCACCCATGACCTGGGCGTGGTGGCCCGCGTCGCCGACAAGGTGGCCGTGATGTATGCGGGCGAGCTGGTGGAAACCGGCCCCGCCGCGGATGTCTTTGGCGCACCCGCGCATCCCTACACCCGCGGCCTGCTGCGCTGCATCCCGGTGCCGGGCAAGACCGAACGCGGCGCCGAGCTGGGCACCATTCCCGGAATCGTGCCCTCGCTGGTGGGCGAGGTCTCGGGCTGCCCCTTCCGCACCCGCTGCGACCATGCCGTGGACGCCTGCCGCCAACCCATCCCCCTGCGCGAGCAGCAGGCCGGACGCCACAGCTTCCGCTGTGTGCATCCCGATGGCCGCGCCGCCAGCCCCCAAGAGGTGCCCGCATGAGCGATACCCCCGTTCTGGAACTGCGCAACGTGACCAAGACCTATCAGGTCAAACAGGGCATGTTCGCCACCCCCAAGCCGCTGAAGGCGGTCAATGATGTCTCGCTCAGGATCGGCCGCGGCGAGGTGCTGGGCCTGGTCGGTGAATCCGGCTGCGGCAAATCCACCCTCGCCAAGATCCTCCTGGGGCTGGAACAACCCACCGAGGGCCAGGTGCTGGTCGACGGCAAGGAGATCGGCGCGCAGAACCGCTCAGAACTGGCGCGCCGCATCCAGCCGATCTTTCAGGATCCCTATTCCTCGCTCAACCCGCGCAAAAGCATCTATGACATCATCTCGCTGCCCCTGCGGGTGCATAATGTCGGCGACAGCGCCAGCCAGGAAAAGGCGGTGCGCGAGATCCTCGACATTGTCGGCCTGCCCGCGCGGGTAATGAACACCTACCCCAGCCAGATGTCCGGCGGCCAGCGCCAGCGGGTGGCAATTGCCCGCGCGCTGATCATGAAGCCCGAGATCGTCATCTGCGACGAGCCGACCTCGGCGCTGGACGTCTCGGTGCAGTCACAGATCCTCAACCTGCTGGGCGAGCTGCGCCGCGAATTTGGCCTCACCTATCTGTTCATCAGCCACAACCTCGCGGTGGTGGAACACCTGGCGAACCGGGTGGCGGTGATGTACCTCGGCCGCATCGTCGAGGAGGCCAGCGTCGAAGGGTTGTTCGACCGCCGCCGCCATCCCTACTCGGACGCGCTGCTGCAATCGGTGCTGACGCCAGATCCCGGCATGGGCGTGCCAGACACCCATCTCGGTGCCGCCTATCCCAACCCCATTGACCCGCCCAAGGGCTGCCACTTCCACCCGCGCTGCGCCAAGGCAATGCCCCAGTGCAGCCAGGCCACGCCGCAGACGGTGCCGACCGAGGACGGCAGGGTCGAATGCCACCTCTACGGCGCCCAGGCGCCGGCGGCATAGGAAGGAACAGCGATGATACCAAGCTTTTCCGAAACACAGGTCACGCGCAAAACCGTGATCGAAACCGAATACGGCGTGGTTGCGGCCCAGCACAGCCGCGCCGCACGCATCGGCGCCGAGGTGCTGGCGGCGGGCGGCGATGCCGTGGATGCCGCGGTGGCGGTCTCCTTTGCCATCGGCGTGGTCGAACCGTGGATGAGCGGCCCGGCAGGCGGCGGTGCCGCCATGCTGTGGCGCGCGGACGAGGGCCGCGCCTATGCGCTGAACTACGGCATGCGCGCGCCGCAGGGGCTGGACGTGGCCCATTACCCGCTGTCAGGCGAGGGCAAGGCCGGTGATCTTTTTCCCTGGGAAAAGGTGGTGGACGACCGCAACGTGCAGGGCGCAACCGCCATCGCCGTGCCCGGCACCGTCGACGGCAATGCCAAGGCCCATGCCCGCTTTGGCCGGATGCCCTGGCACGACCTGCTGCAGCCCGCCGTCGCGCTGGCGCAGGAAGGCCTGCACGTGGATTGGTACGCGGCACTGATCATCGCCTCCGCCACCCGCGCGCTGGCACAGGACCGCGACGCCGCGGCGCTGTTCCTGGAGGACGGCCAATGGCCCACCATTGCGGGCTGGACCAGCCTGTCCGACAAGCGCATCGACATGTCCCGCATGGGGGCAACTCTCGCCCATCTGGCCGAGGCAGGCCCGCGTGATTTCTACGAGGGCGACATCGCCGCCGCCATGGCCGCCGACGTGCAATCCAAGGGCGGTTTCCTGTCGCTCGAAGACCTCAAATCCTACCACGCCGAGCTGCTGGATCCGCTGTCCTTCGACTACCGCGCGGCCCGCTTTGACGTGATGCCGGGGCTGACCGCGGGGCCGACCTTCCGCGATGCGCTGGCGCATCTGGAAACGGCCTTCACCTCCGGTGACCAGCCCGGCGCCGAGGCCTTTGCCGCCTATGCCGCGGCGCTGAAATCGGCCTATGCCAAGCGGCTGGCGGGCATGGGTGACGATGGCGAGGATGCCAATGCGCCGGGCTGCACAACGCATTTCTCGGTGGTCGACCGGCACGGTAACATGGTGTCGCAGACCCAGACGCTCCTGTCGATCTTCGGCTCCCGCGTGGTGTCGCCGCAGACCGGTCTGCTGATGAACAACGGCATCATGTGGTTCGACCCGGAACCGGGCAAGCCGAACTCCCTGGCGCCGGGCAAGCGCTGCCTGATGAACGTCTGCCCGGTGCTGGGCGAGGCGGGTGGCAAACGCTTTGCCTTTGGTGCCTCGGGCGGGCGCAAGATCGTCTCGGCGATGACGCAGCTGTCGTCCTTCGTCGCCGATTTCGGCATGGATGCGGAGGCCGCCTTCCACCATCCGCGCATCGATGTTTCGGGAGGCGACATGGTCGTGGCCGACGACAGCCTGCCCGCCGATGTGCTGGCCGCCTTGCGTGCCAGCCACCCGGTCACCACGACCCGCCGCACCGTGTTTCCCTATGCCTTCGCCTGCCCCGCGGGCGTGCTGCGCCAGAACGGGCGCAACAGCGGCTGCACCGAAATCATGTCGCCCTGGGGCGACGCCATCCCTGAGAAGACGGAGACCACATGAGCCAAGATCCCGGACGCGGCGGCGCCATCGCGCGCGCCAGCCGCTATTTCGACGACGGCACGTTCCAGTCCGACCTCGCCGCCTGGGTCGCGCACCCGACCGAAAGCCAGAACCCCGAGGCCGCCCCCGCCCTGCTGCGCTACTTGCAGGAGGTGATCCAACCGCGACTGGAAACCTCGTGCTTTGCCTGCGAGATCTTTGACAACCCCGACCCGTCGGGCGGGCCATTGCTGGTGGGCGAGCGGATCGAGGATCCGGCGCTGACCACCATCCTGACCTATGGCCACGGCGACGTGATCCGCGCCCAGACCGAGCAGTGGCGCGAAGGTCTCGCACCCTTTGAGCTGGTCGAGGAAGGCGACCGGCTCTATGGCCGTGGCACCGCCGACAACAAGGGCCAGCACCTGATCAACATCGCCGCGCTGGAAGCGGTCCTGGCCGAGCGAGGACGCCTTGGCTTCAACGTGAAAATCGTGGTGGAGATGTCCGAGGAGACCGGATCGGCCGGGCTGTCTGAATTCTTTGAAGCACAGAAAAGCCGTCTCAAGGCCGATGTGCTGATCGCCTCGGACGGGCCGCGGTTGCAGCCGGACACGCCGACCATGTTCATGGGCTCGCGCGGCGGTGTCAGTTTTGATCTGGAACTGGACCTGCGCGAGGGCGCGCATCATTCCGGCAATTGGGGCGGCCTGCTGGCCGATCCCGCGATCATCCTGTCGCATGCGCTGGCCTCCATCTGCGACCGCCGCGGCCAGATCCAGATCCCGGAATGGCGCCCCGACAGCCTGACCGACAGCGTGCGCGCGGCCCTTGACGGGCTGCCGCTGGAGGGCGGCGACGGCCCCAGCATTGACACCGACTGGGGCGAAGAAAGCCTGACCCCGGCAGAGCGGGTGTTCGGCTGGAATGCCTTTGCGGTGCTGGCGATGACCAGCGGCGTGCCGGAGGCGCCGGTCAATGCCATCGCACCCTACGCCCGCGCCACCTGCCAGCTGCGCTACGTGGTGGGCACCGACCCCGAGGACATCCTGCCCTCGCTGCGCCGCCATCTGGACGCCCACGGGTTCGAGACGGTGAAACTCGTGCCCCATGATCGCGGCTTCTTCCGCGCCACGCGGCTGGATCCGACCGATCCCTGGGTGACCTTCACCGCCGCATCGCTGGCTGAGACCGCGGGCAAACCGCCCCATATCCTGCCGAACCTCGCAGGATCGCTGCCCAACGACAGCTTTGCCGACATCCTTGGGCTGCCGACGGTCTGGATTCCGCACTCTTATCGCGGCTGCTCCCAGCACGCGCCGAACGAACATGTGCTGAAACCGGTCTGCCGCGACGCGCTGCGCTGCATGGCCGGGCTGTTCTGGGATCTGGCCGCTGCCACCGCCACGGGCTCCCGCCGCGCGCACTAGGCAGGCAGCCCCGCCCGGCCCCGCTGGACACACGCCGCGCCCCCTTGGCGGGGGCGCGGCGACAGAGATCAGAAATCCCAGTCTTCATCCTCTGTCGCGACCGCCTTGCCGATCACATAGGATGAGCCGGAACCCGAAAAGAAGTCATGGTTTTCATCGGCGTTGGGCGACAGCGCCGACATGATCGCCGGGTTCACCGCGCAGACCTCGTCCGGGAACAGCCCCTCATAGCCGAGGTTCTGCAGCGCCTTGTTGGCGTTGTAATGCAGGAAGTGCTTCACATCCTCGGTCAGCCCCAACCCGTCATAAAGGCTCTCGGTATAGCGCCCCTCGATGTCGTAGAGGTCAAACAGCAGCGAAAAGGCAAAATCCTTCAGCTCCTGCTGCTGCGCGTCATCCAGCCGTTCCAGCGCGCGCTGGTATTTGTAGCCGATGTAATAGCCATGCACCGCCTCGTCGCGGATGATCAGGCGGATCAGGTCGGCGGTGTTGGTCAGCCGGGCGCGGCTCGACCAGTGCATCGGCAGGTAGAAACCGGAATAGAACAGGAAGCTCTCCAGGAACACGCTGGCGATCTTCTTCTTCAGCGGGTGGCTGGCGGCGTCATATTCATCCAGGATCAGCCGCGACTTGGCCTGCAGGTGCTCGTTTTCCTCCGACCAGCGAAACGCCTCGTCCACCTCGGCGGTCTGGCAGAGGGTTGAAAACACCGAGGAATAGCTGCGCGCATGCACCGCTTCCATGAAGGCGATGTTGGTCAGCACGGCCTCTTCATGCGGGGTCTGCGCATCCGGCATCAAGGCAGGCGCGCCGACGGTGTTCTGGATCGTGTCCAGCAGGGTCAGCCCGGTGAACACCCGGATCGTCAGCTGCTGTTCCTCCGGTTTCAGCTGCGACCAGCTCTGGATGTCGTTGGACAGCGGCACCTTTTCCGGCAGCCAGAAATTCACCGTCAGCCGGTTCCAGATCTCCAGATCCTTGTCGTCCTGCAACCGGTTCCAATTGATCGCGCGCGGCACGGCACGGGCGGTGGGAAGGTCTCTCATCTCGTCAAATCCTCAGTCAGTCCGAACCGTCACAGCGAGCAGGACACGCAGCCCTGCACCTCGGTGCCCTCCAGCGCCATCTGCCGCAGCCGGATGTAGTAGATGGTCTTGATGCCCTTCTTCCAGGCGTAGATCTGGGCGCGGTTGATGTCGCGGGTGGTCGCCGTGTCCTTGAAGAACAGCGTCAGCGACAGGCCCTGGTCCACATGGCGGGTGGCGGCGGCATAGGTGTCGATGATCTTCTCCGGCCCGATTTCATAGGCGTCCTGGTAGAACTCCAGGTTGTCGTTGGTCATGTAGGGCGCGGGGTAGTAGACGCGGCCGATCTTGCCCTCCTTGCGAATCTCGATCTTCGATGTGATCGGATGGATCGAGGAGGTCGAGTTGTTGATATAGCTGATCGAGCCCGTCGGCGGCACCGCCTGCAAGTTGCGGTTATACAGCCCGTCGCGCATCACATCGGCCTTCAGCGCCTGCCAGTCCGCGCGGCTGGGAATGGCAATGCCCGCCTCGGCAAACAGCTGTTTCACCCGATCGGTTTCCGGCAGCCAGTCGGCGCTGACGTAGTCGTCAAAGAAGCGGCCATCGGCATATGTCGACCGCTCGAAACCCTTGAACACCTCGCCCTTCTCCTGCGCGATTTTGTTCGAGGCCCGCAGCGCGTGATACAACACGGCGCAAAAATAGATGTTGGTGAAATCAATGCCCTCGGCGCTGCCATAGTGGATGTGCTCGCGCGCCAGGAACCCGTGCAGGTTCATCTGCCCCAGGCCGATCGCGTGGCTTTCGTCATTGCCCCGCCGCACGGAGGGCACCGAGTCGATCGCGCTCATCTCCGACACCGCGCTCAGCGCGCGCACGGCGGTCTCCACCGTGGCCGCCAGATCGCCGCCATCCATCGCCTTGGCGATATTCATCGAGCCCAGATTGCAGGAGATATCCGTGCCCAGGTGCTTGTAGCTGAGGTCGTCATTGAACTCCGACGCCTCGTTCACCTGCAGGATTTCCGAGCAAAGGTTCGACATGGTGATGCGCCCGGCCACCGGATTGGCAGCGTTCACCGTATCCTCGAACATGATATAGGGATAACCGCTCTCGAACTGGATCTCCGCCAGAGTCTGAAAAAACTGCCGGGCATTGATCTTCTGCTTGCGGATGCGCGGATCATCGACCAGCTCGTGATAGCGCTCGCTGACCGAAACCTCCGAGAAAGGCACCCCGTGCACCTTCTCCACGTCATGCGGCGAGAACAGGTACATGTCCTCGTTTTTCTTCGCCAATTCAAAGGTGATGTCGGGGATTACCACGCCCAGTGACAGGGTCTTGATACGGATCTTCTCATCCGCATTTTCGCGTTTGGTGTCGAGGAAGCGCAGAATGTCCGGGTGGTGCGCGTTGAGGTAAACCGCCCCCGCCCCCTGCCGCGCGCCCAGCTGGTTCGCGTAGGAAAAGCTGTCTTCGAGCAGTTTCATCACCGGGATCACGCCAGAGGACTGGTTCTCGATGCCTTTGATCGGCGCACCATGTTCGCGGATGTTGGTCAGCATCAGCGCCACGCCGCCGCCGCGCTTGCTCAGCTGCAACGCCGAGTTGATGCCGCGGCCGATACTTTCCATGTTGTCCTCCAGCCGCAGAAGAAAGCAGGAGATCAGCTCGCCCCGGCTCTTCTTGCCGGCATTCAGGAAGGTGGGCGTGGCGGGCTGGAAGCGGCCGGTGATGATCTCCTCCATCAGCCGCAGCGCCAGCGCCTCGTCGCCGCGCGCCAGCGTCAGCGCCACCATCACCACGCGGTCCTCGTAGCGTTCCAGGTACCGGCCGCCATCGCGGGTCTTCAGCGTATAGGAGGTGTAATACTTGAAAGCCCCCAGGAAGGTCGGAAAGCGGAATTTATGCGCATAGGCCGCGTCCCAGATCCGGTGCAGGAAGGCGCGGTCATATGGCTCCAGCACCTCAGCTTCGTAGTAGCCTTCCTCAACCAGATACCCCAGCTTTTCATCCAGCGAATGAAAGAACACGGTGTTCTGGTTCACATGGGTCAGGAAATACTGCCGCGCCGCCTCCCGGTCGGCCTCGAACTGGATGTTTCCCTCCGCATCATAAAGGTTCAGCATGGCGTTCAGCGCGTGGTAGTCGCGCTCGCCGGCTACGCTGGAATCGAGCATTCCGTCCCCCAGAATTTCTGCAGCCCGGCGCGAACGCGGGCGATGTCGGTTTCGGTGCCGGCCAATTCAAAGCGGTACAGCACCGGCACATTGCATTTGCGGGCGATCACGTCGCCCGCCAGCGCGAAGGTTTCGCCAAAGTTTCGGTTGCCCGCGCCGATCACACCGCGCAGCAGCGCCCGCAGGGGCGGCTGGTTCAGCAGCCGGATCACCTGCTTGGGCACGGCGCCGCGCCCCTGCCCGTCCGCATAGGTCGGACAGATCAACACGAAGGGCGCGAGGATCTGCGGCAGCGGCTCGCCGTGGCGCAGCGGCAGGCGCGTGGCCGCAAGGCCAAGCCGCGTGGCAAAGCGATGGGTATTGCCGGAGCCGCTGGAGAAATAGACCAGCCCCGCCACGGCGTCAGGCCAGGCGAGCGATCATGTCGGGGCGAAAGCCCGCCCAATGGCTCTCCCCGGCGACGACCACCGGCGCCTGGCGATAGCCCATGTCCTGCACCTTCTGCAGCGCCGTACTGTCCTCGCTGAGGTCGATCACCTCATAGGCCAGCCCGCGCGCATCCAGCGCGCGGGTGGTGGCGGTGCATTGCACGCAGGCCGGTTTGGAATACACGGTGATGGTCATTGGTCTGGTCCCTATCTGCTGTTGCGGACAAGGGGACAGGGTCACGGGCGGCGCTGCAGGGGGCAGGCCGGTCCACGCACCCAGGCCCGCCGCCTGTGGTTCACGTCTCATCAGCCCTGGCAGGTCTCCTGGCTTGCGGCTCCGACGTCTGGCCCGCCTTCCCGGCGCCGGTGCGCCAGTGGCATATGGGGTTTGACTCGCCGCTTACAGTTGCGGGGGCAGCACCGGAATTACACCGGTTTCCCTCTTAGCCTCTGATGTGAATCACAGGCACCAAAGCCACTCCATATAGGGTTATACCCTAGCCACCCGTCAATATGTTGTTTTCGATATCCACAGGAAAAGCCGCACGGGTCTCAGCCCCGGTGCCACACCAGCGGGGCCGGGTCCTCGCGAAAGGCAAAGCGCAGCAGATGGCTTTCCACCACCTCGCAGGTCTGCGCCAGCTCGGTCGCGGTCGCGGACGTGACGTGTATGCTCAGCCGATCCGCGTCATGGCGCAGCTGCGCCAGACCGCAGACGAATTGCAGCTCCGCCCCCTCCGGGCTCTCGACGACCGGGATCTTGTGACCGAAATGGCGGACGAGGCGCGTATAAAGGCCTGCGGCCTGCGCCGAGTGGAAAACCGCGCGTGTTTGCATTGCTGCTCCTTAGAATTGATATTAGCCAAGATACTGGCAGATATTGATTTTAAACCGTTTCAACACGCCGCGCCCGGCATTGGTCTGCGTTCTGGGCGTTTGCATTGGTGCCACCTGAAAGGACGCGACCATGACCACCCGCCCCGGCCCCTCGCCGAACGCCGCCTTCTTCGGAGACGACGACGAAGCGATTGCCTACAACCGCGCCTGGTTCAACATCATGCGCGCCCACCGCAAGTTCCACCCGCGGATCGCGCGGGCGCTGAGGAGCCATGGCATCAATGACCCGATCTGGTACGAGATCCTGCTCGAACTGGAGCGCGCCGGTGCCGACGGCCAGCCGATGGCGGCGCTGGAGGACAAGCTGTTCGTGCCGCAATACGCGCTCTCCCGACATGTGGCCCGGATGGAAAAGGACGGGCTGCTGCGGCGCGAATTCATTGCCGACGGGCGGCGCAAGCAGATCCTCTTTCTCACCGACCGCGGCGCCGGGCTGCATGCGAAGATCTGGCCAACCTACTGGGAGGCGATGCAGACCGAGATCGGCCAGCATCTGACCACCGAGGAGGCCTATGCCCTGTCGCGCCTGCTGATCAAGCTGCTGCCGTGAAGCCGCGCCGCAGGCGGCTTCACGGCTGATCCTCAGAACCGCGCGACCGCCTCGATCATGAAGGTGCGCCCCGGCTCCTTCAGCGGCACGATCGAAGCATATTCGCCGCCATAGGTGGCCCGGTCGGCGTAGTCCGCGTCAAACAGGTTCTGCACCGAGGCCCGCAGGGTCACGCCGTTCAGCGACGGCGGGGTATATTCGGCGAAGACGTTCACGACCTCATAGCCGTCCAGCTCCTGGGTGCCCGCTCCGCCGGTGTCGTAGTCGCGGGCCAGATCCAGGCTGCCGCCCACGAGCAGGCTGTACTGCGGCAGTTCCTGCTGGACCTGCAATGCCAGCACCTGCCCCAGCGGTGCCCCCAGATCGCGCGCCTCGTAGCTGCCGGTAGAACCGCCGTTAAGCTCGATGTCGCTGTCGGTGAAGCTCAGCCGCACGAAACCACCAAGCCAGCCATAGGTCGCGCCCAGGCTGTAGCCTTCACTTTGGAAATCAATGTTGCCCGAGTTTTCACGCGCATTCTCGACCTCGGTGCGAAAGACCTCGGCCCCCAGCGTGAGATTGCCCGCGCTCCAGTCGACGCCGAGGTTGAAATTCTCGGCCCGCGAACTTTCCAGCCCGGCATAGGTCCAGCCCGGATCGAAGACATAGTTGTCTTCCAGCTGGATGCCGCCGAACACGCTCGAATACCCTGCCCGCAGCGACAGCGCGTCCGTCACCTTGTAGCGCGCCGACAGGTTGCCGCTGGCACCGGACACGCTCAGCTCCTGGCCGCCAGAGCCGGTGAAGTCCTGCCAGTCATACCGCAGGCCCGCCGACAGCTTCCAGCGGTCCGAAGGCTCCAGCCGGGCCTGGGCGAACAGGCCGATGTTGTCGGCAGCTTCACGCAGCCCGCTGGTGGACGGGTCAGAGTATTCGGACTCCCGGTCGTAATAGTCCAGACCGGCAACGATGGTGCTGCTCTGCGACAGGTGGAAGGTGTTCTGCACCTTGGCCGACAGGGTGCTGGAAACGCCCTTGCTGCCATAGGGCTCCGGCACCCGCACGTCAGCCTCGGAGTAGCCCAGCACCGCTTCGGGATCCCACATGCCTGTGTCGATCGTGCTCTCGTAGCGCAGGCTGTAGGTGGTGCGTTCAGTGTCGTAACGCCGGGTCAGCGGAACTGGACGCCCGCCGATCACCTCGCCGATGTTGGAGCGGTAGGGGCGGATCGCATCATCGCTGATCTGCTGGCCGGTCAGCTCCAGCCGGTGGCCGGTGTCGGATTCATAGGCCAGCTTCAGCAGGCGGCTTTGCAGATCCGCGGCGGTGCCCTGCACCACGTTGCCCGAGCCGTCCTCGTAATCGTCGCCGGTGGCCGATTTCAGATAGCCAAGCGCCTCGAAACCGCCCGAACGGGTTGCCAGCGTCAGCGACCGGCTGAACGTCGCACCATTGTCGCCGTAGCTCAGCCGCGCAGTGCCACCGAAGGTTTCGCCATCGGCCAGAACATCCACGGCATCCACGGTCTCCATGATGACCGCGCCGGCCACGGCATTCGGGCCGGTGTCGGCGGCAGCCACGCCGGGGTCGACGCGAACGAATTTCAGGATGCCGGGGTCAAAGGCATTGGCGCTGACGTGGTGGAACACGCGGTTGTTCTGCAAGGCCCCGTCCAGCGCCACCGTCAGGTTCAGCATGTCGATGCCGTTGACAAAGATCTTCTGCGCAATCGGGATCGCCCCCCCAACCGAGACAGAGGCGATCCCGCTGAACACGTCCTTCAGGTCGCCGGAGCGCGCCCGGTCCAGCTCGGCGTCGGCCACGTAGACCGAATTGTCGCGGTCAGCGGCATCGCCGACCGGGTCCTGCTGGCGCACCACGATCGGGTCCAGCGACAGGACGTTGGATGTCGTTTGCTCCGCCGCGGCGGGCAAAGCGGTCAAGAATGTAAGAGCGGTGCCGCACAAAAGGCGGGCCCGCGGCGCGGTGAAGGCGGCCATGGTAGTTCCCCAAGTTTCAGGTTGCGTGCTGGGCTTGCCCTGAAACGGGGCTGGCGAGGCGGTTCACCCGGCTTTTAGGCAGTTTCCCCTTGACATGCAAGTGCATGTTAAGGGGCGCACCGCCTTTCAGCCCCCTGCCCCGGCGCCTGCCTGCCGTTGTCTTTCCGCTCAGGATTGGTCTGCTCTGGTCTCGTGAACGCGACGCGCGCTGCGATCAGACCAGCACCACCGGGCGACCGCCGACGCTGTGTACCGGGGCCGCGGTGCCAAAGACCTGCTCCAGCATCGCCGCCGTCACGGTCTCCGCCGGGGCACCGTCCGCAACCACACGTCCTCCCTTCAGCACCACGATGCGATCGGCATAGGCGGTGGCATAGTTGATGTCATGCAGCACGATCACGACGGTGCGCCCCTGGTCGTCGGCCAACTGGCGCAGCTGCGCCATCAGGCTGCGGGCGGCAGCAAGGTCGAGGTTGTTCAACGGCTCATCCAGCAGCAGGAAATCCGTATCCTGCACATAGGACATGGCGACGAAGGCGCGCTGGCGCTGGCCGCCCGACAGCGTCTCCAGCTGGCGGTCCGCCAGCGGCCCAAGGTCGAATTGCGCCAGCGCCGCCTCGACGCGGGCGCGGTCCGCGGCCGTGGGGCGGCCACGATGATGCGGATAGCGGCCAAAGCCGACCAGGTCGCGCACCGTCAGGCGGCTCGAGGCGTTCACCTGCTGCGGCAGGATCGCCAGCTTGCGCGCCAGCGCGCGGTCGTCGCATTGGCCCAGCTGCATGTCATCCACCCGGATCTGCCCCTGCTGCAGCGGCTGCAGCCGGGCGATCAGCGACAACAGCGTCGACTTGCCCGCCCCGTTGGGCCCGGCCAGGGCAATCACCCCGCCGCGCTCCAGCCGCAGTGACACGTCGGTCAGGATCTGCGCCGACCCGATCCGGTGGCTGACGGATTGAATCTCGATCATTGTTTCAGCCCTTTCAGCAACAACGCCAGGAACACCAGCCCGCCCAGGAATTCGACCACCACGCTCAACGGCGTGCTGAGATGCATCACCCGCTCCATCACCCATTGGCCGCCGGTCAGGACCACCCCGGCCATCATCGCGCTGGCGGGCAGCAGCACCGCATGGCGGTGGGTCGGCAGCACGAGATAGGTGAGCGCCGTCACCAGCAGCCCGAAGAACGCCACCGGCCCCACCAGCGCGGTCGAGACCGACACCAGCAGCGAGATCACCAGCAGCGCCTGCCACTGGCCGCGCTGCGGATCCTCGCCCAGCGACACCGCCGCCACCGGCCCCAGCGCCAGCACGTCGAGCCGGAACCGCATCCGCCAGGCCGCCAGCAGCGCCACAAGGCACAGCAGCGCGGCAATCGCCACGAGGTCGGTCTCGGCCCGCGAAAACCGCGCATAAGACGCCGCCTGCACCACCGCGTATTCATTCGGATCGATCACCCGCTGCAGGAAACTGGTGATCGATCGCAGCATCACCGCCAGAACCACCCCGGTCAGAACCATCCGCATCAGGTCGCCGCGCCCGGCCCGCAGCACCGCGCCGAACAGCGCCAGCGCGGCGCCGCACATCAACACCGCGCTCCCCGCCATCACCCATTGGCGGTCCAGCAGCAGAAACTGCTGCGCGCCCATGGCAAAGACCATGCCGCTGAGCAGCAGGATATAGAGCGCGTCGAACCCCATGATCGAGGGCGTCAGCAGGCGGTTGCCGGTGATGGTCTGAAACAGCACCGCCGCCACCGCCTGCGCGGTGCCCGCCAGCAGCAGCGCCGCCAGCTTCTGGCCGCGGAACATCAACGCGAACTCCCAGCTGCCCTTCACCCCCGTGAACAGGTAGGCAAGACAGCAGGCCAGCAAGGCCAGCGCCAAAAGCAGCATCCGGTTACGCAGCATGCGCCCCCCGGCCATAGAGCATCCACAAGAAGACAGCGGCGCCCAGAATGCCGATCACCGTCGCCGCGGGGATCTCGAACGGGTGGATCAGCAGCCGCCCGGCCAGGTCCGCCGCCAGCACCAGCGCCGCCCCCGCCAGCGCCGTCACCGGCAGGCTGCGGCGCAAATTGTCGCCGGCCACCCGGCTGACCAGATTGGGCACCACCAGCCCGACAAAGGGGATCATCCCGACCGTCACCACCGTCAGCCCGGAGACCAGCGCGATCACCACCAGCCCCGCCAGCACCACCTGCCGGTAATTGAGGCCCAGGTTCAGGCTGACCGCCTCGCCCAGACCCAGGATCGACAGCTGGTCGGCCACCAGGTAGCTCGCCAGCGCCGCCAGCCCGGCCAGCCACAGCAGCTCATAGCGGCCGCGCATGGTGCCGGAGAATTCCCCACCGAGCCAGATTTCCAGGTATTGCAGCATGTCGGCCTGAAAGGCGGCATAGGCCGTGGCCGCCCCGATCACGCCGCCATAGACCAGCCCCACCAGCGGCACCAGCAGCGGCTGGGTCGGCGGCAGCCGCCGGGTGACGGCAAAAAAGCCGAGGCTGCCCGCCAGCGCGGTCAGCGCCGCCAGCGCCATCTTCACCGGCAGCGCCGCCCCCGGCAGCAGCACCGAGGTCAGAAGGATGCCCAGCACCGCGCTCTGGCCGGTGCCGGCCGTCATCGGCTCGACAAAGCGGTTCTGCGCGATCAGCTGCATGATCTGCCCCGCCACCGCCAGCGCCGCACCGGTCAGCAAGGCCGCCAGCGTGCGCGGCAGGCGGCTGTCGCGGATCAGCTCCCAGCCCTCGCCGGAGCTCAGCAGCGCTCGCGCGTCCAGCCCCGCCACGCCCGCAAGCAGCGAGGCGCAGACCAGCGCGAGCAGCGCCAGAAGGGCAATCAGCGTTGCGCGGGCCACCGGCTCAGCGGCCTTCGAACGCCGCGGTCAGCTGGTCCAGGGTGCGGTTCATCGACTGGATGCCGCCACCCGCGATATAGATGTCGGCGGCGTTCAGATAGACCACCTGCCCCGCCTGCCAGGCCTTGGTTTCCCGCACCAGCACGTTGTCCAGCGTTGCCGCCGCGCTCTCGCCCGGACGGCCGATGGCGGCCAGCCGGTCCACCACGATCAGCCAGTCGGGGTTGGTCTCCTGAATGAACTCGAACGAGATGCTTTCGCCATGCACCGACTCGCCGATCTGCGGCGCGGCCTCGGGCAGGCCGACGCTGTCATGCAGCCAGCCAAAGCGCCCGCCGCGCCCATAGGCCGAGATCTTGGGGCCGTTGGTCATCACCACCAATGCCGTCCCCTTGCCCGCCGCGGCGGCCTTTGCCTGCGCCAGCCGGGCTTCGAACTCGGCCCGCAGCGCCGCGGCCTGCTCCTGGCGGCCGAAGATCTCGCCATAAGCCGCAAGCCGGGCCAGCGCGTCCGAAATGGTGTCATAGCTGACGGTCATGTCGATTGCCGGGGCGATGTTCGACAGCGGCTCCACTTGGTCCGAGCTGCGGCTGCCCACCACGATCAGATCCGGCGCCATGGCGTGCAACGACTCGACGTCGGGCTCCCAGAAGGTCCCCAGATCGGCCGCCGTCTCCGCCACCTCATCCAGGTAGTCCACGTAAAGCGCGTTCAGCGTTCCGGCAATCGGCACCCCCAACGCCGTCAGCGTGTCCGCCGCAGCCACATCAAAGACGGCGACGGTTTCGGGTTTCAACGGCGCCTCGGCAGGGCCGCGGAAGGTGTCGACGGTGACGGTCTCGGCCAGCAGCGGCGTGGCCACCATCAACGAAACGGCACAGGCAAGCGTACGGAAAACCATGGATGGCCCCCTTGGAAATACAGAATTTGTCAGGATTTCAGGCTTGCGCCATGCCGCGGCATGTCACTGGCTGGCGCTTCCTTGCCACAGACCGCCGCGAAACACCATATCCCATTCACCTTTGCCGCTTCCGGCGAACACGGGCCTCCCCTGCGGAAACCCTACCCCACAAAAAATTTTTCGTTGGGTAAGATCGCCAACTGTATTACCCTACAAAAAATACTTTGTAGGGTAAGCGCCATGATCCACCCCCACAGCGCCATCGGTGTCGCCGCCTGGACCGATCTCCTGCGCCTGTTGCGCGACAGCAGCCTCGGCACGCTCAGGGGCAGCCCCCAGCGCAAGGCCATCGGCAACAAGCACTACTGGTACGACCGTTACCGGCTCGGCAATGACGTGGTCGACCGTTACATCGGCGAAGACACGCCAGAGCTGCGCGTGCGGCTCGAACGGCAGGCTGAAATCACCCGCCAGGCCAAGGCCAGCGAGCGCGAGCGGGCCCGGCTGATGCGAGTGCTGCGGGCCGAGGGCTACCTGATGCCGGATGCCCAGACCGGACAGGTGCTGATGGCAATGGCGCGGGCCGGGGTGTTCCGGCTCGGCGGCACCCTGGTCGGCACCCATGCCTTTCGCCTCTACGAGGGCGAGCTGGGCGTGCGTATCGGCTTTGACCAATCCGCAATGACCGACGACATCGACATCGCCAGCTTCGAACGCCTGTCCGTGGCGCTTCAGGACCAGGTGGACGAACCCCTGGCAGACGTCTTCTCACAACTGAAATTCGACCCCCTGCCCGCGCTGGAGCCGGGCCGGACCTGGCGTTGGCGCCAGACGGACCGCTCCACGCTGGTGGAATTTCTCACCCCCTCCTTCAGCGCCGAGGAAGGCCTGCGGGAGCTGCCCGCACTGGGGGTCTGCGCCCAAAGCCTGCATTACCTCAACTACCTCATCGCCGAGCCGGTGCAGGTGCCGCTCCTTTACCGCAGCGGTGTCCTGGTACAGGTGCCCCGCCCAGAACGGTTCGCCATCCACAAGCTGATCGTCGCCAGTCGCCGCCGCGGCCGCGCCGAAGACCTGAAGGCGCGCAAGGACCGCGCCCAGGCCGCCTTCCTGATCGAGGTGCTGGCCGAAACCCGCCCCCAGGACCTGGCCGAAGCCTATGAAGAGGCCCGCGAAAACGGCCCCGCCTGGCGCCGCCGACTGGACGAGACATTGGCGCAGATGCCGGACAGCCTGGAGCGGCTGACCGCGCTGTAACCCTTTGCCGCGGTCCGGTCACACCGTCGCAGCGACCGGTCCCCCGCGGCAGTTGACAAGACCGCGGCCGCATACTACGCCACCATGGAACGTTCCATAATAAGCTTGGCACGGTGCCCGGCACGGTCGCCGACCTGAACCAACAGAGGTACCCGATGACAGGTTTTCCCTTTGCCCGCGTGGTCGCCATCGGCGAAGCCATGGTCGAAATGGCGCCGATCGGCGGCGACCAGTACCGGCGCGGCTTTGCCGGCGATACGTTCAACACGGCCTGGCACCTGTCACAGACGCTGGCCGATCGCGCGACCACCGCCTTTGCATCGCGGATCGGTACGGACCCGCTGTCGTCGGATTTTGCCGCCAGCCTCGCCGCCGACGGGCTCGACACCAGCGCGCTCGCCCGCGATCCGCAGCGCACCATGGGCCTCTACCTGATCGAGCTTGACGGCGTCGAGCGCAGTTTTCACTACTGGCGTGGCCAGTCGGCCGCCCGCCACCTCGCCGATGACCCGCAGTGGCTGGCGCAGACCTTTGCGGACACCGGCTTGATCCACCTCTCTGGCATCACCGTTGCCATCCTGTCGGCCAACGCGCGCCAGAACCTGCTGGACGCGCTGGCAACGGCCCGCAGACACGGCACCAAAGTCTCCTTTGATCCCAACATCCGCCCCGCGCTGTGGTCCTCGGTGGCCGAGGTGCGCGAGACCATTCCCGCCTTCCTCGAAGTGACCGACATCGCCCTGCCCAGCTTTGACGACGAACAGGCCAACTGGCAGGACCCGGATCCGCAGGCGGTGCTCGACCGGATGTCGACCCTCGGCGTTCGCGAAGTGGTGGTCAAGAACGGGGCCGGGCCGGTTGTGCTGCGAAGCGACGACGGCGATGACAGCATCGACACCCCCCCGGTCGAGGGCATCCGGGACACCACCGGGGCCGGCGATGCCTTCAACGCGGGCTACCTCGCCGCGCGCTTCCTCGGCCATGCCCCCGGCGCGGCCGTGCGCCATGGCCAGGCCATGTCCGCAGAGGTGATTCGCCATCTCGGGGCGCGCCTGCCCGCGGGCAGCGTGCCGCGCCTTCCCGCCGCCGACTGATCCGGCAGCGCGCTCAGCCCGCCTCGGTCGCCGCGCTACCGCTGGACTGGCGCCGCGACAGCCCGACCGGGGTTCGCGTGCTCGGGGCCGGCTGTTCTCCGGTTTCCAGCCACCGCACCACGGTCTGCGCGGCAAGGCCGCCGATGCTGGCAATGTCGCAATGAACCGATGACAAGGCGGGATGGCTCTGCGCCGCCTCCTCGATATCGTCAAAGCCGCAGACCAGGATGTCCTCGCCGACACGGCGTCCCTGCTGGCTGAACCCGGCCAGCATCCCCAGCGCCACCAGGTCGTTGAAGCACAGCACCGCATCCACATCGGGCTGCGTTCGCTGCAACTGCGCGGCACTGGCACGGCCAAAGGCGCGGGTGGAGTCGCCAGTCACCACGATCGGCGCCAGCCCGGCCCGCTGCATCTCGTCGCGATACCCGGCCTCGCGCTCCTGCGTCACCGCGCGCCCTTCCAGCCCCCCGACAAACGCCACCTTGCGGGCGCCCTGCTCGACCAGGTGGCGCGCCGCCATGCGGGCACCGGCGTGGTAGTCCGGCGCCATGAAGGGGAACTGCTCCAACCTGTCGTCCACCTGCCGCAGCATCTGCATGGCCGGCACGCCTGCCCGCGCGATCGCATCGAAGGTGGCCGTGGTTTCGCCATAGGCCGGGCACAGGATGAAGGCCGACACCCCGTGTTCGATCAGCGAGCCGACCACCTGGTGCTGCACCCCGGCATCCTCGCCCGCATTGGCGATCACCGCCGCATATCCCTTTTCGGCCAGAGCCATCTGCAGGGCGGTGGCGAATTCGGCAAAGAACGGGTTGCGCAGCTCGTTGATGACGAGGCCGATCAACCCGGCGTTCGCCATCCGCATGGTGGCCGCCGCGCGGTTGTAGACATAGCCCAGATCCGCCATCGCCTGCCGCACCTGCGACCGGGTCTCCTCGCGCACCGAAGGGCTGTTGCGCAGAACCAGGCTGACGGTCGACTTCGACACGCCGGCCTGTTTCGCAACATCGATGATCGTCGGTCTGCGTGCCATGATGACTGCTACCCTGCTCTGTGGCCGCAAAGCGGCATCCGGTCCCCGGCGCGGCTGTTACCCCGGCACCGCTGCATCTTCAATCGCAAGGTCGCGCGCAAGGCGGCGCTCTGCCTCACCCCATCTCCGCCCTGCCCTGCGGCCCCCGCTGCCGTCACGGCGCAATCCGCCTCTCGGTCTCGGGATCAAAGGCCACCGCCTTCTCCATGTTGACGGCAAAGGAGAACTCCTGCCCCGCCGCGACATTGGCGTCCGCCCGCATGCGCGCGATCACATCCCTGCCGCCCAGCTCCATCGTCACGAATGTATCGGCCCCCGCCGGTTCGGTCACCCCGATCCGGTTGCTCAGCCCGACGATGTTGGCGGAGTTCCGGTCCGCGCCCTCCGGGTCGGTGATCACCTCGGGGCGCAGCCCCAGCAGGATCTCGCGCCCCTCCCAGGCGGCCATGTTCGGCTGGCTGAAGCGCAGCGCCTGTGCCCGCCCATCCTGGGTCGTGACCACCGCATGCGGCACCCCGTTGTGCTGGCCCACCCGCGCGGGCACCACGTTCATCGCCGGGCTGCCCATGAAGGTCGCCACATAGACATTGGCGGGCGTGTCGTAGATCTCCTTGGGGGTGCCGAGCTGCTGCACATAGCCCTGATACATCACCGCGATCCGGGTCGACAGCGTCATCGCCTCGATCTGGTCGTGGGTCACGTAGACGATGGTGGTCTTCAGCTTTTCATGCAGCTTCTTGATCTCGGTGCGCATGTCGACGCGCAGCTTGGCGTCCAGATTGGACAAGGGCTCGTCAAACAGGAACACATCCGGGTTGCGCACCAGCGCCCGCCCCATCGCCACCCGCTGCCGCTGACCACCGGACAGCTGGCCGGGCTTGCGGTCCAGCAGATTCTCGATCTGCAGCAGCCGCGCGACATCCGCCAGCGCCGCCTCGCGTTCGGCCTTGGGCACGCCGTGCATCTCCAGGCCAAAGGTCATGTTCTGCCCCACCGTCATGTTGGGGTAGAGCGCGTAGGACTGAAACACCATCGCGATGTTGCGCTTGGACGGATGCACCCCGTTCACCACCCGGCCATTGATCGCGATATCGCCCGAGGTGATGCTCTCCAGACCCGCAATCATGTTCAGCAGCGTGGACTTGCCGCAGCCAGAGGGGCCGACCAGCACGAGAAACTCGCCCTCCTCCACCTCGATATCGACCTGGTGCAGCACCTCCACCAGGCCGTAGGATTTGGTGACATTGCGAATATCAAGAAACCCCATGGGCTTATCCTTTCACGGAGCCTGCCATCAGCCCGCGCACAAAATAGCGCCCGGCGACGATGTAGACGAGAAGAGTGGGAAGGGCGGCGAGGATCGCGCCGGCAAAGTGGACGTTGTATTCCTTCACGCCCGTCGAGGACTGGACCAGGTTGTTCAGCGCCACCGTCATCGGCTGGCTCTGGCCGCCAAAGGACGCACCGAACAGGAAGTCATTCCAGATGTTGGTGAACTGCCAGATCACGCAGACCACGGCAATCGGCCCCGACACCGGCAGCATGATGCGCCAGAAGATGCGGAAGAACCCGGCGCCGTCGATCATCGCCGCGCGCACCAGCTCGGTCGGGAAGACGGCATAGTAGTTGCGGAAATACAGGGTCGAGAAGCCGATGCCATAGACCACATGCACCAGCACCAGCCCCGGAATGGACCCCGCCAGCCCCATCTTGCCCAGCAGGTTCGCCATCGGGATCAGCACGATCTGGAACGGGATGAAGCAGGAAAACAGCAACAGGCCAAAGATGATCTTGTCGCCGCGAAAGCTCCACTTCGTCAGCACATAGCCATTCAGCGCGCCGAGGATGGTCGAGATCGCAACCGCGGGCACCACCATCAGGATCGAGTTGATGAAATAGGGCCGCAGGCCGGTGGGTTCGACCCCGATCTGGGCCGTGGACCAGGCTTTCAGCCAGGGTTCGATCGTCCAGGTCTCGGGCAGCGCCATCATGTTGCCACCGGTGATTTCCGGCAGCGGCTTCAGGGAGTTCGCCACCATCACGAACAGCGGCATCATGTAGAACAGCGCGAACAGCAGCAGGATGCCATAGATGAAGATCCGGGTGCCGCGCCCGGTGCGAACGGCAGTGTCTTGTTCAGCAACGGCCATCACGTCTTCTCCTTCAGCTCGGCATAGAGATAGGGGGTCATGATCGCCGCGATGGTCATCAGCATGATCACCGCCGAGGCCGCACCGATCCCCATCGAATTGCGGGTGAAGGTGTAGGAATACATGAAGGTCGCGGGCAGCTCGGTGGCCCGCCCCGGCCCGCCGCCGGTCAGCGCGATGATCAGGTCGTAGGATTTCACCGCCAGATGCGCGAGGATCACGAAGGCCGACAGGAACGCGGGCCGCAGCAGCGGGATCACGATGCGCCGGTACAGGCTCCAGTTCGAGGCCCCGTCGATCTGCGCCGCCTTCAGGATCTCGTTGTCGATGCCGCGCAGCCCCGCCAGGAACATCGACATCACGAAACCGCTGGTCTGCCACACCGCGGCGATCACCACCGTGTAGATCGCCATGTTGCGGTCCTTGATCCAGTTGAACTCGAAACTCTCCCAGCCCCACAGATGCATGGTGTTCTCCAGCCCGATGCCGGGGTCCATGATCCATTTCCAGGCGGTGCCGGTGACGATGAAGCTCAGCGCCATCGGATACAGGTAGATCGGCCGCAGCGTCCCCTCGCCGCGGATCTTCTGGTCCAGCAGGATCGCCAGCGTCAGCCCGATCAGCGTGCAGATGAGGATGTAGAGGCTGGCAAAGATGCCGAGGTTGATGACCGCGGTCCACCAGGCCCGCAAGCCCCACAGTTTGACGTAATTCTCAATCCCGACCCAGTCGTAGCTCGGCAGCATCCGGGAGTCGGTGAAGCTCAGATAGACGGTGTAGATGATGAACCCGTAGACAAAGACCAGCATCGCGGCCAGCGATGGCGACAGCACCAGCTTGGGCAGCCAGTCCTGCAGACGCGTGCGAAGATCCGCCTTGGTAGCGGGATGCGCCATGGCTCCTCCTTGTCCGCAGCCAGGCTGCGGCCATGTTCTGAAAAATCAACACGCAGGCGGCCCCCGCCACCCGCAGGCCGGTCGCAAGGAGACGGCGGCACGCGCCGCCGCCCCCGCCTGCGATCACATCGCCGCCTCGACGGCGTTGACCAGCTCCTCAACCGCGGCTTCACTGTCGAACTCGCCGTTGAAATGCGCCGTCACCACGTCATACATCGCGTTCTTGACGGCGGCCGGATTGGCGTGGCCATGGCCCATCGAGCCGACCAGCGTGTCCGACTCCGCGGCCTCCGCGAGATCCGCCATGCCCTTCTTGCCGCAATCGTCAAAGGCCTCGTCCGACACGTCGGTGCGGGCCGGAACCGACCCTTTGACCACGTTGAAGGCCGACTGGAACTCCGGCGACATCACCGCGCTCGCCATCGCGGCCTGGGCTTTCTTGGCTTCCTCGTCCTGCACCTCGAACAATGCGAACTGGTCCGAGTTAAAGCTGACCATGCCCGCCGATCCCGGCACCCGGAAGCACAGGAAATCCTCGCCCGGCACCTTGCCCGCGTTCAGGAATTCGCCCTTGGCCCAGTCCCCCATGATCTGGAACGCCGCATCGCCGTTGATCACCATCGCCGAGGCCAGGTTCCAGTCGCGCCCCGAGAAGTTGTCATCCACGAAACCGCGCAGCGTCGCCATGCGGTCGAAGACCTCCTTCATGGTGTCCGAGCCCAAGGCCTCCGGGTCCAGGTCGACCATCGCCTTGCGATAGAAATCGACACCGCCCGTCGACAGCACCACCCCGTCAAAGATGGTCGCCTCCTGCCAGGCCTGGCCGCCATGCGCCAGCGCGGTGCGGCCACTGTCCTTGACCTTCTGCATCGCCGCGATGAACTCGTCCCAGCTGCTTGGCTCGGCGATGCCCAGCTCGTCCATCACCGCCTTGTTGGCCCAGACCCAGTTGGTCGAATGCACGTTCACCGGCGCCGCGATCCAATGGCCATCATATTTAGAAAACCGTTGCAGCGCCGCCGGCACCACCGCGTCCCAGCCCTCGGCGCTGGCCACGTCATCGAGGTTGGCCAGCGCGCCCTCGGCGGCCCAGTCCTGGATGTCAAAGCCCAGCATCTGCACCGCGGTCGGCGCATCGCCCGCCGTCACCCGGGCGCGCAGCGTGGTCATCGCCGCCTCGCCACCGCCGCCGGCCACCGGCATGTCGACCCAACCGATGCCCTGGTCCGCCAGGTCATCCTTCAACACGTTCAGCGCCGCGGCCTCCCCGCCCGAGGTCCACCAATGCAGCACCTCCACATCCGCCGCCTGCGCGAGGCTGGTGGTTGCCAGCAATGTCGCCGCCAATGCAGTTGATCTTCCAATAAACCTACGCATATCAATCTCCTCCATGTTGATGCGTTGTTTTTATTGTACTTTTTGTCTTATGCTCGTGCGGTTTCGGCCCTGCGGCACCGATCCCGTCTCTGGCCGCCGCGCGCCCCGAAAGAGGGGGCGAGGCTGATCCGGCCCCGCGTGCGGCAAGATGCGCCTCCCCAGCGCCGCCGCCTCTGAAACGCTACTTCAGGAAATCCTTTCTTCCAAGCCTCACACCCTGTTTGCCCGCCGCCATCCGGGTCATGTCAGATCGCCATATTCCGGCGCCTGCCGTTTGCCGGTCATCGCCGCCCGGCGCACCGCCTCCGCCACCATCAGCGATCTCAGCCCGTCCACGCCGCTGGCCGCAGGCGCGCGCCCCTCGGCCGCCGCCTGCATGAAATCAGCCACCACCGCATCATAGGCGCCGCGCCAGTCATACGAGACCGGCTGGCTGCCCTGCGCCGTCACCAGCTCGATCGCGCCGTCCGGCCCCTCCTGCATGACGCCGCGCGCATAAAGCGACCCCTCGCTGCCGTGGATCTCCAGCCCGCTTCTGGCAAAGGGATGGGTAAAGCTCTCGTGGCTGTAGACCATCACCCCCGAGGGCATCGTCCAGACCGACATCGCGGAGTCCTCCACCCCCTGCCCCAGCCCGGTCATCGCCTTTTCGGCCACCACGAACTGCGGGTCCTCCTGCAACAGGAAGCGGGCCGTGTCGGCGTTGTGCACGGTGATATCGGCGATCACCCCGCCACCGGCCGCGGGCTGGTCCAGCCGCCAGCCGTACAGATGCCGCGGCAAGGCAACGGCGTGGAAAATCCGCATCGACCGCAGCTGCCCCAGCGCCCCGTCGTCCAGCAGCCGCCGGATCGCCCTGATGGCCGCCGAGCTGCGCAGGTGATGGTTCACCGCCAGCACCACCCCGGCATCGCGCGCCGCGACGATCATCTCCTCGGCCTCGCTGCGGCTCAGCGCCATCGGTTTTTCGCACAGCACATGCTTGCCCGCGGCAATCGCCGCCAGCGCCTGCCCATGGTGCTTTTCATTGGTCGAGGAAATATAGACCACCTGCACCTGCGGATCCGCCAGCGCCTCGGCCAGGTCCACCGTCCAGCGCGGGATGTCATGCGCCTCGGCATAGCTGGCGGCATGCTCGGCAGAACCGCTGACGACCCAGCCGATCTGCGCACCGGACTGGGCGCGGATGGCCCCGATCATGTTTTCGCTGGCAATCGTGCTTGCCCCGATCAGTGCCCAATTCATCGTCTCAACCTCCCTGTTGCGGCGCAGCCCGGCCATCGGCGCGGGCGCAGACCGTTCTATTTTGACCTCACCCGCGCCCCTCCGCAGCCGCCACGGCGGCGCCTGCGTGGCTGTTCAGCAGGTATTGTTCCAGCAATGGCCAGCAGGCCGCCCCGACGGCCCGCGCATTCGCCCCGACCTCGCCCGCCTCGATCCGTGGCAGGATCAGCCCGCGCGCATCCAGCGCCCCGATCCGGCGGCGCACTCGCGCAACCAGATCCGCACGCACCGCCGGCGGCAAGGCGCCGTCGATCAGGACCACCTCGAAATCAATCACCGCGCAGACCGACAGGCAGGCCGCCGCCAGCTCCGACGCGGTTTGCTCCAGCCAGGGCTCCAGCGCCGACTCCAGGCCGCGCCAGTCCGGCGGCCGCTGCCACAACCGGCTGGCGTCCAGCCCCGCGTCCTCCAGCTGCGCGGCCAGCAGGTGCAGCGAGGCCGTGTCCACCAGCTGGCGCCGACCGCCCTGCCCCCCGGCAGCCCCCAAAGACCCCAGCGCCCCGGCATTGCCGGTCGCCCCCTTCAGCACGGTTCCGTTCAACGCGACGCCGCCACCGATGAAGGCCCCGATGAAGAAATAGGCATAGTCCCGCAACATGCGGCCCCGACCGAACAGATGCTCCGCCTGGCAGGCCGCGGTGGTGTCCTTCACCACCGTGACCGGCAGATCGCTGAACGCCGCCACCTCGCGCGCGAAATCGACATCCTTCCAGGACCGGAACCGCTCCGCCGCCGGGCCGGTGAGGTTGTGCCACTTCCACAGCTCAAAGGGCGTGCCAATGCCGATGCCGCAGATCCGCGCGCGCGCGTCGTCGCTCAGCGCCGCGCCCAGCCGGGCGATACCGTTTTCGAGGAACCCAAAGACCACCTCCGGGAGCGGGTAGTCATAGGCCAGGTGCAACTGGTCCCGCACCCCGCCGGTGAAATCCAGCAACAAAAGCTCGGCACTGCGCCGGCCGATCTTCAGCCCGTAGGAGAAGACGCCCTCCGGCACCAGTTCCATCGGGACGGAGGGCTTGCCCACCCTGCCCCGCTGCGGCTCGCCCCGGCGCAGCAGTCCCGCCTCCTCCAGCTCCCGCAGGATGGTCGAGACGGTCGGCCGCGATAGCCCGGTTCGGCGCGCCAGTTCCGCCCCCGCCACCGCGCGTTCGCGATGCAGAATCGACAGGATCAGACGTGCGTTGTGGTCGCGGATGCCGCGCTGGTTCACCCCCGCATCCACGCCTGCCCCGCTGCCGCCGACCATCGGTCCCGCCATGACTCTTCCTCCACTCAACCATAGGTTAATACGTCAATGATTAGTTTGTAAAGTTCATAAACTAATTGACAAGTCCACCGCCTTGCGGCTTGGTTTCGCGGAATCACATGCCTGCAGGACAGCAGTGTGTGCGACCGTGACCCGTGTGACTTCGAAAGGTGCCCTCATGATCCTCTGCTGTGGCGAAGCTCTGATCGACATGATCCCCGCCCCGACCCAAGACGGGGTCGAGGCCTATGTGCCGAATTGCGGCGGTGCGGTGTTCAACACTGCAATTGCTCTTGGACGTCTGGGAATAGACACCGGCATGATCACCGGCCTGTCGACCGATCTCTTCGGCCAGAAACTGCGCCAGGCTCTACACGACAGCCAGGTGGACACCGCGCTCTGCGTGAGCAGTGATCGTCCCAGCACCCTCGCCTTTGTGCAACTGCGCGATGGCCACGCCAGCTACAGTTTCTTTGATGAGAATTCCGCCGGGCGCATGCTGACCCCCGCCGACATGCCGACGCTGCCAGACCGCGTGACCGCGCTGTACTTCGGCGGCATCAGCCTGGCCTGCGAACCGGGTGCCGAAGCCTATGCTGCGCTTCTCGAGCGCGAGGGCGAAAACCGCGCGGTGATGCTGGATCCCAACATCCGTCCCGCCTTCATCCGTGATCCCGCCAGCTATCGCGCACGGCTCGACCGGATGCTGCGCCAGGCCGATATCGTCAAAGTCTCGGACGAGGATCTAGACTGGTTGATCCCCGAAGGCACCCACGAAGCCGACAAGGCAGCGCAGCTGCAGGCGCGTGGACCGGCGCTGGTGATCGTCACCCGCGGCAGCGCCGGTGCCGTCGGCTACCTGTCCGGTCACGACCCGGTGCAGGTTGCCGCCCCGCGGGTTACGGTGGTGGACACGGTTGGCGCCGGGGATACCTTCAACGCTGGCGTTCTCGCTAGTCTCTGGCAGCAGGGACATCTGACGGAAAGTGGCCTGAAGACCCTGCGTGCACAGGGTCTGGAGCGCGCCCTGACCCTTGGCGCACGGGTCGCGGCGATCAATGTCTCACGGTCCGGTGCCAACCCGCCCTGGGCGGCTGATCTGGAAGCAGATAGTACAGGCAGTAGCTCCGCCTAAGCGCCCGCGGGTCACCCGAGGAAAGGCAAAACGGGCCGCGCAAATGGAAGTTCACAGTTGTGAACTCGCTGAGAACCGAGCCCATACCGCACAGCTCACAACCCGATGACATGCAACGATGCAAATCTGGAGCTCCCGATGTCCGATATTATTGCCAACAGCCCGACCGACATCAGCCAACTGTGGATCAAGGACACCGGCCACCGGGCCGCATTGCTGAGCGAGGCCAGACGGCAATTTGACTTCTTCGCGACGAGCGTCGATCCGGCGGGCGGGTTTCATACGCTGGATTTCTCAGGTGCGCCGATACCGGGCCAACTTCGCGAGCTGCACAGCGTCACCCGTATGGTGCACTCTTTTGCACTGGCGCAGATGCTCGGCCAGGACGGCGCGACAGACATCGTCGACCATGGGCTTCGCTATCTGCGCAGCCACCACAACGATGCTGTCCATGGCGGGTACTTCTGGGGTGTCGCGGGTCGCGCGCCAGCAGATGACCGAAAACTGGCCTATGGGCATACCTTCGTGTTGCTCGCCGCTGCCAGCGCCTTGCAGGCGGGACATCCGAACGCCGAAGCGCTCCTCGAAGAGACCTGGATCCTGATGGAGGAGAAGTTCTGGGAGGACGAACACGGGCTGTTCGCCGATGAATGGAACCGGGATTGGACGCCGTTTTCGAACTACCGCGGCATGAATGCGAATATGCATTCCGTGGAATCGCTGCTGACCGCCTATGAGGCGACCGGACGTGGGGCTTTTCTGGACCGGGCTGGGCGCATTCTGGATTTCTTCGTCGCTCGAATTGCGCCGCAGGAAGGCTGGCGGATGCCGGAGCATTATGATTCCAACTGGCAGATCGACCGAAGCTACAGCGGCAATCCGATGTTTCGCCCCGCGGGCACAACACCGGGGCATTCGTTCGAATTGGGTCGGCTGCTGCTGCAACATTGGGATCTGAGCGGGCGCCCTGAAAGCGCTGCGCCAGAACATGCGCGCCGCCTTATCGAACAGGCCCTAAGGGACGCATGGAATTGTGACCTGGGCGGCTTTGCCTACACGCTCGGCGACGGTGGCAAAGTGGCGATTGCAGACCGCTATTGGTGGCCGGTGACCGAGGCCATTGGTGCAATGGCAGCGCTTCTGAAACTGGAAGGTCGTGCAGAAGACGAAGAATGGTATCGCCGTCTTTGGACCTTTGCCGATGCGCATCTGATCGACCATGGGCGCGGGGGGTGGTACCCGGAGCTCGACGACCAAAACCATCCGATATCACGCCAATTTCCCGGCAAACCCGACATCTACCACTCCGTGCAAGCGGCGCTGTTTCCGCTGACACCTGGGTTGTCCCGCCATGCTGCGGATCTGAAACGCCTGGATCCAGTGACAGGCGAGCTGAACTGATCCGCAGGACGCGGTCGGCAACGACCTGACTGGTGTTGGAGCCGGGTCTACGCATGTCAGGCAGCCTCGTTGCGTGCCAGCGCCATCACCATCGGGGCGCTGGTGAATTGACCTTCCACAGCCTTGGCGCTGAGGTGTCGCAGGTAGCCGTTGGGTGAGCGGATTTCACTGAAACGTTGCAGCATGGCAGCGAGAACCACAGCGGCTTCTGTTGCGCCCATACTGCGTTTTGCCTGTTCCCAGACGGGAGGCGAAATGCCCATCATTGGTCGGATAGTTTCCGCTGTGCGCATCAGATCAGGCCAGCTGGTGAGTGGCGTCTCGGCATAGGTTGCTAGTTCGGTACAGGTGGTCGCAACCAACCGCAGAGGCAGCTTGGGTCCATGATTTTTCTGAGCATTGGACGGACGATCAATTGAAGCCATCAATGCTTTTGGCCTGTCCGTTGTCTCGGCAATTTTCGTTTGTTGGTTTGCTTCGATGTCTTCCAAGGGCTGCGGTTCAGATTCAAAAGAGTCTTTCTTGGAATTCTGATAGTGCTGCTCATTTTCAGCGTCATTGGTGTTCAAATCTGCTGCGTCCACACTGGTTTCGGTCGTGGATCGGGGCGGGCAGAGCAATGATTTCAGTTGCTCCAGCGCTTCGCCAAGCTGAATTTCAAGCTGGCGCAATTGCTCCAGAGTCAGCTTGCGCCGCAGCGTGCGGGCGGTGAGCTGGGCCAGATCATCATATTGGTTCCAGACCGGCAGGTCCGGCTGCTCGGCCATGCCACAGAGCGTGAGGCTGGCGAGGTCGCGGCGCATCAGGCTGACCGTTTCGCGCAGGCGTTTGAGCTCCAGCTGGGCCTCGCGTTCGGCTTCTGCGGCGGCGCAGAATTCGCCGTAGCGGCTGGCCAAGGGGGTGAGATCGAACCCAAAGGCGACCCGTTCGCCCTGGTAACGGCGCACGTAGCGTTTGCCGTTGGGGCTGTCGCGACGGATCAGTACGCCTGCCTGCACCAGCCGGGCCACATGGCGGCGCATGGTGGAGCAGGGCATGCCGTTCAGCCGCTCGCAGATGGCGCGGTTGGACGGGTGGATCACGGGCGGGTTGGTGCGGGTGTCCAGCGTCTTGGCCGGAAGAAAGCTGAGCAGCGCCTGCAGAACTGTGATATCACGGTCGCTGAGATGATACGCCTTGCGCGCGGCGGCCAGGGCCCGCAGCGCGTCCCATTTGTCGACCGCAGGGGAGGGTTCAGTGGCGGCGGCCTGCTGTTGCAGCAGGACAGCGTCCACTGTTCGCCCGAAAGGCGTGATTGGCATGTACCCCATGTTTTTTCACGAAAGACAAAAAAAGAGCGGCCCGCGAATCGCTTTGGACTTGCGGTTGGAGGCTCCGGCCACTAACTTGAGAGTGCTAGAAACAAGTTGGTCTCGTGGAGCGTCTGCTTTGCGGGGCCTTCTTTTTTGGTCTGCTCTGTGCCTCCTGTGATTATTGTGCGTTATGGTCTTCGGCCTGCTGTTGCCAGCGGGCGTGAAGGTCGTCGATCAGCGTTTGCGCCTCGGCTTCCAGCCAATCGGCAAAATCGCCGCTGGCGAGCTCGAGGCTGACGCCTTTTGCGGTGCGGCGCAGGGTGGCGCCGCGTTTGCGCCCCCCGACGGTCAGCGCCTGCGCCCTGGAGCTGCTGCGCTTGGCCGGTTTTGCCGCCTTGGGTTCCGGGGCCGGGGCCACGGCCTTGAAGACCGCCTCGAAGGCCAGCACCGATGGATCCGCGGGATCGGCGTTGCTGCCCTCGGTCACGGCCTCGATGGTGAAGGTCTTGTAGACGTCCTCGGCAATGGCGATCAGCCGGTCGCGGCTGGGGTTGGTCTCGGCGATGGCCTTGGCCAAAGCGTCCCAGCGCGGGCGACCGATGCCCTGAGCGGGTCCGATTGCGCGGATCAGCTCCGGGGTGATCGTCTCGGCAATTGCAATCGCCATGGAAACCGCCGACTTGGTGACTGTCAGCACCTCGGCAACCTGCGACTGGTTGCCAAAGCCGTTCTCCACAAGCTCTTGAGCAAACAGGGCTTTTTCGATGAAGGACAGATCGCGGCGCGCCATGTTCTCGGAGATCTGCGCGCGCACGGCGGCGTCGTCATCGAGGTTGGCCACGAGGGCGCGGACCTTGGTCACCTTGTCCGAATTGCGGATCGCCTCCAGGCGCCGCCGGCCATAGACCAGCAGGTAGCGGTCCGGCTCCGTCGGGTGGCGGCGCACCAGGATCGGCACCGTCTGGCCGTTGGCCTCGATCGCCTCGCGCAGGTCGAGGATGTCATTGGGGTCGAGCCGGTCGTTGACGCGGGTGTCCTCGATCTGATGCGGTTCCAGATCCCAGACCCGGTGCGAATCCACCGCGTCGCGGGCCGAGCGCAGGGCACGGTTGCTGGACATCATCGAGCTTGCCTGCGCGGTCATCGCCGGGGCAGAGGCTCCGGCGGCGGCGAGGCTGTCGAGCATCGACATGCGGGATTTTTTGCGGCTGGTCATTCGCGTCCCCATGTTTGCTGGATGAGTTGGCTGATTTCGTCATTGACGGCGTTCAGGCTTTCGACCGCGCGGTCATAGGTGGCGCGGGTGAAGGCGCTGCGCTCGACCTCGTAGAGGGTCTGCTTGGTGAGGCCGGCATCGGAAATCGCGGTGGATTTCAGCATCGGCGCGTTCAGCACCTTGTCGCCGTACATGGTGCGCAGGAAGGCGACGATGCGGTTCTGCGGTGCGTCCGACGGCTCGTAGCGAGTGAGCAGGTAGCGCATCCAGTCGTGGCTCATGTCGGCGCCGCTTTCAGCGATCACGTCCATCAGGTCGGCGGTCATGCGCAGGAATTGCGACATCGACATCACGTCGAGCATTTCCGGGTGGATGGTGACCAGCACGCCGGTGGCGGCCGAAAGCGCCGACATGGTCAGGAAGCCCAGCTGCGGCGGGCAGTCGATCACCACCACGTCATAGTCATCATCGACCTGTGCCAGCGCGTCCTTGACCCGGAAGAAGAACAGCCCGGCGTTGCCCTGCGACAGGGCGCGGGGGGTGTCGTGTTCGAACTCCATCAGTTCGAGGTTGCCGGGGATGAGGTCGAGATTGGGGAAGTAGGTCTTGCGGATGACCGAGCGGATCGGTGCCGGGTCCTCGTAGCGGATGGCATCGAACAGGGTGCCGCCTTCCAGCAGGTCGACCTCGGGCTGGACGCCGTGCAGCGCCGTCAGCGAGGCCTGCGGGTCGAGGTCGATGGCCAGAACCCGGTAGCCCTTGAGCGCGAGGCGCTGTGCGAGGTGGGCGGAGGTGGTGGTCTTGCCGGAGCCGCCCTTGAAGTTCATCACGCCGATGACCTGCAGGTGATCCTTGTAGCCGGTGCCGTCCTCGTTGCGGCGGCGGCCGGGCAGGTAGTCGCCGGGCTTGCGGGCGGTCTTTTCCAGCAGCACGCGCAGCTCCTGGATGTCCTCGGCGGAATATTGGCGGCGGTTGCCGGCGGTCAGCTCGGGCGAGGGGCCCTTGCCGTCCAGATGCAGCTTGCGCAGGTAGGAATCATTGACCCCGAGCAGGGCCGCGGCCTCGCCCGAGGTGAATTTGCGCATGGTTTTCGAGGCATTCGGCGGGAACAGGCTTTCGCGCTGCGCGTGCAGCTGATTGGCAAGCCATTCGGAGTGCTGGCGGATGACCGCGTTCAGGTCTTCCGGGGTGTAGGTGTGATCCATATGCGTTCGTCTGCCCGTTTGTCCTGCGCCGCTCTGCCGTTTGTCCGTGGGTGCGAGCTGCTGCGTGTTTCTGCCCGCTTGCGTGTTCACGGTTATTGGCGTTTGCCGCTGCTTTTTCGTGACTATTGGATAAACCGCGGGATTCGTGCAAGTGTTTTTTGCCAGTTGCGGCCGGCCAGAGGCCTGGAAAGGGGCGTCCGAGGCGATGCGTGCGCTGCCTTATAGACTGTCGGCGACGTCAACGCCATGCGGCGCTGAGTGGTTGGGGAGGGCAGGGGGGCGGAAATGACTGCCGGATTGCGATCATGGTGATACAGCCAGACTAAAATTATTGCAGTGCAAGTTGAATGCTCTTTGGCTATGGTTCCGCCTGTTCCGACCCTGGTGGCAGGGGAGGAGCAGACTGCGGGGCTGCATCCCGCCCAGATTGCGAAGGTAGACAGATGGACGGATCCAACAAAGGCGAAAAGAAGAGCAAGAACGATCAGCCCGCGCAGCTGGGCGCCGCGATCCGCCATCGCCGCAAGGCCCTGGGCAAGACGCTGGTGGAGGTTGCGCGAGAGGCGGACCTGACCACGGGGTTCATCTCGCAGGTGGAGCGCGGCATCAGCTCACCCTCGCTGTCGTCGCTGATGACCATCGCCGCGGCGCTGCAGACCAGCATCGAGCAACTTTTGAGCGTGCCTGAAGAATTTTCCGAATATATTCCGAGCGATAAGCGCCAGACCTATTCGCTGGGAACGCGCGGGCGGCGGTATGAGAAGCTGGGGCCGGGCTTTGCCGGGGCGCTGTTCTACCCGTCGATCATTCACCGTCCGGCAGGCCATGTGTCGGAGAAGATGTGCCACAAGGGGGAGGTGTTCTGTTACCTTTTGTCCGGTCGGCTGGAATATCATCTGGATGGAGAAGTGCACATCATGTCAGCCGGGGACACGATCCATCACGACACGTCGAAGCCGCATTATTCCAAGGTTCTGGGCGATGAGGGATCGGTGGAAATGTGGGTCAGCACGCGGCCTGTGAAAGGCGGCAAGCTGGACTGACGGGGTGGGGTGCAGGGCTGCGGCGCTGCCTTGGATTTTAACGCCACTAAAAAAAGTTTTAGTAATTGTGAGATCTGGATGTATGCTGTCTCCACAGGATCGAGAATCGCTTTGGGAGGAGCGCATCCATGAGACAATCTCTGCTGGCGGTCACGGCCGTCCTATCCGCAGCCCTGGCCGGACCGGCGGCTGCGCAGGAGCGCGGCGGCATTTTGAATTTTGCCCGCTATGACGGATCCAACCTGATCGACCCGATCTATGCAGACCGCAATCCCGACATCTGGATGGTCGGCAGCCTGTTCGACACGCTGCTGCGGCAAAGCCCCGATGGCAGTTCGGTCGTGGCCGGCCTTGCGGAGGCGCACAGCGTGTCGCCGGACGGCATGACCGTGTCGCTGACGCTGCGCGAGGGGGTCGCGTTTTCCGATGGCACGGCGATCACCGGGGAGGACGTCGTGTTCTCGCTTGATCGGGCGCGCAATCCTGACCTCAGCCCCTGGGCGGGTCTGCTGGGATCGATCGACAAGGTCACGGCCGAGGGGCGCGAGATCACGCTGCACATGAAGGCGCCGGATCCGACGATTCTGCAGATGTTGGCCACCTTTACCACCGGCATCGTGTCCAAGGCGGCCTTCGAGGCGGCCGAAGGGGCCACCGACCAGGAGAAATCCGCCGCGATCTTTGCCGCCGGCGGGCCCGGCGCGGGGTCGGGGCCGTTTTACCTCTGTGGTTTCGAGCAGGGCACCTCGATGGAGTTCTGCGCCAACAAGCATTACTGGCGCAAAGGCGCGGACGGCAAACCGCTGCCCTATCTGGACGGCGTGCATTTCGAAATCATCCCGGATGATGCGACGCGGATCCTGAAATTGCAGGCGGGTGAAGTGGACGTGGCCGAGTTCATCCCGTTCTCGCGGGTGCCGGAGCTGCAGGCCGACCCGACCATCAAGATGAACCTCTACCCGTCGACGCGGATCATCTATTCGCCGATCAACACGCGCGAGACCCGCGCCGATGGCTCTCCCAATCCGCTGGCCGATCCACGGGTGCGGCAGGCGCTGAATTATGCCACCAACAAGGAGGCGCTGATCGGGCTGGTGCTGCAGGGCGCGGGGAAGCCGATGACCTCGCCCCTGATGGCGGCGGCGACCCACCTGGCGGCCGATCTGGACCCGCTTTACGGCTATGACATGGAAAAGGCGCAGGCGCTGATCGCCGAGGCCGGCATCGCGCCGGGCACCGAGGTGACCTTCACCACGCTGGCCGGATCGGCGGATGACAGCACCATCTTTGCCGCCCTGCAGCAGATGTGGGCGCCCCTGGGCATCAGGCTGAAGGTGGAGCAGGTCGACGGCGCGACGCGCGGGGCCAAGAACCGCTCGGGCGATTTCGACATCCACACCTATGGCTGGGTCAACGACGTGAACGACCCCAGCCAGGTGACCGGCTGGCTGGGCTATACACCGACGGCGAACGCGGTGGGCACCGGCTGGGAGAACGCCAAGTTCAACGATCTGTTCGAGGCCTCGGCCACCGAGATGGACGTGGAGACGCGCGCGGCGCAATACGCCGAGATGCAGAAGATCTACGCCGAGGAAGCGCCGCTGCTGTTCATGTATGAGACGCCCTTTGCGGTGGCCGTGTCCTCGGCTGTCGAGGGCTATGTGCAGACGCCGCTCGGCAACAACGTCTTTGAAGAGGCAACCGTCAGCCGCTGATGCGGGCCTGAGGGGTGCCTGGCGCTGCCGGCCGGTCCGGCGGCGCCGATTGCGACGGAGACTGCAATGGACAGAGTCCAATACATACTGAAACGCCTGCTGCTGATGATCCCGACCTTCCTCCTGGTGATGGTCATCATCTTTGTGCTGGTGCGCCTGCTGCCGGGTGATCCCGCCATCGCCATCGCCGGCGACCGGGCGTCGGATGCCGACCTGGCGGCGATCCGGGCGCGGCTGGGCCTGAATGAGCCGATGATCGTGCAGTTCTGGCTGTTTCTGACCAATACGCTGCGGGGCGATCTGGGTCAGTCGATCCTGATGCGCGCGCCGGTCACCGAGGTGATCGCCAAGCGGCTGCCGGTGACCGGGTTCCTGACCGTTTACGCGGTCGCCTTGTCGCTGCTGATCGCCGGGCCGTTGGCCTTTGTCGCGGCGCTGAACCGCGGGCGCTGGCCGGACACCGTGATCCGCACCGTGTTTCAGGTCGGCCTGTCGATGCCGGTGTTCTATATCGGTTTGATCCTGCTGACCTTTCTGGCCGCGCAGCTGCGCTGGTTTCCGGTCGGCGGTTATGGCGGCAGTCTCGTCGAGAAGCTCTATCACCTGTTCCTGCCCGCGGTGGCGGTGGCGCTTTACACCTCGGCGATCATCATGCGGAACCTGCGGTCCGCGATCATCGAGGTGCTGGACGCGGAATATGTCCAGTTCGCCCGCGCCAAGGGCTTGCCGGATCGGCTGATCCTGGGCCGCCATGTGCTGCGCAACGCGATGATCTCCACCGTGACGCTGCTGGGACTGTCGATCGGCAACCTGATGAGCGGCACGCTGGTGACGGAAACCGTGTTTGCCGTGCCCGGGGTGGGGCGGTTGATGCTGGAGGCGATTTTCGCCCGTGACTACCCGCTGATCCAGGGGCTGACGCTGACCTTCGCGGTGCTGGTGTCGGTGGTGTTCCTGCTGACCGACCTGTTCCAAAGCACGCTGGACCCGAGGATGCGCCTGACATGACCGAGACATCTCCCCTATCCGCCGCGGCGGCGCCGCCGCAGAAGAGCCGTTTGCAGATCGCCCTGCGCAAGCCGGGTTTCGTGATCGGCATGGTGATCATTGGCCTGTCGACCCTGCTGGCGGTCGCGCCGGGGCTGTTTGCGCCTTATGATCCGAATTTCATCGACTATACCGCGGTGCGCCAGCCGCCGAGCTGGGCGCATCCCTTCGGCACCGACATGCTGGGACGCGACAGCCTGAGCCGGGTGATCTCCGCCTATTCGGTGAACATGCAGATGGCGGTGCTGGCGACGGTGTTTGCGCTGGTGATCGGCGTCGTGGTCGGCGCGCTGGTGGGCTATTACCGGGGCCTTGCCGACATGATCTTTGGCCGCATCGTGGATGCGATCATCACCTTCCCGTTCCTGGTGCTGGTGATCGCGGTGGTGGCGGTGCTGGGGCCGGGGCTGGTCAACATGTATATCGCCATCACCCTGGTCAGCTGGGTCTATTACGCCCGGCTGATGCGGGCCGAGGTGATTGCCCAGATGGGCAATGACTATGCCGCCTCGGGCGTGGTGATGGGTTATTCTGACCGGCGCATCATCTTCCGCCACCTGCTGCCCAACGCGATCACGCCGGTTGTGGTCTACTGGATGACCGACATGGCGCTGGCGATCCTCTTGGGCTCGTCGCTGGGCTACCTGGGGCTGGGGGCGCAGCCGCCGCAGGCGGAATGGGGCGTGCTGATCGCCGAGGGGCGCAATTTCATCACCACCGCCTGGTGGCTGAGCCTGATGCCCGGCATTGCCATCGTGCTGACGGGGCTGGGATTTTCACTGATTGGCGACGGTCTGGCGGACCTGTTGCGGCCGCGCGGCTGAGGAGGCGACGACGACTGAGAGCCAACCCATTCTGGAGGTCAGCAATCTGTGCACCACCTTCCGGCGCGGCGACCGGGTGCTGCCGGCGGTGCGCGATGTCAGCTTCAGCCTCGGCAAGGGCGAGGTGCTGGGGCTGGTCGGCGAAAGCGGTTCGGGCAAGAGCGTGACGCTGCGCTCGATCCTGGGGCTGTCGCGGCGCTATGGCGAGGTCAGCGGCGCGGTGCGCTGGATGGGGCAGGACATTGCCGCCCTGCCGGAGCGGCGGCTGCGCCGCATCCGCGGCCGCGAGATCGCGATGATCTTTCAGGAGCCGATGACCTCGCTCAACCCGCTGCTGACGGTGGGGATGCAGCTGACCGAGACGCTGAAGGCGCATACCGATCTGGGCCGCAGGGCGCGGCGGGACCGCGCCATCGAGATGCTGGACCATGTCGGCATCCCGGCTGCGGGGTCGCGGTTGCAGGACTATCCGCACCAGTTCTCCGGCGGCATGCGCCAGCGGGTGATGATCGCCATCGCGCTGGCGGCCAGTCCGAAACTGCTGCTGGCGGATGAGCCGACGACGGCGCTGGACGTGACCATCCAGGCGCAGATCCTCGATCTGATCCTGTCGCTGGCGGATGAGCTGGAGATGGGGGTGATCCTGGTGACCCATGATCTCGGCGTGGTGGCGCAGACCTGCCAGACCGTCGCGGTGATGTACGCCGGGCGGATCGTCGAGACGGGGCCGGTGCGGCAGGTGCTGCGCAGCCCGCGCCATCCCTACACCGGGGGGCTGATGCGTTCGGTGCCGCAGGACGTGCCGCCGCGCACGCAGCTCTATTCGGTGCCGGGCACGCCGCCGAGCCTCGATGCGCTGCCGCCGGGCTGCGCCTTTGCGGCGCGCTGCGCGAACCGGACGGCGGCCTGTCTGGACGCGCGCCCGGCGCTGGCGCCGGTCGGCGGGCAACGCAGCCTTGCCTGTTTCAACCCGGCCCGTGCCGAACAGGGAGACGCCGCATGAGCGAGACAGTGATGGAAATCCGCGACCTGGGGCTGGAGTTTCAGCTGGGTCGCACGCTGGCGGATGTGATCCAGCGGCGCCCGGGCCGGGTGGTGAACGCGCTGAACGGTGTCAGCCTCGCGCTGAAGAAGGGCGAGACCCTGGGCGTCGTGGGCGAGTCCGGCTGCGGCAAGTCCACGCTGGCGCGCTGCATCGTGCGCCTCTACACGCCGCAGCGCGGCCGCATCACCTATCACGGGCAGGACATCTTTGCCGAGGGCGCGCGCGCGGATCGCAGCTACAACCGGCGGGTCCAGATGATGTTCCAGGATCCCTATTCCTCGCTGAACCCGCGGATGACGACGGGCCAGATCCTGAGCGAGGCGCTGCGGGTGCACCAGATGCGCCCCGAGGGCGAAATCGATGCCCGTGTGGCGGAGCTGTTGGAGCTGGTGCGGCTGCCGCAGGACGCGGCGGGCAAGCTGCCGCATGAGTTCTCCGGCGGCCAGCGCCAGCGCATCGCCATTGCCCGCGCCCTGGCGGTGGAGCCGGAGGTGCTGATCGCGGATGAGCTGGTGTCGGCGCTGGATGTGTCGGTGCAGGCGCAGGTGGTGAACCTGCTGCTGGAGCTGCAGGAGCGGCTGAACCTGACCATCCTGTTCGTCGCCCATGACCTGCGGCTGGTGCGGCATGTGTCGAACCGGGTGGCGGTGATCTACCTCGGCCGGATCGTCGAGATCGGCGACAGCGAGACCCTGTTTGCCCGCCCCGCGCATCCCTATTCGCAGGCGCTGCTGAGTGCCGCGCCCTCGCTGGATCCGGATGACAAGGGCTGCGCCATCCGGCTGCAGGGAGAGCTGCCTTCACCGATGGATGTGCCGCCCGGCTGCCCGTTCCATGTGCGCTGCCCCCATGCCAGCGAAATCTGCAAACAGCAGGAGCCCCGGCTGACCGCCCATGAGGGCCGCGGCGAGGTTGCCTGCCACCATGTCAAAGAGATCAATACCCATGCCTGATACCTTTTTTACCGGAACCGCCGACCGGATCGCGGGCTTGCGCGCCGAGCTGGAGGCCCGTGCGCTGGATGCGTTCATCCTGCCGCGCTTTGATGCCCACCAGGGCGAATACGTCGCCCCGCATGACCGGCGGCTGGCCTATGTGACCGGCTTCACCGGCTCTGCCGGGATGGCGGTGGTCACGCGGGAAACCGTCGCGGTTTTCGTCGACGGGCGCTACAGCGTGCAGCTGGGCAATGAATGCGCCGGGCCGTTGTTTTCGCACCACCACCTGTTTGACGAGCCGCCGGAGGACTGGCTGCGGCGCAAGGCTGCCGCGGGCTGGCGCGTGGGCTATGACGCGATGCATCTGCCGCCCGCCTGGCACGACCGTTTCGCGGCGGCCTGCGCGGCGGCCGGGGCCACGATGGCGGCGCAAAGCCCCAACCCGGTCGATGCCATCTGGCTGGACCAGCCCGCGCCGCCGATGGGGGCGATCTCGCCCTTTCCGCAGCAGTTCGCGGGCCGCAGCAGTGCCGAGAAATGCGCCGATCTGATGGCCTACCTAGAGGCGCGCGGCGCCGATTTCCTGGCCGAGGCGCAGCCCGACAACATCGCCTGGTTCCTGAACGTGCGCGGCGCGGATGTGGACTTCAACCCGATGCCGCAGTCGTTTCTGCTGGCCGGGCGCGATGGCGGGGTGAGCTGGTTTGTCGAGGCGGGCAAGCTGGAGGCGGGGCTGCGCGAGAGCCTGCCCGACACCGTGCAGATCTGCCCGCCGGGCGATGTTCTGGAGACGATGCGGAACCTTGTCAGCCCCGGCCAGCGGGTGCTGATCGATCCGGATTTCTCGCCGGTGGCCTTTCGCCAGGCGTTCGAGGCGGCGGGCGCGCAGGTGCTTCCCGAGCCCGGCATCCTGACCCTGACCAAGGCGGTCAAGAACCCGGTGGAACTGGAAGGTCTGCGCAGCTGCCACGTTGCCGATGGGGTTGCCTGGACCGAGTTCAGCGCCTGGCTGGCCGAGACCGTGCCGGCACGGGCCGCGGCGGGCAACCCGGTCAGCGAACGCGAGGCGGAGGAGAAGATCCTGGAACTGCGCCGGGCGCAGCCGGGGTTCCTGAGCGAGAGTTTCAATTCGATCTCGGCGGCGGGCGGCAATGCCGCGATGTGCCACTATGCCACCACGCCCGAGCGCAACGCGCCGGTGCTGCCGCAGAACCCCTATCTTCTGGACAGCGGCGGCCAGTACGAGACCGGCACCACCGATGCGACCCGCAGCTTTGCCTTCGGAGTGCGCCCCGAGGGCTATGACCGCGCCTATACGGCGGTGTTCAAGGCGTTTCATGCGCTGGCGACGCTGCGCTTTCCCAGGGGCACGCAGGGGCATCACATCGATGCCATCTGTCGTCGGCCGCTGTGGGATCTGGGGCTGGATTACGACCATGGCACCGGTCACGGGATCGGCCACCGGCTGTCGGTGCATGAGCATCCGCAGCGGATCGGCAAACCCCATAACCCGGTGGATCTGAAGCCCGGCATGGTGCTGTCGATCGAGCCGGGCTACTACGAGGCCGAGCGCTTTGGCATCCGCATCGAGAACCTGTTCGAGATCGTCGAGGAGGCGGATGGCTTCATGGCGTTCCGCAACATGACCTATGCGCCGATCCAGACGGACATGCTGATCCGCGAAGCGCTGAGCAGCGCCGAGCGTGACTGGCTGAACGGCTATCATGCAGAGCTGCAGGATTTGCTGGCCCCCCGGCTGAGCGAACCGGCGCGCCGCTGGCTGGCCCAGGCCGCCTCTGCGATCTGACACCGGCAGGGGTTTTCGCTGAAACAGACCAGCTGCGGCGCCGAAGCGGGTGCCGCGGCCGCGGTGTTCTGCGTTTTATCCATTTTATGCCGCTAATTTCAGCGTTGAGGCGTGCGCCGCCGGTCAGTTTGGCACAGATTGCCCTTTCTGCATAAAACTTGTCGACAAAAAGAATGCAGCGAGTCTACAGTGCCGCAACGTGCTGTGGTCTGCGGGCCAGAAGCGCGGTCTTACAGAGGAGGTACTATGTCCACATTTTTGAAATCTGCTGCCCAAGCAGCGGCTTGCGTCGCTTCGCTTGCGCTGGCTGCCGGTGCAGCCGCCGCGCAGGACGTAACCTGGCGCGTGCCTACATCGGTGCCGGAAGGCTCGCCCTATTTCGTGAACTTCCTTGAGCGTTTTGCCGATAACGTTGAGCTGATGACCGATGGGTCCGTCGAGGTGCAGCCCTTTGGCGCGGGCATTCTTGTGCCCGCCCTGCATGTCTATGACGGCGTGCGCGACGGGATTGTCGAGGCGGGTCACTCCACCCCCAGTTATCTGGTCAACCAAAACCCGATGAACGCGATCTTCTCGGGCTTTCCGGGCGGCATGGGGCCGGAGGCCTTTGCGACCTGGATCTATGAAGGCGGCGGCGGGGAGCTGCTGAGCGAGATGCGCGCCGAGGAAGGTTTCAAGTCGCTGGTCGTCGGCATCGGTTCATCTGAAGTGATGGCCCACGCCAATAAGCCGATCACCACCGCAGCGGATCTGAAGGGCCTGAAATACCGCACCTCGGGTCCCTGGGCCGAGGTGATGCGCGACTATTTCGACGCGGTGCCGACCGTGGTGCCGCCGGGCGAGATCTATACCCTGCTGGAGCGCAAGGGCGTGGACGCCATCGAATGGGGCCCGCCGTCGGGCAACCTGCCCGAGGGCTTCCACGAAGCGGCACCTTATATCATCACGCCGGGCGTGCACCAGCCGACCTTCCTGTGGGAAGTGGTGCTGAAGCAGGAGACCTGGGACGCGCTGGACACAGGCCTGCAGGCCAAGGTCGAAGCCGCGGCCGAGCTGACCACGCTGCAGTCGCTGATGCATTTCTATGACAACGACATGAAGGCGATGGAGACCTTCCGCGGCAGCAAGGCGGAGGTGATCACGCTGGATCCTGCCTTTGCTGACGAACTGTCCGCCGCGGGCGTTGACTGGATCAAGAAGACAGCAGCCGCGCAGGCCGAGGCCGGCAAGCCGCGCATGGGCGAAATCCTTGATGGCTACCTGGCCTACAAGGACCGCTGGGCGGCCGAGAGCGGCTATCTGATCCGCAACGGCAACTGAACCGGCTGGAGGCGGTTATGAAAAGGGTATTTCTGGCGGCGGCAGACACGATTTCTGCCGGACTGGGGTTCGTTGCAAAGGCGATGGTCCTGATCCTGATCGCCTCCATGCTGTATGAAGTGGTGGCGCGCTACGCGCTTGGCGCGCCCACCCTTTGGGCCTTTGACATTGCCTATATGGCAACCGGCGTGCTGTTTGTCCTGGGTGCGGCGCAGGCGCTGCGGGAAGATGCGCATGTGCGTATCGACTTTCTGTCGTCGCGGTTGCCGATGCGGCTGCGCGGGCTGATTGACGGGCTGCTTTACCTCCTGGTGCTGTGTCCAGTCTTTGGCAAGCTGGCCTGGGTGGCCGGCCACCGGGCCTGGCGCGCCTTTCAGACCGGCGAGGTCGAGGCGGTCAGCCCCTGGGCGCCGCTAATGTGGCCGTTTTATTCGGCCATCATGATCGGCCTCGCGGCGCTGGCGTTGCAGTTGGCGGCCGAGGGCATCCGGGCGCTGGCTTCGCCGCGCCAAGACGACACTTTCAAACTCGAGAACTGATATGCTGATTGCCGGACTCATGTTTCCCGCGCTGTTCGGATTGATCCTGATTGGATTGCCGATTGCGTTTTCGCTGACCATCGTTTCGGTGGGGGCGGGGCTTGCCGCCTTCGGTCCTGCGGCCTTCAACCAGCTCTACGGCTCGTTCTATTCAGCCTCGACCAACTTCATTCTCTCGGCGATCCCGATGTTCATCCTGATGGGTGCGCTTTTGGAGCGGTCCGGCATCGCCGAGCGGCTGTTTCGGGTGATGAACATGTGGCTGGGCCGCCTGCCGGGCGGGTTGGCGCTGGCGACCATCGCCATGGGCGCGGTCTTTGCCGCCGCGGCCGGCGTGGTGGGGGCTGTCGAGGTGATGATCGGCATGATGGCGATCCCGGCGATGCAGCGGATGCGCTACAGCAACACGTTGATTGCCGGCACGATTTGCGCCGGCGGCTCGCTGGGCACGATGATTCCGCCCTCGGTGATTGCGGTGATGTATGCGTCGCTGGCGCAGATGTCGGTGGGCAAGCTGCTGGCGGGCATGATGCTGCCCGGTCTGATCATGGTGACGCTGTTCCTGGGCTATATCGCCGTTCACGGAATGCTGAACCCGCCCGAGCCTGCCGAGGATCAGGATGTGGTGGCGGATCTGCCGCTGGGCGAAAAGCTGTGGGCGACTGCGACCACGTTGCTGCCGGTCTGCGCGCTGATCTTTGCGGTTCTCGGCTCGATCCTGGCGGGCGTTGCCTCGCCCACTGAGGCGGCGGCGGTCGGGGCAGGGGGCGCGCTGTTGTTGTGTATCCTGAACCGGCGTTTCTCGGTCCCGGTGCTGTCGGAATCGCTGGCGATCACCGTACGGATTTCCGCGATGATCCTGCTGATCGTGGCGGCGGGCACCATGTTCATGGGCGTCTTTGCCGCTAATGGCGGCGCGCGGCTGATCCGCGACGTGATCGAGGGCGCGGGCCTTGGGCCGACCGGCATGATGGTGTTCTTCCTGCTTGTGGTGTTTGTGCTGGGCTTCGTGCTGGACTGGACCGCCAACGTGCTGATCTGCGTGCCGCTGTTCTCGCCCTTTATCCGCTCTGCCGGGATTGATCCGGTGTGGTTCGCGACGCTGGTGATCGTGGTGATCCAGACCGGTTATCTGACGCCGCCGATGGCCTCTTCGATCTTCTACCTGAAGTCGATTGCGCCGCCGGACATGACCTATGGTGAGATGTGCCGCGGGGTGCTGCCCTTCATCGGACTGCAGGTGGTGACGCTGCTGTTGATCATCTTCTTCCCGCAGCTGGCGACCTGGCTGCCGGAGGTGATCGTCAACTAGGCGCAGCACAGCTTTTGAAATGCGCCGCGGCCCCCCGTGAGGGAGGTCGCGGCGCACGTGTTTTCAGACGGGGCGGTGCCTAAAGCTCGATGTCCTGGCGTTGGTCTCGCGAGATCATGCTTTGGATCTGTTCGACGATCTGGTCAGCATGGGTCTTGGCCAGCGCGTCCGACGCGCTGACGTCGCGCGCTTCGATGGCGGCGATGATGTCCTCATGCTCCTGCACGTAGCGGTAGGGCAGCTTGTTGTTGAACGACGAGTAGTAATAGAGCCGCATCAGGCGGCGCCCTTCGTCCAGAAGGCGCTGGAACAGACCTTCGAAATAGACGTTGTGACCGGCCGCTGCGATGGCGGCGTGAAAGTCGCGGTTGGTGGCAATCATCGCCATGGCGTCCTGCGCCTGGACCGCGGTGGCGAAGTGTTCCTGATGGCGTCGGATCTCGGCCAGATCAGCCTCCGTGTGGTACTGGGCCGCCAGCCGGGTGGTGACGCGGTACATCAGGGTCATCGCGTCGAAGTAGGTGTAGAGATTGACGAAATCGATATTGGCAACCACGGTTGAGCGGTTCGGCAGCGTTTTGACCAGACCTTCGCCCGCCAGCCGCACCAAAGCCTCTCGGATCGGGGTGCGCGACATGGAAAAGCGCTCGGCGAGTTGGGCTTCGTCGATCAGCGCGCCGGGCTCCAGCGTCAGATCGAGGATCTCTTCGCGCAAGATACCGTAAACATGTTGCACGCCAGAACCGCGTTTCCGCTCCGGCTTTGGGGTAGATTTTGTCTGGGTCATTGCAAACTCTTTCGTCGCCAAGCTGGATACTTGGGATAGGGGCTGCATTCAACTGTCGACAGGTCAGCCGCGGGGCGGAAACACGGCGGTTTTCTTGACGGTGCTGTAGACAAAGCTGGTGTCGATCGAGGCAATGCCGCCGATCGGGTGGATGCGGTTGCGGATGAAATCCTCATAGGCCGCGAGGTCGGGCACCAGCACCCGCAGCTGGTAGTCCATGGCACCGGTCATGATGTGGCATTCCAGCACCTCGTCGATGGTGCGGATGCGGCGCTCGAAGTTCTGCACGTCGGATTCATTGTGCCGTTCCAGACGGATGCGCACGAAGACAGTGATCGGCAGACCATAGGCGGCGGCGTCGACATCGGCGCTGTAGCCGCGGATCACGCCCCGCGATTCCAGGTTGCGCACCCGGCGCAGGCAGGGCGAAGGCGACAGGTTCACCGTCTCGGCCAGCTCCTGGTTGGTGATCCGCCCGTCGCGCTGCAGGGCGCGCACGATCTGCCTGTCCTTGCTATCCATGCGACCCTCTGCGCTCCAAATTGGCATAATCTGCCAATATTTAGACTAGACTTGGCATAATTTGCAATCTTTCGCCCGGCCGAGGGGCGCAGACTATCCCAAAATGAGTTTGAGGAGATTGCCATGACCCGCCAGCCCGGCTTTGCCACCCGCGCCATCCACCACGCCTATGATCCGCAGGACAACGGTGGGTCGCTGACCCCGCCGCTGCACCTGACCTCGACCTTCACCTTCGAGACCGCCGAGGCTGGCGGCGAGATGTTCGCAGGCGAGCGCGCGGGCCATATCTACAGCCGGATTTCCAACCCGACCTGCGATCTTCTGGAGCAGCGCATCGCGACGCTGGAAGGGGCCGAGGCCGGTCTTGCGCTGTCGAGCGGCATGGGCGCGATCACCGCCGTGTTGTGGACGCTGCTGTCACCGGGCGACGAGGTGATCGTGGACAAGACGCTTTATGGCTGCACCTTTGCCTTCATGCGGCACGGGCTGGCGAAATGGGGCGTGACCATCACCCATGTGGACATGACCGACCCGGAGAACCTGCGCGCGGCGGTGTCGGAGAAGACCAGGGTGGTCTATTTCGAGACCCCGGCGAACCCCAACATGCGGCTGGTGGATATTGCTGCGGTGTCCGAGATCGCGCATTCGGTGGGGGCGCAGGTGGTGGCGGACAACACCTATGCGACGCCGTATCTGACCCGCCCGATCGAGCTGGGCGCGGACATTGTGGTGCATTCGGCGACCAAATACCTGGGTGGCCACGGTGATGTGGTCGCCGGTCTGGTGGCAGGCACCGCCGAGCAGGTGGCCGAGATCCGGCTGGTTGGCATGAAGGACATGACCGGTGCGGTGATGGCGCCCTTCAACGCGATGCTGATCCTGCGCGGGCTGAAGACGCTGGCGCTGCGGATGGACCGGCATTGTGCCTCGGCGATGGATGTGGCCCGCTACCTTGAGGCGCATCCGGCGGTGGGTGCGGTGCATTTCCCGGGACTGGAGAGCTTCCCGCAGCATGATCTGGCGGGCCGTCAGATGGCGCAGCCGGGGGCGATGATCGCGTTCGAGATCGACGGCGGCATGGAGGCGGGCATCCGCTTCATGAATGCGCTGAAGCTGATCCAGCGGGCGGTGTCGCTGGGCGATGCGGAGACGCTGATCCAGCATCCGGCCTCGATGACCCATTCCACCTACACCCCGGAAGAGCGCGCCGAACATGGCATCAGCGACGGTCTGATCCGCCTGTCGGTGGGGCTGGAAGAGGTTGCCGACATCATCAGTGACCTGGACATGGCACTGCCGCAAGCGGCCCGCGACGCGGCCTGATCCTGACCTATCTGTGTGCGGCGGGCCAAACATCGGCCCGCTGCCTGCTAACTGACGCCCAAGCCGGAGCCCGCCATGACCGCTGATCCTACCCATCTGAAAACCGTTGAACAGCGGCTGCTGTGGCTGTCGCATTGGATGATCCACCACGCCAACCACATCCGCCCCAAGGCGGACAGCATCAAGGTGGGCGGGCATCAGGCCTCCTCGGCCTCGATGGTGTCGATCATGACGGCGCTGTATTTCTCGGCGCTGCGGCCGGAAGACCGGGTGGCGGTGAAGCCGCACGCCAGCCCGATCTTCCACGCGATGCAGTATCTGATGGGCAACCAGACCCGTGAGAAGATGGAGAACTTCCGCGGCTATGGCGGGGTACAGAGCTATCCCAGCCGGACCAAGGATATTGACGATGTGGATTTCTCCACCGGCTCGGTCGGGCTGGGGGTGGCGGTGACGTCTTTTGCCTCGATCATTCAGGATTACATTGCGGCCAAGAGCTGGGGCAGCGATGCGCCGATGGGGCGCATGGTGGCGCTGGTGGGCGACGCCGAGCTGGACGAGGGCAATATCTACGAGGCCCTGCAGGAGGGTTGGAAGAACGATCTGCGCAATTGCTGGTGGATCATCGACTACAACCGTCAGTCGCTGGACGGGATCGTGCGCGAGGGGCTGTTTCAGCGCATCGAGCAGATCTTTGATGCCTTTGGCTGGGACGTGGTGCGGGTGAAATACGGCGTGTTGCAGCGTGCCGCGTTTGAGGAACCCGGCGGCGAACGCCTGCGGGACTGGATCGATGCCTGTCCCAATCAGGAATATTCGGCGCTGACCTTCATGGGCGGGGCGGTCTGGCGCAAGCGGCTGCTGGATGATCTGGGCGATCAGGGTGATGTCACCGCGCTGATCGAGCGGCGCAACGATGCGGAGCTGGCGGCGCTGATGGAGAACCTCGGCGGCAACTGCGTCGAGACCATGGCCGAAACGTTTGATGCCATCGACCACGATCGCCCGGTGTGTTTCCTCGCCTATACGATCAAGGGTTGGGGTACGCCGATTGCGGGCCACAAGGACAACCACGGCGGGTTGATGAACAGCACCCAGTTTGCCGCGTGGCAAAAGCTGATGGGCGTCGCCGAGGGCGAGGAGTGGGAGCCGCTGGCGGGCGTCGAAGACCCGGCGGCGTTGCGGGATTTCCTGTCTCAGGTGCCGTTCTTTGCCAAGGGGCCGCGGCGCTATCAGGACAGCCGACTGGCGGTGCCGCAGATCCGGCTGGAGGGCGGGCGCGAGATCTCGACCCAGATGGCGTTCGGCAAGATCCTAGATGATCTGTCCAAGGGCGACAGTGCCTTGGCGGAGCGCATCGTGACCACCTCGCCCGATGTGACCGGGACCACCAACCTTGGCCCCTGGGTGAACCGGCGCAAGCTGTTTGCGCGGGCGGCGCAGGCGGATGCCTTTATCGAGCATCGCATCCCGTCGACCGCGAAATGGGAGTTCACGCCGGAGGGCCAGCATATCGAGCTGGGCATCGCCGAGATGAACCTGATGCTGCTGTTGGCGGCGGCGGGCCTGTCGCACAGTCTGTTTGGCAAACGGCTGATCCCGATCGGCACGGTCTATGATCCCTTTGTGGCGCGGGGGTTGGATGCGCTGAACTACGCTTGCTACCAGGACGCGCGCTTCATGCTGGTGGGCACGCCCTCGGGCGTGACGCTGGCGCCCGAAGGCGGCGCGCATCAGTCGATCGGCACACCGCTGATCGGGATGAGCCAGGACGGGCTGGCGGCGTTTGAGCCGGCCTATGCCGACGAGCTGGCGATCATCATGGAGTGGGCGTTTGACTATCTCCAGCGCGATGGCGAGGGCGACCCGGACGAGCGCACCTGGCTGCGCGACGAGACCGGCGGCTCGGTCTATCTGCGGCTGACCACCAATGCGCTGGAGCAGCCGGGGGAGCGGTCTGATCCTGACTTCCGCCAGGGGGTGATCGACGGGGCCTATTGGCTGCGCAAGCCGGGGCCGAACTGTGAGGTGGTGATTGCCTATCAGGGTGCAGTCGCGCCCGAGGCGGTCAAGGCCGCGGGCATGATCGGCGAGGGGCGGCGTGACATCGGCGTGCTGGCGGTGACCAGCGCCGACCGGCTGAACGCGGGCTGGTGCGCGGCGCAGCGGGCGCGCTCGCGCGGGAATGCGCAGGCCCGCTCCCACGCGGAGCGGCTGATGGGCGATCTGCCACGGCACTGCAAGGTCATCACCGTGATCGACGGCCACCCGGCGACGCTGTCGTGGCTCGGCTCGGTTGCCGGTCATCAGACGATCCCGCTGGGGGTTGAGCATTTCGGCCAGACCGGCAGCATTGGCGATCTCTACCGCCATCACGGCATTGATGCCGCCGCCATCGTGGAGAAGGTGAACGGGCTGACCGCCGGGCGCGACGTGCTGCGCAACGCGCTGGGGGGGCTGGCCGAGGGTTAACCCGCCGCCAGTTCCTGCATCAGCGTCGCCATCAGCCGGGATGCGGGCATCGGGCGCGCCAGCGGTGCGCCTTGGCCCGCCCAATGCGCGCCATAGCCGGGTTCACCCGCTGCCGCGGCGGCAGCGTTCAGCGCCTTGCCTGCGTCGTAGGTGATTGGGTAGTCCGGCACCTCGGCGTCGGGCACCTCCGCGCCCCATGCGGTGAACCGGTTCGACAGGCAGCGGGCCGGGCGGCCCGAGATCGCCCGTGTCATCACGGTATTCTGTGCCGCCTCGGATGCCAGCGCCTGCCGGTAGGCGGCATTGGCGCTGGTTTCGTCACAGGCGATGAAGGCGGTGCCGAGCTGTGCCGCCACCGCGCCGAGATCCAGTGCGGCGCGGATGCCTGCCCCGTCCATGATGCCGCCTGCGGCGATCACCGGCAGCTCCAGCGCCTGCACCAGCAGCCGCGTGAGCGCAAAGGTGCCAAGCTGCGCGTCGGGGGCGTTTTCATCAAAACAGCCGCGGTGGCCGCCGGCCTCCCAGCCCTGGGCGACGATGGCGTCAATACCCGCAGCGGCGCAGGCGCGGGCCTCGGCCAGCGAGGTGGCGCTGGCCAGCAGCAGGATGCCGCGTTGTTTCAGCGCCGCGATGCGGGTGGCACCGGGCAGGCCAAAGTGGAAGCTGACCACCGCGGGGCGCTCCTCGAGAAGCATGTCGAGCATGGCGTCATCCGCGAGGAACGAGGTGTAGATCTCGGTCAGCTTTGCAGGAGGGGTGGCATCAAAGCGCGCGAACTCGGGGGTGAGCCGGTCCAGCCAGCGCGCTTGGCGGGTGATGTCGGCGCGCGCCGGGCGGTGACAGAAGACATTGGCGTTGATGGCGTGGTCGGTCAGCGCCCGCGTCTGGCGCAGCATCTGGCGTGCGCCGTCCGCCCCCGAGGCCCCCAGACCCAGCGAGCCGAGCCCGCCTGCGTTCGATACCGCGGCGGCGAGTTCGGGGGTGGAGACACCGGCCATCGGCGCCTGGATGATCGGGCTGCGCAGGTTCAGCCTGTCGAGAAGATTTCTGGCTGTGGTCATCGCGCGCCTCCCTGGTCGTGGCCGAGCCTAGGGGGGCGATCGCGGCAGAGCAAGATGCGCGCGCCCTGGTGCAGCCATCCAGTCACGTCACCGGCTGCGCACAGCAGGCATGTCAGCACAGGGCCTGGCGGAGAAACGCGGCGCGCGACCTGTTGGGGTTGGTGTGACACGCTGGTGCCGGGGGGTGATCCTGAAGGCCGCGAGGCGCTGCCTTGCCGATGATGTCACGGCCCATCTCCCTCCACTTCCGCTGGCGGCCGGTGGGGGTGTCGATGGGGCAATTCCCTCAGTCGTGATTGCGGCATGGCGTCGAAACCTGGCCGCGACGGTTGAACCTCCCTAGGGGCCGACATTATGTGGGCAGATAGACAAAAGGAGCATTGATGGCATGAGCGGCGGGCAGGAGAAGATTTGCGTGGTTGGGCTCGGCTACGTCGGCTTGCCACTGGCAGCCGCTTTTGGCGAATACCGGGAGGTGGTCGGTTTTGACATCAATCCCGCACGCGTTCGCGAACTGGGCGAGGGGCACGACCGCACCCGTGAGCTGGACCGGCAGGACCTGGTGGCCGCAAAGCACCTGCGGTTCACCTCTGACCCGGCCGAGATCGCGGATTGCACGATTTACATCGTGACGGTGCCAACGCCTGTTGATGCCAGCCATCGCCCTGATCTGAACCCCTTGTTGAGCGCCTCTGAGGTTGTCGGTGACGTGCTCAAGCGGGGCGATCTGGTGATCTATGAATCCACGGTCTATCCCGGCGCGACCGAGGAAGACTGCGTGCCTGTTCTGGAGGCGCGCTCCGGGCTGAGGTTCAACGAAGATTTCTTTGCAGGCTACAGCCCCGAGCGGATCAACCCCGGCGACAAGACGCGTCGGCTTCAGAACATTGTGAAGGTGACCTCGGGTTCCACGCCTGAGGTGGCGGAGCGGGTTGACGCGCTGTACCAGGAGATCGTCACGGTCGGGACCCACAAGGCGCCCAGCATTCGGGTGGCCGAAGCCGCCAAGGTCATCGAGAACAGCCAGCGTGACATCAACATCGCCCTGGTGAACGAGTTGGCCAAGATCTTCAATCGCATGGGGATCGACACCCAGGCGGTGTTGGAGGCCGCGGGGACCAAATGGAACTTCCTGCCGTTCCGCCCGGGGCTGGTTGGCGGGCACTGTATCGGCGTGGATCCGTATTACCTGACCCACAAGGCCGAGCAACTGGGCTACCATCCTGAAATCCTGCTGGCCGGTCGGCGTCTCAACGACGGCATGGGAGACTACGTGGCCTCGGAGATGGTCAAGGCGATGCTGCGCCGTGGCTTGCCCGTTGCGGGCGCGCGGGTGCTTGTGATGGGCCTGACCTTCAAGGAAAACTGCCCGGATTTGCGCAACACACGGGTGATCGATGTGGTGCGGGGGCTGGAGGAATACGGTGTCTGCGTCGACGTTCACGACCCCCATGCGGACCCGGCGGAGGCTGAAGCCGAATTCGGCATTTCACTGGTCGCGTCCCCGGAGCAGCAGCGCTATTCCGGCGTGGTGCTGGCCGTTGCCCATTCCGATTTCCGGGAGATGGGCGCGGCTGCGATCCGGGGCCTCGGTCTTGAGGATGCCGTGGTTTATGACCTGAAATACCTGCTCGAACCGCATGAAGCCGATCTGCGGTTGTGAACGCCGTAGCGAGAGCCTAGCGGCGGGTCCGGGGCAGTTTCGCGCTCGGCCAATAGGCGCCACTGTCCTGACGCAAGGTGTCATAGGCCTCCATGCGCCGACGGGCGTCGGGGCCGCCCGCGTCGATCAGATGCGTCAGCAGGCACTCCAGGACTGTCATGGCCCCGCCGATCGCACCGAAGGCGTGGAGAGAGTTGGAGGCAACCGCCAGCGTATGGTCGGCCTTTATGCCGGGGGCGATGACTTCGCTGTCGGCAATCAGGATGACCCTGGCCCCGCGTTCGTTCGCCAGTCGCAGCGCCTGAATGGTGCCGGCCGAATAGGGCGCAAAGGTCATGGCGAGCAGGCAATCCTGCGAGGAGATGTCCAGCAAGTCGTCCAATGCGGCGCCCATGTGACGGGGCACAAGCTCCAGCGTTGGCAAGGCCATGCGGCCGACGTAGTGGAAGTAATACGCCAGAGCATATGAGGACCGCGTGGCTGTGACATAGCAGCGGCGCGCCTGCTGCAAGGTTGTCGTAATTGCCTCCGTGCGGTCCGCCGACATCAGGCGCAGGGAGCGGGAGACGATGTTGATCTGATTGCGCGCGGCTTTTGCCTGCAGCTGTCCGGTTGGCCCCTCGGCGGCCATGTTGTCCAGCCAGTCGAGGCCAAGCCCGGCATCCTGCCCGGTGGTCAGCGCGGCCCGAAACGGGGCCCGGAAACTGTCGAAGCTGTCGTACCCGAGGTGCTGGGCCAGGCGGACGAAACTGTTGGCGCTGATGCCGGTCTTCTGCGCCGAGACTCGAATGGTGTCGAGGCCAAAGTCCCCCGGGTGGTCCACGACATATTTGGCCGCCGCCTTCAGCCGGGGCGGAAGCTGCTCCATCTCGTCTTTCAGATGCTGGAGCAATCGGGCGATCTTCTGAGGGGCAAGGTGTGGATCCATGTCGCTATCAGAACATTCGTTAGGGAAATGGCAATCCCAAAACGAATGTTTTCGCTCCGCCGGGAGGTCCGACGCGCAACGGGCCAGCCGCAAAAAGACCGTCCCTGCGGCGCAGGGACGGTCGGATCAGGCACATGTCAGGCGAATGCCGGAGCGTGTCAGGCGGAAACGACTTTCAGATCTGCAAGTTGCTCCGGTTCGATGCTGCCATCGTCGCATACGGTGATGATCTCGCCGTGCGACAGAGTGGTCAGACCTTTGCAGGCAACGAGCATCAATATGTCCTTCTCGCGCGCCACGATGGCCATATGGCTCAGCCAGCCGCCAACCTCGCTCAGCACGGCCCCGGAACGCTGGACCCACGGCAGCCAAGCAGGGTTGATCATGCGACAGACGAGGATATCGCCGTCGGTGAACCCCTCGAAGGCGCTCGGATCGACGGTGCTTTCATCCTCGACCCAGAATACGCGGGCGGTCACCTTGCCGTTGCCCGCAACACATGTCCCGCCCAGATCCCCGGAGGTGGCGTGGGGTGTTGCGCCCAAGGACAGCATTTCGCAATCGCGCAGGGTCAGCGAAACCGAGGTCGGGGCGGATTTCTTGCGGAGCTCTTCGGTCTCGGCGCGCGTCTTTGCCACGGCCTGCAAGGCTGCACCGTCGCTCCAGTTGCCGTCGAGGATCTCGTCGAACGTCAGGTGGAACACCAAATCGCCCAGTCCGCTGGTCGCACCGAGGGCCAGCAAGGCCCGACGCAGTTCCGCCAGCACGCGGAGCGCCTCGTGTTTCGCGTGTTCCTTGAGATCCTGGTAGGCGATGGCCAGACCAACGACGTCCTCCAGTTCCGCGGGCAGATTGGCGGGGGGCGGCACAGCGCCAATCGGCGCGACGCTTGTCACCAGCAAAGACTGCAACAATGCGGGCGCTTCGCTATAGCGGGGGGCGCTGAGCTCATAATCGAAGATCGATCTGTGCCCCATCAGCTGCAGCGCGCGGGCCTCGCCGTGCTCGCCGGTGCAGGAGGCCAGCAGGCTGGAGGGCGCATTGGGCAGTTCCGCGTGCATCAGGTGGGCCCGCAGGGCAGGATCCCCCGCGGTCGCCGCACTGGCCTCACCCATGGTGAAACCTGCGAGAATGTTGATCTTCTCCGCCTCGAGGTAGATGTCCTGAACGAACATGCGGCGCAGATCGGCGATGCATTCGATCAGTTTCGATTGCGGCAGTGCGGCGTAATCCAGCGCCTGCCAGATCGCGAGGTCATCTGTCAGCTGCGGCAGCACGTCGTTGCGGAAGCGCGCGATCATCGGGCGTGCCTTCTTGCGCAGCTGCTTGGCTTTTGCAGCCGTCAGTTTCAGCGTCATCTCCTGTTTCAGCGACACGTCCACGAAGGTCTTGCCAAACAGGTTGACCAAATGCCCGTCGCGTCCCTCAGGCAGCCCATAGGGGACGCCCAGCTCGCGGCAGGCCATATCAACGCTGCCTCCGGGTGCCCAAAGGGCGCTCATCAGAGAGAAGGACAGGGGCGTGGGGCGGGGCAGAACCTCTGACATTTCATCCTGTTCGAGGATGACCTGGTCCGGCTCCGCCGTCGCGTAGCGCTCGAGAATGTCGCGCCATTCCTCCAAACGCAGTCTTTCTTGCTCGCTTCCCAGCGACAGGGTGGTGATGTCGCGGCTTTGCACGATCTGGAACTGGCCGTTTGCATAGGCCCACTCCACATCCTGCGGGGCGCCGAAAATCTCCTCGATCTGCTTGCCCAGCTGCAGCAGCGGCGTCACGTCCAACGCTTGATGCTGATCGGGGCTCGCGGGCAGGCCCGTATAGCGGCCAAATCGCAGGGAGACCGGCGTTACCCGCCCCGAGACCAGATCCTCACCGCAGCCTTTGACCCATTCGATCATGGACATCCCGGGGGCCATCGGATCCTGCGTGAACAGCACACCGGCGTATTCGGCCTGCACCATCTCCTGAACGACGATGTTGCCCTGGCTGGTGCTGTCGGTTTCGGCGGCGTAGCTTGCCGCGCGGTCGGAGGCAAAACTGTCAACGACAGTGTCCAGAGCCGCGCGCATGGTCCCGGCCGTCACGTCCAGAACGGAGTCGAACACCCCCGCAAAGCTTTGGTCGGCGCCGTCTTCGTTGCTGGCAGAGGAGCGCACAGCGACCGGTTTGCCGCCCGCCAGTTGGAAAACCTGTGTGGCAAAGGCATCTTTTTGCGCATCCGTCATGGCGCGGTAGTCCTGGATCGCATCCGTGCGCAGGATAACACCGCCGGGCACCGGCAGGCCCGCGTTTTTCAGCACCGACAGGCGCAGCGCCTTGTTGCCGGCCTCGGACAGTTCCTCGGTATAGCCCATCGGGATCACGCCGCGCGGCAGCCTGGACAGCTTGCGCTGATGGGCGCGCAGGGCGAGCGCCTCGCCGATCCTGCGGTGCATGCCGGTGACATAGGCGCGCTGGACCAGCAGCAGCGTCAGGCTGAAGCAGAGATAGACATTGGCGGCACCGGACAGGCCAAAGACCATGGCGAACAGCGCGGGCACCCCCAGCAGCATCCACAGTTGTTTCTGGCGCCGGGTCTTGGCCACCGCCCAGAGCAGGTAGACGGCGGCCAGGGCGCAGAACAGCGCGGGCATGACAAACAGCGGGTCGGGCGCGCCCAGGTCAGGCATCCACAGGAACGAGGTTTGCAGGCTGGCGCTGGCCTGTTGTGCCGCGGATACGCCCAGCATCATCACCGGAAGGAACAGCAATGCGGTCAGGTTCCGCATCGGTGTCAGTCCTTTTTCGGCATAAAAGGCCTGCACCGCCCGGGCCTTGCGGACGGGATCATCGGCCAGGCGCGCCTTCAGGTCCTTCAGCTCATCCGCGGTTTCAGCCGTGATGATCTGATCGCGTTCGGATTTCAGCGCGACCGGCAGCACCAGAAGCCGGGTGACGACCGATAGTGCCAGCAGGCCAAGGAGGATATGGCTGCGCTCATGCACCCAGAGCAGTGCTGCGGACAGCGCGGAGATCGCCCGGTCCCAAAGGCCGGTCTGCTGTTCGGCCAGCCAGTCCTGAACGTGCGGCTTGGGCGCGGGCGGGATGAAATACTCCCAGGGCAGCGTGTAGCGGCCGCGGAAATCGATACCTTGTTGCGACAGTTCCAGCCCGAGCACCTGGCTCATGAAGCAGCTGCGGCGGTCATAGCAGGCCGCGATCGTCGGCTTGTCGGGATCCAGCGCCGCGATCTGCTGCATCAGGTCGCTGGTCGTCATCTTGCGGATCGGGATGTTGATGGCGCCGGGCAGATGTCCCGAGGCGAAATCACCGGGATAGCGCGTGTCGACGATCTGCAAATCTTCGGTTTCGAGCAGGGCTTTGAAGTCATCCGTGCTCAGCAGGACGTCCTTGCCCGGGTATTCGGGGATTGCCCGGAGGTCGGACAGGGATTTGACGTCCTTGTCGGAGAAATCGCGACCTTCGACGATCCATTTCTCGATGCCGCCTTTGATGAAGCTGCAGTCGATGCCCATTTCCGCCAGCTTGGTACAGGTTTCGGAGCTGCGGTTGCCGTTGTGGCAGAACAGAACGACCTTCTGGCCGGGCTGCACCGGACGGGATTGCAGGAAATCGGGGAACCGGATGTGGGTGGCGCCCGGCAGGGTGCCCATGGCGTTTTCGCCCGTCTCGCGGATGTCGAAGAACAGCGTGGAGCCGTCCTCGAGGGCGGCGGCGGCATCAGCGGTGCTGATGCCCAGCGGATGGTCCGCCTGTTTGGAGTAGCTGGTTTCCTTGAGGCTGGCGTCCTTGATGGCGGTGCCGTCAAACTGGGCAGGCCGGGTCAATGTTGCCTGCAAGCGGGCCAGCTCTGCCTTTTGATGTGATGAATATTGCCAGTAATTGCCGATTGCCAACGCCACGGCGGCCAGAGACAAGCCGGCAATCAGCTTGACCGGGTGGCGTGCAGGAGTTCCGCCCTTCCTGGGGGTAAAACCCAGTTTCGTTGCAATGACCGCTCCCAGGCCCGAGATCATGGCAATTCCCACTGCAAAGACTTGCGAGAGGGAGGAAACGGAGCCGATCACCAGCTCGGGTGACGGGATAGCGAAGGCTGCAACCGGCATGACCCAGAAAAGAGACACAAGAACAAGGAGCTGGCCTGTGAGTTTGCGGGCGGAGCTGGTCGGATGGGAGGAATGCAAAATGTTCACAGCGGTTCCTGCTGAGCCAGACGGGCTGGCGATTTGAATTGTGGCGAATTTGTCTAAAAGATGACGTAAATATTACCGAACCGTTAAGATGTTATCTCGTCGATAAAAGAAGCACAAATTTTTCCGATAAAATTTGGCGCGTTAACGTTGTCTTTCTCGCAATGTGAGATGAAAGAGAAGCGAATGGTCGAAAGTGGTGCCGACCGTGGTCAGTTAGGAGGCGATTGCCGTGAGCCAGTTCCTGTTATCAAGTCTTCCTTTTCCCCGCTCGCTCGGGCGGTTTCGCTTGGCCCTGGCCGTGACGGCTGGCCTGCTGCATGCTGCGTCGGCGCAAGCCGACACCGAACTGGTGTTCGGTACCTATGCGGCGGACAAGCCGACTGCGACAGTGCGCCAGTATCAGCCGTTCCTCTCCTTCCTGTCCGAGCGGATGTCCGAACGGCTGGGTGAGCCTGTGACCATCCGTCTCAAGATTGCCAAGGAATATGGAGAGGGCATCCGCCAGCTGGCCGCCGGCGAGGTGGATTTCGCCCGCTTCGGCCCGGCGTCCTATGTGCATGTGATGAAGGAAAATCCGGACATCCGCATCGTCGCCATGGAATCGAAGAATGGCGGGAAGCGGTTCAACGGGGTGATCGTGGTTCACGCCGACAGCCCGGTTCAGTCGGTCGAGGAACTCGCCGGGCAGAGTTTTGCATTCGGGGACGAGCTGTCGACGATCGGACGCTATCTCGCCCAGGAGTATCTGCTGGAGGCCGGGATCAGCAGTGAAGACCTGGCGGAGTTCGCCTACCTCGGCCGTCATGACCTGGTGGGCGAAGCCGTGGGCGCGGGAAAGTATGCCGCAGGGGCGCTGAAGGAAAGCACCTATAAGAAGCTGGCCGACAAGGGCGTGCCGATTCGGGTGCTTGCTTCCTTTGAAAATGTGACCAAACCCTGGCTGGCGTCCGCTGACATGGCACCGGAGGTGCTGGAGGCGATGCGGCAGGTCATGCTGTCCTCGGAAAACGAGGAACGTGTGCGCAAGATCTCGAAGAACGGCTTCCTGACCGGAGCCGACGAAGACTATGACATCATTCGCCGGGCCATGGAGCGCAGCCTGGCATTCTGAGGCGGCGACAGCGGCGATGAAACACACGAGCATCCTTTTCCAGATCGTATTGTCCCTGTTGGTGGTCGCCACAGTGGTCGGTCTGGCCGTTGGGGAACTGGCCAAGCGCCAGGAAGTGCATCGCCTGGAAGAACACCTGAAGGAAAATGCCGACCTGACGGTGTCGCTGCTCAGCGGGATGATGCTGGAAGCCATCATCGTCGAGGATGTCCCGGTTCTGGAAACCGGGCTGACCGAAGCCGTCACGCGTATGCCGCAGCTTCTGGCCATCGAGATCCGCAATCCCTCCGGCCGGGTTCTGGCCGCCTCTTCGGCGCCGGAGCAGGCCGCCTCTGATACCTATGTCATGTACGAGCGCCCGATCGAGCTTGAGGGCGCGTCCTTCGGCACGATGGTGGTCAAGTGGTCGACCCGCGATGGCAAGGCGCTGGTCAATGCGCGGGTGCGCCAGATCATCATCTGGACCGTGGTGCCCGTGCTGGCCCTGTCCCTTCTGGTGCTGCTGCTGGTGAATGTCCTGGCCTTGCGGCCGCTGCACCGGATCCACAAGCGGATGTCGGGGGCCATCGCCGGTCTGCGGAGCCCGATCCGGCCGCTTCCGTGGTATGCCTCCCGCGAGTTTCGGGCGCTCGACTTCTCGGTCGGGGTCCTGGAGGAAACCTTTGCCGAGCGCGATGAGCGTGAGTACGCGATGGAGCAGGCGCGCCAGGCGGCGGACATCGCCAACAGGGCCAAGTCGGAATTCCTTGCCAACATGAGCCATGAAATCCGGACCCCGATGAACGGGGTGATCGGGATGGCCGAGCTGTTGCAGGAAACCCGGTTGGACGAAGACCAGAAGATGTACGCCGAAACCATCGCGAAATCGGGGTCGGCGTTGTTGACGATCATCAACGACATCCTGAACTTCTCGAAGATCGAGGCCGGCAAGGTCGAGCTCACCCCGGTTGCGTTCAACTTGCAGACCGCGATTGAAGACGTGGTGACGTTGTTGTCGCCCGGGGCGGCGGACAAGGGGATCGAAATCGCCATGCGCTATGACCCCGCGTTGCCCGAGGTTTTCGAGGGCGATGCCGGGCGGATCCGGCAGGTCATCACGAATATTGCCGGAAACGCGGTGAAATTCACCAACGAGGGGTATGTCTATATCGACGTGACCGGCCGCCCGCAACCGGGTGGCGGGCATGTGCTGCAGCTGCGGATCTCTGACACGGGTATCGGCATCGCCGAGGAGCGTCTCGGCCGGATCTTCCGCGCCTTCGAGCAGGTCGACACCGCGGCGACGCGTAATTTTGAAGGCACCGGCCTGGGGCTGGCGATCTCTGCACGGTTGCTGGAGTTGATGGGCGGCACCATCGAGGTGACCTCGGAACCGGGGCAGGGGTCGGAATTCCTGCTGGAACTGCCGCTGAAAGAAGGCGGTACCGTTGAAGCGCGGCCGCCCTCCGCCAGCGTCAGCTTCGCTGGGCTGCGCGGGCTGCTGGTTGACGATCTGGAACTGAACCGGATGATATTGTCCGAGCGGTTGAGCAGCTGGGGCGTGAAATCGGAGGCCGCGGCTTCGGCCCATGAGGCGCTGGAGATCCTGGCGGATTCGCAGCTCACCGGGCAGCAGTTTGACTTCATCCTGCTGGACTACCAGATGCCGAAGATGGACGGGCGGCAGCTTGCGGAGCGAATCCGCGCCATGCCGGAGTTCCGCAAGGTGCCGGTGATCATCCTGTCTTCGGTCGAACATGCGCTGAACCGGAGTGATTGCGATGCGATCGGCGCCTGTGAGTTCATTCTGAAACCGGTGCGCGCCGCGCAGTTGCGGCAAGTCATAACGCGCGCCCTGGACAGGGCGGTTGAGCCGACCGCGCCCAGGGATGTCGAGGAGGTGCAGCCTCGGGAGATTGCCAAGCCGGTCAGCGTACTGCTGGCAGAGGACAATCGCACCAATCAGCTGGTTGTGACCAAGATGCTGAAGGATGCTCCGCTGGACATTCGGATTGCCAAAAATGGTGTTGAGGCGGTGCAGATGTTCCGGGAGCACCGGCCTGACATCGTGTTGATGGACATGATGATGCCGGAAATGGACGGCCTGGAGGCCACGGCCGAAATGCGCCGACTCGAGGCGGAAACCGGCAGCGAGAGCTGTCCCATCGTCGCCCTCACCGCCAATGCGCTGCAGAGCCACCAGGAAAAATGCCTGCGCGCGGGAATGGATGATTTCCTCAGCAAGCCGATAAACAAGAAGGCTCTGGCGGACACCATTCAGAAATGGACCCGCGTCGGAGATCCTGATGCCCTGAAAAGCACTGGCACATGATGCAGAAAAGACCCGCAGCACGGTCGCTGCGGGTCCTGTGTCATCTGCCGCGCCGGGGGGCGCTCAGGGGCGACCGCGGTAAAGTGCGCTGCCGAGGCTGCAAACTGCGAAACTGACCGCCGCCAGGCACACGATGCTGGGGCCGGCGGGCGTGTCAAACACGAATGCCAGTTGCAGCCCGCCCGTCGCGGCCAGCATTCCCAAGAGCGCGGCAACCACGGCCATGCTTTCCGGTGTTCGCGCAAAAGGGCGTGCCGCGGCGGCCGGGATCAGCAGCATTGCTGCGATCAGAAGAACGCCGACAACCTTGATGGCAACCGCGACCACCACCGCCAGCGCCAGTGTCAGCACCATCTGCTCCCGGCGTGGATCGATACCTGCCGCATGGGCCAGATCGGGGTTCAATGTCGCGGTCAGCAGCGCCGACCAGCGCCACCACAGCAGGGCGAGCACAACCAACGCGCCGCCCCAGATCACGGCCAGGTCTCCACGCCCGACGGCGAGGATGTCCCCGAACAGATATGCCATCAGGTCGATCCTCACCCCGGACAGAAACGAGACCGCGACGAGGCCGAAGGCAAGCGACGAATGGGCCAGCACGCCCAGAAGCGTATCCATCGCATAGCCGCGTCCGGCGAGGGCGGACACGGTTGTCGCCATCGCCAGGGCCATCGCCAGGACGCCGGCAAAGATCGAGATGTCGAAGCTGAGCGCCAGCGCCACGCCCAAAATAGACGCATGGGCCGTGGCATCACCGAAATAGGCCATCCTGCGCCAAACAACGAAACAGCCAAGCGGCGCCGCCGCCAGTGCCACCCCGATGCCGGCAAGCGCGGCGCGGATCAGAAAATCGTCAAGCAAACCCATCATTCCGCTGCCTCGTGGTGGTGATCATGCGCGCAGTCGTGGCCATCGTGATCATGGCTGTGGTTGTGTTCGTGCCGGTAGAGCGCGAGCGCGCCCTGGGTGCCGGTGCCGAACAGGGCACGGTATTCCGGGGCCGAGGCGACATGCTCCGGCGCGCCCTCGCAGCAGACATGACCGTTGAGGCAGATCACCCGGTCGGAGGCCGCCATCACAACATGCAGCTCGTGGCTGACCATCAGCACCGCGCAGCCGAGGTCCTGGCGGACCTTTTCGATGCGCTGGTAGAAGGCGGCGGAGCCGGGTTGGTCGAGGCCCTGGGTGGCCTCGTCGAGGATCAGGAGCTGCGGGTCGCACAGCAGCGCCCGCGCCAGCAGCACCCGCTGGAACTGGCCGCCGGACAGGTCCGCCATCTGGCGGGCCGCCAGGTTGCCGGCACCCGCCTGCTCCAGCGCCTCCGCCGCGCGGTGGTCGCTGACGCGCTGCGGCAGGCTGAGAAACCGGCGCACCGTCAGCGGCAGCGTCGGGTCGATATGCAGCTTTTGCGGCACATAGCCGATGCGCAGCCCCGGCGCGCGGCGCACCGCGCCGGCCGTGGCGCGCTGTGCGCCGATGATGCTGCGCAGAAGCGTGGACTTGCCGGAGCCGTTGGGGCCGACCACGGTGACGATTTCGCCCGGGTCGATGTTCAGGCTGACCTTTGACAACACCGTGTTGCCGCCGTGGCGCACGCTGAGGTCTTGCAGGGAAATCAGGCTCATGCCGGGGGTTCCTGCTGGCATTTGGGGCAAAGGCCCTCGGCCTCGACCACGGCGCGTTCGATCACGAAACCCGCCTCCCGCGCCGCCTGTCCCAACTGGCCCTGGGAAGGTTCGCGCCGGGTTTCCGCCACCGCGTCACAGGCACGGCAGATCAGAAAGGAGGCCGCATGATTTTCCCCCGGATGGGCGCAGGCGATGAATGCATTCAACCGCTCGATCTTGTGCGCAAAGCCGTTCTTTACCAGGAAATCCAGCGCCCGATAGGCGACGGGTGGCTGCGATCCCAGCCCCTCTTCACGCAGACGGTCCAGTATTTCATAGGCCCCCATCGCGCGGTGTTCCTGCAGCAGGATTTCCAACACCCGCCGCCGCACCGGGGTGAACTGCAGCCCGTTCAGACGACAGTGGCTGTCGACGGCAGCAATGCAGTCCTGGATGCAATTGCTGTGATTGTGCGGGGCAAAGCCGATGGACTCCATGGATGATGATCCTTTGGGCAAAAGATTTGCCTCTTGATATGTTATGTTATGACGTTTATCAAGCGCGTGATGTTATAAGATTACATAGGGCCGATATGCGGATTGCAGGTATGAAAAAGATGGGCGTGGCAGCGGTGGCTTTGCTGGCAGGCGCCGGGGGCTCCTGGGCTGAGGCGCCGCAGGTGGCGACAGATATCGCACCGGTTCACGGGTTGGTGGCGCGCGTGATGCAGGGGGTGGGTGAACCTGCCCTGGTGGTGCCTCCGGGGGCTTCGCCGCATGGTTACGCGTTGCGCCCTTCCGAAGCGCGGGCGCTGGATCAGGCGGACCTGGTGTTCTGGATGGGGGAGTCGTTGACCCCGTGGCTGGCCGGCCCGCTGGAAGAGCTGGCCGCCGATGCGCACCGGGTCGAGCTTCTGGAAGTCGATGGCACCACTGTCCTGTCCTTCCGCGAAGGGGCGCGTTTCGAGGCCCATGACCATGGTGGCGAAGATGGGCATGACGATCACGGGCAGGCGCACGACGATCACGGCCATGACGACCATGAAGGCCATGATCACGGCGGGCATGACCATGACAGCCACGACCATGGGGCGCAGGACGAGGCCGATCATGCCGGGCACGGCCATGGTCACGACGACCACGAAGCGCATGACCACGAAGCGCATGATCACGAAGAGCATGATCACGACGGCCATGACCACGAGGAGCATGGCCAATCTGGCAAAGACCACGATGCGCATCGCGACCACGATGGCCATGATCACAGTGGAGCCGATCCGCATGCATGGCTCTTGCCGGCCAATGCGCAGGTCTGGCTGGATGTGATCGCCGCCGAGTTGGAGGAGCATGACCCGGACAACGCCGCGGCCTACCGGGCCAATGCCGAAGCGGCGAAGCAGGAGATTGCTGAAACCGTCGCCAGTGTCTCGGCGGAGCTGGAGCCGTTCCGCTCGAAGCACTTCATCGTCTTCCACGATGCCTATCAGTATTTCGAGAAAGGCTTCGGCCTTGCCGCCGCGGGCGCCATTTCGCTGGGGGACGCGGGCAAGCCGAGCCCGGCCCGGATTGCCGAAATTCGCGAGGTCGTGGCGGAGCGCAACGTGAGCTGCGTATTTTCCGAGCCCCAGTTCAATCCGGGGCTGGTTGCCACGGTATTGGAGGGGACCGGTGCCGGTACGGCAGTGCTGGATCCGCTCGGAGCCAACCTTGAGCCGGGGCCGCAGTTTTACCCGTCTCTGTTGCAGCAGCTGGGTCGTGCGATCGCCGCGTGTGACTGATTTGAACCATCAAGGGCGGGCCCATGTGGCCCGCTCTTTATCTGTTGCTGACCATATGGGTCAGAGTCGCACCCGTTTCATAATAGAGACTGCGTAGACCGGCACAGGGAATTGCGTGGTCTTGGATCGGGGAGACCGGGAGCACCGACGGGTCGCCGTTGAGCAGAGCTTCGGCCATTGCGTTGCCGAACAGGGTGCCGGGGCCAATGCCGCGGCCGGAATAGCCGAAGCAGGCGTAACCGCTTCCCAGATCAAGGATCTTGGGCAGATGTTCCGTGGTCATGGCGATGCGTCCATGCCAGTAGCTGCGCAAGGGGATGTCTCGGAGGTTTGGGAACAGGTCGGCCAGCTTGCGGGCCAGCCAGCTGCGGTGCAGGGCGCTGCCGAAATGGTCCAGCGCGCCCATGCCGCCGATGATCAGCCGTCCGGCCATGTCCAGCCGCCAGGAGGACATCACCAGCGCCGTGTCCCAGCAGCCCTCGCCGCCCGGCAGGATCTGCGCGCGCAGTTCGTCGGGCAGCGGATCGGTGGCGGCCTGGAAATAATGCACCGGGATCAGCTGTGGCGCGTCATATCCGGGGATGGCGCGGGCATAGGCATTGGTTGCCATGATCAGCTGGCGGGCGCGGATTTCCCCGCGCGGGGTGCTGATGCGCCAGCCCTCCGCCGTGCGCGTCAGGCCGGTGGCGGGGGTGTTGCAGGCGATCTGCGCCCCGGCCTCTGCCGCGGAGCGGGCGAGGCCACGGGCATAGGCCATCGGCTGGATGGTGCCGGCGCGCGGGTCGAACAGGGCACCGTGCACGGCCTGGCTGCCGACGCGGGCCTGCGCCTCGGCGCTGTCCAGCAGCTCCACCGGGGCGCCGATGGCGCGCAGCTGGGCGTGGCGGCGGCGCAAATCCTTCATGCCGGAGGGCGCATGGGCGCAGTGCAGGGTGCCGCCGGGCACGGGCTCGCAGTTGATGCGGTGCTGTTCGATCCGCGAGAACACCAGGGCGGGGGCGCCGGCCAGCAGGGCCGACAGGCGGTTGCCGGCATCGGCGCCGAGATGGGCGTTGATGTCCTCGGGCGGCAGCCAGAGGCCTGCGTTCACCAGCCCGACATTGCGGCCGGAGCCGCCGCTGCCGATCTCTGCCGCCTCGATCAGCTGCACCGAGGCGCCGAGTTCCGCCGCCCGCAGGGCCGCCGAGCAGCCGGTATAGCCGCCGCCGATGACGGCAAGATCGACCGTCGCCTCCCCGGTGAGTTCCGGGAAGGCGGGGGTTTCCTGGCAGGTCTGGTGCCAGAGGCAGGAAGCCAGATCAGATGTCAAATTTGATCCCCTGAGCAAGCGGCAGCTCGCGTGAGTAGTTCACTGTGTTGGTCTGCCGGCGCATGTAACCTTTCCAGGCGTCGGACCCGCTTTCGCGGCCGCCGCCGGTTTCCTTCTCGCCCCCGAAGGCGCCGCCGATTTCAGCGCCGGAGGGGCCGATGTTCACATTGGCAATACCGCAGTCGGAACCCGCTGCCGAGAGGAAATATTCGGTTTCGCGCACGTCGGTCGAGAAGATGCAGGAGCTGAGGCCCTGCGGTACTTCGTTCTGCATTTCAATGGCTTGGTCGAGGTCGGAATATTTCACCACGTAAAGGATCGGGGCGAAGGTTTCGCTGTGCATGATGGCGGATTGGCCGGGCATTTCGACAATCGCCGGATGCACATAGGCGGCATCAGGGTGGCTGTCCGCCAGCGTCTGCGCGCCGCCGTGCACGGTGCCGCCTTCGGCCTTGGCCTGCTCCAGGGCGGAGGTCATGGCGTCGAGGGCGGCGCGGTCGATCAGCGGGCCGACCAGGGTGCCGTCGGCCAGCGGGTCGCCGATGGGCAGACCCTCGTAGGCCTTGATCAGGCGCGGGATCAGCGCGTCGTAGATGTCTTCGTGCACGATCAGGCGGCGCAAGCTGGTGCAGCGCTGGCCGGCGGTGCCGACGGCAGAGAACACGATGGCGCGCAGGGCCATTTCCAGATCGGCCGAGGGGGCGACGATCATCGCGTTGTTGCCGCCGAGCTCCAGAATGGTGCGGCCCAGACGTTTGGACATATCCGCCGCAACCGCCTTGCCCATCGGCACGGAACCGGTGGCGGAGATGATGGCGACGTCTTTCGACGCGGTCAGCGCCTCGCCCAGATCACGCTCGCCGATCAGCACCTGGATGAGGCCCTCGGGCGCGTCGTCGCCAAAGGCGGCCATGGCGCGCTCGCAGATTTTCTGCACCGCCAGCGCGGTCAGCGGGGTTTTCTCCGACGGTTTCCAGATCACCGGATCGCCGCAGACCAGCGCAAGTGCCGCGTTCCAGCACCAGGGCGCGACGGGGAAGTTGAAGGCGGTGATGATGCCGCAGGTGCCCATCGGGTGCCATGTTTCGCGCATCGCGTGGCCGGGGCGTTCCGAGGCGATGGTAAGGCCATAGAGCTGGCGTGACAGGCCGACGGCGAAGTCGCAGATGTCGATCATCTCCTGCACTTCGCCCAGGCCCTCCTGGTAGATCTTGCCGCATTCCAGCGTCACCAGGCGGCCCAGGTTTTCCTTTTCGCGGCGCAGCTCTTCGCCCAGCAGGCGCACCAGCTCGCCGCGGCGCGGGGCGGGCACCGTGCGCCATGCGTGGAAGGCCTGTTTGGCGGCGGCGATCTGCGCCTCGGCCTCGGCCGGGCTGTGCATTTTCAGGCGGGCGATTTCGCTGCCGTCCACCGGCGTGGTGACGGCGAGGCTGCCGCCGGTCAGCTCGGCATCGGTCAAGCCGGCCGCGGCAAGGATGTCGGAATGGGTCATGTGGTGATCCTTCGTGGTGCGAGGGCGTGCCATGAGGAAAAATTCTGAAAACTCCCCCGGCTTGGCGCGCCGGATATCGGTATGATATAGAAATTGCACCACCCGCGCGGGATTGCTAATGAAAGTAATTCCTGCCCCTATGAGTTAGTATCATATGATTGCGCCGCGCCGTTTCCTGCCCTCGATCCCCTCGCTGCTGGCGCTGGAGGCGGTGGACCGGCTCGGCAGCGCCTCGGCCGCGGCGGAGGATCTGTCGCTGACGCAAAGCGCCGTCAGCCGTCAGCTGAAGCAGCTGGAGGAGCAGATGGGGGTTGACCTGATCGCGCGCGACCAGATGCGGATGCAGCTGACCCCGGCGGGGGCCGGTTTTGCGCGGGAAGCGCGGGCGATCCTGACCCGGCTGGCACAGGCCTCGGTCAAGCTGCGGGCCAACCCGGATGGCGGCAGCTTTACCCTGTCGATCCTGCCATCCTTCGGGCTGCACTGGCTGGCGCCGCGGCTGCGGGATTTTGCGGCGCAGCACCCCGGCATCACCGTCAACCTGCACACCCACAACCTGCCGTTCAGCTTTGATGCGGGCAGCGCGCAGGCGGCGATCCACTACGGGGTGCGGGACTGGCCGGGGGTCGAATACATGCCCTTGATGCCGAAACATGTGCTGCCGGTCTGCGCGCCGGGGCTGATGGCGGCGCCGGCACAGAGCCCGGCGGCGCTGCTGGAATTTCCGCTGCTGCATCTGGAAACCCATCCGGACTGCTGGGAGCAGTGGTTCACCCTGCATGACGTCGCTGCGCCCAAGCTGAAGGGGATGCTGTTCGACCAGTCCTCGGCGATGACGCAGGGGGCGGTGCATGGGCTGGGGGTGGCGCTGCTGCCGGATTTCCTGGCCGAGAACGAGATCGCCCAGGGGCGGCTGATGCTGGCGATGCAAGGGCCGGCGGTCAGCCTTGGCGAGTATTTCCTGGTCTGGCCGGCCGAACATGCGGAGGATTACCCGTTGATAAAATTCCGCGAGTGGCTGGCAGCGCAGCTGCAGCAGGAGGCCTGAGATGCGGCTGCCGAGCCTGACCCACCTGCGCTGCTTTGAAAGTGCTGCGCGCCATCAAAGCTTTACCGCCGCCGGCGAGGAGCTGGGACTGACCCAGAGCGCCGTCAGCAAGAAGGTGAAGGAGCTGGAGGCGGATCTCGGGTTTGACCTGTTCCAGCGCGCGGGCCGCGGCGTGGTGCTGACGGCGGCGGGGCAGAGCCTGGCGGCGGATCTGGAGCAGGATCTGGCCGGACTGCGCGCCACGCTGCACAAGGCGGCGGCAGCGGGGGCGGGGCGCTCTGCGCTGCGGCTGGCGGTGCTGCCGGGCTTTGCCAATCATTGGCTGATCCCGCGGCTGCCGGATTTCTTTGCCCGCCACCCGGAGGTGGAGCTGAGCTTCTCGACCCGGCTGGAGCCGTTTGATTTTGCACGGGAAAAATTTGATCTGGCTGTGCATTTCGGGCTGGACAACTGGCCCGGCACCCAGATGACGCCGCTGTTCGGCGAGGAAATGGTGCCGGTCTGCGCGCCGGGCTTTCATGCAGCGCATGATCTGCAGCAGCCGGCCGCTGTGGCGCAGGCGCCGCTGCTGCATCTGGACAGCCGGGCGGGCGCCTGGGCGGAATGGTTCGAACGCGCGGGCCTGGACGGGCCGCCGCGGCAGGACGGGCGGTATTTTGACCAGCATTCCATGGTGATAGCCGCCGCCGCCGCCGGGCTGGGCGCGGCGATCGTGCCCTATGACATGGTGGCGCGCGACATAGCCGCCGGACGCCTGCTGCGCATCGCTGGCCCGGCGCTGGTGTCGCGCAAGAAGTATTTTCTGGTGCGCCCGCAGGGACCGCTGACGGAAGCCGGGCAGAAGCTGGAGCATTGGATGCGCAGGCAGCTGCGCAGCCGCCCGGAGTGACGAGTGCCGCCCGTGGCGTCTGATGCCATGCTGGAATGAATGCCGTCGCAAAGCGCAGGTTTTCCGGTCGAGGGCTTTTGCGTCACTCTGGCTGGAACGCAAATCCAGCAAAGGAGCCTTTCGCCATGGCCCAGTTCCGCCGCGCCCGCCGTCTTGATCCCATCGGGGTGTCCGAAATCCTGACCATCGGCGCCCGCGCGGCCGAGATGAAGCGGCAGGGCGCGCCGGTGATCATCCTGGGCGCGGGGGAGCCGGATTTTGACACGCCGGAGCACATCAAGACCGCCGCGGCGGCGGCCATGCAGGCGGGCGAGACGAAGTACACCGCCCTTGGCGGCTCGGACGCGCTGAAACAGGCGGTCCGGGAAAAGTTCAGGCGGGACAACGTCCTATGTCGGGAATTTCCGGCTGCTTAGGTCAGCAGGTCATGGAGCATCCGGAGCCCCGGACGCCCTGACAGGTTTGCCCAGACGGGCTCTGCCGTCAAGAAATGATCTCTTCCATAGCAAACACAGGGTACGCGC
>NZ_JBGFGM010000069.1:0-83702 GCF_041224635.1 Leisingera sp. XS_AS12
CGCCAAACCTAGTAAAATCCAAAACCTCTCTTGAACGATACAAAACACCTGACGCGGGATGGAGCAGCCAGGTAGCTCGTCAGGCTCATAACCTGAAGGTCGCAGGTTCAAATCCTGCTCCCGCAACCATCGTTTCCGACCAAGCCCTCGCAAACAGCGGGGGCTTTTTCGATTCAAGGCCCCCCAAAGCCATGATCCCGGCCAGTTCGCCAACAAGTTCAAGCTGATGGCCCCCGGGGCATCAGCATCCGGAGCCATCCGTACCTGCGAAATCAGAGTCCGTAGATCGGTTGTCTCACCCTGAGGGCTGTCAGTACGGCATCGGGGACAGGTTCCAAACTCGGGCAAAACCTGTATGTACGAGTATTTTCAAGCCTGTACTGCGTGAGCTGACAGCTTTCGCCTCCGAGGCGGCCGCCGCTTGATGCACCGAAAAAACACAGCGCGGCAGTAACTTCGTCGCGGTGGGCGTCAACATACCACGCGGCTGCATTCTATCCCTGAGCGCGCGCCTGATGTATCGGTATAGATCGGACCGTTTGAAACAAGGAAGAAAGCCACGACATGAAACTGCTTCGCTTTGGGGCGCCTGGCGCCGAGAAACCGGGTCTTCTGCACACGGATGGCAGCATCCGGGATCTTTCTGGTTTGATCGACGACCTGTCCGGCAGGCACCTCTATCCCGACAGTCTGAAACGGTTGGCAGACGTGGACATCGATGCGTTGCCCGCGGTTGAAGGTAACCCGCGCCTTGGGCCGCCGATTGCCGGAACCGGAAAATTCATCTGCATCGGGCTCAATTACGCTGACCACGCGGCCGAAAGCGGGCTTGCGGTGCCGTCGGAGCCGGTGGTCTTCATGAAGGCGACCTCGGCCATCTGCGGCGCGAATGATCCCATCATCATCCCCCGAGGTTCTCAAAAGACCGACTGGGAGGTGGAACTGGCGGTGGTGATCGGCAAACCGGCCAAATATGTCAGCGAGGCCGAGGCTATGGATCATGTCGCTGGCTACGCGGTGGCCAATGATGTCTCGGAACGCGCCTTCCAGATCGAACGGGAAGGCCAGTGGACCAAGGGCAAGAGCTGCGACAATTTTGGCCAGATCGGGCCTTGGCTGGTGACACGGGACGAGGTTGCCGATCCGCAGAACCTGCCCATGTGGCTGAAGGTGAATGGCGAGACCATGCAGGATGGCTCCACGTCGACGATGGTCTACGGAGTTGCCTACCTGGTTCACTACCTGAGCCAATTCATGACCCTGCACCCCGGTGACGTGATCTCAACCGGGACCCCGCCGGGTGTTGGCATGGGCATGAAGCCTCCGCGCTATCTGAAGGCGGGCGATGTCGTGGAACTGGGCATTGAAGGGCTGGGCCAGCAGCGTCAGGACGTGATCGCCGACTAGGGCGCTGTTCAGATCGGCCCGTCGCGCGGCCCACGTGTTGTCAGTCACGTTGCGGCGACGTGAGCGGAACGGTCTCAATGCCGGGCGGTTCGGCCCTTCGGGCCGTCTTATGGCATAGGTATCGGGCCGCTGTGCCCTAGCGGCACTGGTCTGGATGTGCCGCGGCAAAAGCCGGGTGCTGGGCGCAGACTGCTTCGGCGGCGCAAATACGGGGCAGGTCGGCGAAATCGACCTCCCAGCGCCGGGCGTTGTAGAGTTGCGGCATGAGACAGATGTCGGCGAGGCCCGGTGTGTCGCCCGTGCAGTAGGGCGTTTGTTCGAAACCAGCGAGCAAACGTTCAAACGCCGCCAGGCCGGGGCGGATGAAGTGCTGCATCCAGGCTTTCGGCATGTCTTCGGCGTTGCAGCTGAGGCCGGTTGCGTGTTTGGCAACTTGCAGGTTGCAGACCGGGTGGACGTCCACGGCCACGGAATGCGCGAGCGCGCGCGCTCGCGCACGGTTTCCGGGATCAGCGGGCAAGAGCCCGAGTTGGCGGGTCTCGTCCAGATAGTCCAGTATGGCGAGTGATTGCGTGAGACGCAGCCCGTCGATGTCCAGTACGGGCACCAGACCTTGTGGATTGCGTTCCAGGTGCGCCGTGGTCCTGTGTTCGCCCTTCACCAGATCGATCGGTACGCTCTCAAACGCGATCCCTGCCAGGTTAAGAGCGATCCGCACTCGGTAGCTGGCGGAGGACCGCCAGTAGTCAAACAAAACTGTCTTGCCCATTCGTATCTCCCCGTTGCGATGCAAGCTTGCGGTCGCAGCCCTATTGCGGGTGGCGTGCCGCGGCCTTCAGCGCCTGTTTCAGAATGCTGCGGTCGCCGATGTGATTGGCCAGCACCAGCACCAACCGTGCGTTCAGCGCATCGCTTTCGGCCTTGCTCAGCCCTTCGTGCGCCGCCAGGAGATCGGCGTAGAAATCATCTGCGTCATCGATATTGGGCGTGAGGATCAGGTGATCTGTGTCTTCCATCGCGATTACTCCTTGCCAGTGGCGCGTCGAATGGCCTGGCGGATGAGGTTGTCGTCATAGCTGGGGCGACGGGCCGCGACGTGTTGGTCGGGCCGGATCAGGTATACGGCGCTGGCGTGTTCTCCCAGATAGCGATCTTTCAGCGCGCTGTGGGTGTTGGCCTGCGTGGACAGCGCCAACCTGCGCACGCTGATGCCTGCTTCCTGGATCAGGTCGGGGGCGTCGGCGTTGATGGTCAGCAGGATGAACTCTCCGCCCAGGTGGTCCAACAGAAAACCGTCGTCCAGCGGCGCATCGGGGCAGGGGGCGCCGGGGCGGCTGCGGGTGGGGCCATCCAGCGCGTCCGCTGAATTCAACGGGGACCCGTCGTGGATGCAGGGCACCGACAGGCGCCCCGAGTTCACCAACGGTCGGGCAAAGGGATGATGTTCCGACAGATCCAGCACGGCGTCGCGCAAGATGCGGCTCATTTCGGACTTCGGCGTGATGAAATCGGTCGACCGCGAGGAATTCAGGATGTTCTCGTCCGCGCCCTGGATGCGCTCGGCGTCGTAGCTGTCCAGCAGGCTTTCGGGCGCCTTGCCGTCCAGCACCAGCGCCAGTTTCCAGCACAGGTTGTCGCTGTCCTGCAGGCCGGAGTTGGCACCTCGGGCGCCGAAGGGTGAAACCTGATGCGCGGAATCGCCGGCAAAGATCACCCTGCCATGGCGGAACTTCTCCATCCGGCGGCATTGGAACGTGTAGATCGATACCCACTCCAGCTGGAATTCGACCTCTTCGCCCAGCATTGCCTTTAGCCGCGGGATGACGTTTTCGGGGCGTTTCTCGCGTTCCTTGTCGATGTCCCAGCCCAGCTGCAGGTCAATCCGCCAGACCCCGTCCGGCTGCTTGTGCAACAGCGCCGACTGGCCCCGGTTGAAGGGCGGATCGAACCAGAACCAGCGCTCGGTCGGAAAATCCGCCTCCATCACCACGTCGGCAATCAGGAAATTATCCTCGAAAACCCGGCCGACAAAATCCAGTCCCAGCATGCGCCGGGTTGGGGAGCTCGCGCCGTCGCAGGCAATCAGCCAATCGGCCTCCAGGCCGTAAGGCCCATCGGGGGTGTCGATCTCGAGCGCCACGTGATCTGGCTGCGCGTCAATCGCGGTCACCTTGTTGCGGCCCCGGATCTCGATTTGCGCGCCTTGTTGTTGCAGCTCGCGGATCCGCTCCACCAGCTGCGCTTCCAGATAGTATTGCTGCAGGTTGATGAAAGCGGGGCGCTTGTGTCCGTCTTCGGGCAGCAGGTTGAACTCATAGACCTGGCGCTCGTCGAAGAACACCTTGCCGACGTTCCACTGCACGCCCTTGTCGACCATCGGCTGGCCACAGCCCAGCCGGTCGAGGATCTCCAGCGGGCGCTTGGCAAAGCAGATCGCGCGCGAGCCGGTGCTGACCCTGTCGTTGTCATCCAGCACCACCACGGCGACGCCTTGTTGCGCCAGATCCACGGCGGCCGCCAGCCCCACGGGGCCGGCCCCGATCATCACAACCTTGTGGCGGACGGGGCGGGCCGCGCCCTGATCCGCGTGGCGCGAATAGGGGTACATGGGCTCCTCAAAGATCTTGTTCATCCGCTTTCCTCCCGGGTTGAGGCCGCCTTTAGACACAGCATCCCCGCGTTCCGGCAGGCGGCTGCCGGAAGGATGCTCCAACCTCTCATGCCTGTGCACGGGGCGGCAGGATCTTGGTCACTGCGCCCCGGCCGTGATGTCTGCGCGCCTAGCCTTGCAGGGCCTCCCACATTTCCAGATCGCGCTGCGCGGTCCAGATGCGGGGCGTGTCGATGCCGCGGGCCTCGTCAAAGGCGCGGGCGACGTTGAAGGGCAGGCAGTGTTCGTAGATCGCGTAGTCGGCGAACTTGGGATCGCATTCGGCACGCACCGCGTCCCAGGCCTCTTTCAGGGTGCCATTGCGGGCGGCAACTTTGGCTGCCGGGCGGTAGGTGCTTTCGACGAAGTCGCGGGTGTTCTCGATGGCGGCGTTGACCATCTCCTGACCGACCAGTGCATCGCCCCGGCCCGGTGCGATGGCGTCCAGCTCATAGGCCTTGATGTTGTCGAGCGTCCGGCCCCAGTCGCTGAAATGCCCGTCGCCGCAGTAGCAGGCCGAGTGGTATTCCACGATGTCGCCGGTGAACATCACGTTCTGGTCCGGCACATGGATCACCGCATCACCGGCGGTATGGGCGCGGCCCAGATGCTTGATGTCGACCCGGCGGTTGCCGAGGTAGACGGTCATGCCTTCGGAGAAGGTGGTAGTGGGCCAGGTCAGGCCGGGGATGCTTTCATGGCCTTCGAACAGCCGCGGGAAGCGCTGGAATTCGCTGTCCCAGTCCTCCTGCCCGCGTTCCACCACCATGGCGCGCGCCTTGTCCGACATGATGATGTTCTGCGCGCCAAAGGCCGAGGCGCCGAGCACGCGCACGGCGTGATAGTGGGTCAGCACCACGTGGGTGATCGGTTTGTCGGTGACAGAGCGCACGCACTCGATGACCTTGTTGGCCAGCCGCGGGGTGGCTTGCGCTTCGACGATCATCACGGAGTCGTCCCCGATGATGACGCCGGAGTTCGGGTCACCTTCGGCGGTGAAGGCATAAAGCCCGTCGCCGATCTCATCAAAGGTGATCTTCTTCTCGGTCAGGTCCCCTTGGGACGCAAATGCTTTTGCCATTTCGGTCTTCCTTATCTTGCGAAGGGGTCTTCAAGCGCGGGCAGGACGGTTCCCGTGCAATCTCCGAACCCGATCGTATAGCCATCGCCCCTGGCCGCGCCTTTCAGCGTCAGCGTATCGCCGTCCTCGATGAAGGAGCGTTCCTCGCCGCTGTCCAGCGTCAGGGGCTCCTTGCCGCCCCAGCTGAGTTCCAGCAGGGAGCCGCGGCTTTCCTTGGTGGCACCGGAGATGGTACCGGAACCAAGAAGATCGCCGGCGTTCATCGGGCAGCCCGAGGTGGTGTGATGCGCCAGTTGCTGCGCGGCGGAGTAGTACATTTCCCGGTAGTTGGTCCGGGCGATGGTGGACGCCGCCTTGCCTGCGGGGGCCATGGTGACCTCGAGATCGATGTCATAAAGCATCGGCCCATAGTCCTTCAGATGGTCCAGCAGTTCGACCTCGCGCTCGGGCGTGTCGCAGCGGAACGGCTCCAGCGCCGGTTTGGTGACAATCCAGGGGGAGATCGAGGTCGCGGTTGCCTTGGCCTGGAACGGCCCCAGCGGCTGGTATTCCCAGGCCTGGATGTCGCGCGCCGACCAGTCGTTCAGCAGCACGTAGCCGAAGATGTGATCGTCTGCCTCCTGCACGGTGATCGGGCCATCGGAGGGGGTGCCGACAATTGCGCCCATCTCCAGCTCGATGTCGAAGCGCGCACAGGGCGCCCACCGCGGCTTGTCGTCATTCGGCCCTTTCAGCTGGCCCCAGGGGCGGCGTATGTTGGTGCCCGAGACAACGACCGAAGAGGCCCGCCCGTTATAGCCGATCGGGATGTGCAGCCAGTTCGGCGGCAGCGCATTTTCCGGGCCACGGAACATGGTGCCGACGTTGAAGGCGTGGTTCTTGCCCGCATAGAAATCGGTGTATTCGCTCACTGCAAAGGGCATGTGCAGCTCGGCGTCGGCTTGCGCCACCAGATGCGGCTTGACCTTGTCCTTCTCCGGCGACCCTTCGGCCAGCAAGGCGGTCAACCGCTCGCGCAGCGCCGCCCAGACTGCCGGGCCTTGCTCCATCAGGTCATTCCAATAGGGCACATCGAACAGCGGCGTGTCGACCAGCTGCACCAGTCCGGCCTCTTCGGCGGACTGCATGTCGAGGATCAGGTCGCCGATCGCCACGCCGCAGCGCGGATCATCGCCGTCGATGGAAAAGACGCCATAGGGCAGGTTGTTCAGCGGGAACGGGTGGGCCGCATCATTGGCCGAGGCCACCCAGGATTTCAGCAGAGGCATGGTGTCTCCAGTTTCCGGATCCGCGGATCCTTTTCATCTTTCCGGAAATACTCCGGGGGTGAATGGACCCCTTGGGGTCCAGAGGGGGCAGCGCCCCCGCACCAAGATCATTTCAGGCCGGGCGTGCCGTCGAATTTCTTCTCGATGTCGCTCCAGCAGTCGATGTAATCATCCTGCAACGGCGCTTCCTTGGCTGCAAATGCCGTGAGATGCTGCGGGAAGCGGGTCTCAAACATGAAGGACATGGTGTTTTCCAGCTTCTCGGGGCCGAGGTTGGAGTTCGACGCGCCCTCGAAGGCGTTCTTGTCCGGACCATGCGGCAGCATCATGTTGTGCAAGCTCATGCCGCCCGGCACGAACCCTTGGGGTTTGGCATCATACTGGCCATAGATATTGCCCATCAGCTCCGACATGATGTTCTTGTGATACCATGGCGGGCGGAAGGTGTTTTCGGCCACCATCCAGCGATCGCGGAACAGTACGAAATCGATGTTCGCGGTGCCCGGCACGCCCGACGGTGCCGTCAGCACGGTAAAGATCGACGGATCCGGGTGGTCGAACAGAATCGCCCCGACCGGGCAATAGGTGGTCAGGTCGTATTTGTAGGGCGCATAGTTGCCATGCCAGGCGACCACGTCCAGCGGCGAGTGGCCGATCCGGGTCTGGTGGAACTGGCCGCACCACTTGATGGTCACGGTCGAGGGCACCTCGCGGTCCTCGAAGGCCGCCACCGGCGCCTTGAAATCGCGCGGGTTGGCGAGGCAGTTGGCACCGATCGGACCGCGAGCCGGCAGTTCGAACTTCTGGCCGTAGTTCTCGCAGACAAAGCCGCGGCAGGGGCCTTCGAGCACCTCGACCCGGTAGACCAGCCCGCGCGGGATGATTGCGATCTCCTGCGGGGCGAGGTCGATGATCCCCAGTTCGGTCGCAAAGCGCAGGCGACCTTCCTGCGGGACAACCAGCAGCTCGGAATCGGCCGAGTAAAAGTAGCTGTCGACCATCGACTCGGTCACCAGGTAGATGTGGCTCGCCATGCCGATCTGGGTGTTCACATCCCCCGCGGTCGTCATCGTCCGCATGCCGGTGAGCCAGGTCAGACCCTCATCGGAATGCGCTACCGGATCCCAGCGGTATTGGCCCAGGGAGACCACGTCCGGGTCCACGCAGGGGGCCGATTTCCAATAGGGCAGGTCAATCTTCTCGTAGCGGTGCGAATGTTTGACCGAGGGGCGAATCCGGTAGGTCCAGGTGCGTTCCGGCGGATCGGCGGTAAAGGCGGTGCCGCTCAGCTGTTCGCCATAAAGGCCGTAGTTGCATTTCTGCGGGCTGTTCATGCCCTGCGGCAGCGCACCGGGCAGCGCCTCGGTTTCAAAGTCATTGCCAAAGCCGGGCATGTAGCCCGCGTTCGGCCCTTCCAGCGAAGGCGCCTGGGTCATCTGATGGGAATCTGCGGTCCGGGTCATTTGCGCGTTCCTCCTGTCTCTGCTTGCGGGATATTAGTTGATTTTGTAACTAACAAGGGAAGGGAGACCGCAATGAGTGAAAAAGATGATTTCGACCTGCAGGATTTTCTGCCCTTCCTGCTGAATCGCGCCGCGGAAGAGAGCTCGCTGGGGTTTCAGCGCCATTACAAGGATCGTTACGGAATGCTGCGCACCGAATGGCGGGTGCTGTTCCATCTTGGCAACTACGGCCAGATGACGGCCAAGGACATCGGCACGCGGGCCAAGATCCACAAGACCAAGATCAGTCGCGCCGTGTCCAAGCTGGCAGAGAAGCGTTTCGTGACCCGCACCCGCGATGAACAGGACCGCCGCGCAGAGCATCTCGCGCTGACTGCGGCGGGGCAGGCGGCCTATCGTGATTTGCGCAAGGTCGCGGTGGCCTATGACGCGAAGCTGTGCCAGCAGTTCAGCGCGGGCGAGGTTGCAATTTTGCGAAACATGTTGCGCAAATTAGCAGACATCGCCCCATAGACTTTTGGCCCGGCAAGACCCAGATTAGGGGCCGGTACAAAAGGTGAATGTATGATTCAGATCGATGTCAATTCCGGGCCGCTGATCGCCTGGTTGATGGAGCAGGGGCTGCAAGGCACCAGCCAGCACGACCTGCTGGATGGGTATTGCCAGCGCCTGACCGAGGCGGGGGTGCCGTTGATGCGGTTCCAGCTGGCCCAGAGGGCCTATCACCCGGAATTCGGCGGCATCGGCATTCGTTGGCTGCGTGGTGAGAGCATCACCAGCCAGCATTACGAATACCAGGAAAATCCCGGTGATGACTGGCTCAACAGCCCGTTCTTCCAGCTGTTACAGCAGGAGAAGCAGGAACTTCGGGTGTCCCTGGAAGCGGGGCCGCCGTTTGACTTCCCGGTGCTGGAGGAGTTTCACGCCGTTGGCGCGACGGATTATTTCGCGGCAGGGCTGCGCTTTCACCCGCCGGAAGAGGCCCCCGTGGACCCGCGGCGCCCGGGCGAAGGCATCCTGGTGTCCTGGACGACTGACCGTGCTGGCGGCTTCAGCAACCGTGAACTGGATTTGATCCGCACGACGCTGCCGCATCTCGGACTTGCGTTGAAATCCTCGTCCAACAGGCAGATCGCCAAGGATCTCCTGCAGGTCTACCTGGGGCGCGATGCCGGTCAGCGGGTGCTGTCCGGCGAGATCCGGCGCGGGTCGTCGCAGGAGATTGACGCGGTAATCTGCCTGTTTGACCTGAAAGGCTTCACCGAACTGGCTGAACGCCTGCCGGGCACCGACCTGATCGACATGCTGAACGGGTATTTCGGTCTGGCGGTCGAGACGATTCAGGCCCATGGCGGCAATATTCTGAAGTTCATGGGCGACGGGATGTTGACCATGTTCAACCTCGGCAGCATCGAAGAAGACGCCCATGCCGCATTGGCCGCGGCCAATGAGCTTTGCGGCAAGATTCGCGGCTTCAATGCGGAGCGCGAAGCCGAAGGGCTGCCGACGGCCGGCTTCACGCTGGCGCTGCACGCCGGCGACATTCTCTATGGGAACATCGGCGCCAAGAACCGGCTGGATTTCACCGTGATCGGCCAGACCGTGAACCAGACCGCACGGATCGCCGGGATGCACCGGTCCGTCGGGCAGAACATCATCATGTCTGAAGATGTGAAACGGGCGGCGCAGGGCACCAACCACGATCTGGTTTCATTGGGGCGGTACATGCTGCGCGGCGTGGCAGAACCAATCGAGCTCTACACGATCTACCGCGGCGACTGTTCCTGTAACAGTTGACGCCGTTGCGCCCCCTACGGGGCGCAGCAGCCATTGGGTCTTGCGCTTGGGGGCGCGGGGTCAGATGCTGACCTCGACGCCGGGCAGGTTCACTTCCTTCATCATGTCGCGCAGTTCCTGACGCGCCGCGATGTTGGAGATGTTCAGCTGTTTGACGCCGATATCCTTGAGGTCCAGCAGCGTCAGCCCGCGGGGGAACAGCTCTCGGAAGATCACCCGCTCGGAGAAGCCGGGGGCGACGCGGAAGCCGATCCGCTTGGAGAGCATGTTGATGGCGCGCTCCATCTTTTCCTTGTTGACCATACGCTGGGTGCCGACCCGGTTGCGGATCACGATCCAGTCGATCGGTTTCAACCCGGCCTGCGCGCGCAGCTGGCGGGCGTTCCAGACCATCTCGGAGTAGACCGAGGGGCCGGTGATCTTTTCGCCCTTCTGGTCCACATGCGCCAGCAGGTCGAAATCGACAAAGCTGTCATTCAGAGGCGTGATCAGCGTATCTGCCAGAGAGTGCGCAACCTGGCTCAGCCGCGTGTGCGAGCCGGGGCAGTCGATCAGGATGAAATCGTGGCCGTTTTCCAGCGCAGAAACCGCGGCCGACAAGCGGTGATCATAGATGTTCTCGCCGGGCTGCAGGCTGGCGGGGTCGATTTCCGGCAGCTCGTGCATCTCGACCATCGGCAGATTCAGCCCCGCCTTGGCGCAGAAATCCTTGCGGTTTTCCAGGTAACGCCCCATCGAGCGCTGCCGCAGATCAAGGTCCAGCGCCGCAACCCGGTGGCCCAGACGGGCCAGCGTGGTTGCGACATGCATGGAGACGGTGGATTTGCCCGCGCCGCCCTTCTCGTTGCCGACGACAATGATATGCGCCATTTTCCGGTCCCTTTGTTCGTGCTTTGAGCACGTTTTTGCCTATTGGCCCCTGTATAGGCTCTGAAACCGGACAAGAAAAGCCGCGGGCGCAGGCTGGTGAATTTAGTGTTTCACCTGTGTTTGGACGGCCCGCCACTCTTGTGCCGGGGGCGGGCGTCGCCGCCCTTGGCCGCCGCTGCACGGGCCTTGTTCTTCTTGCTGTTGGGCTTGCCGACGGGCGGCTTCGGACCCTTGGCTGCATAGGGCTTGGCTGCGGGTTTGCCAGACGGTTTGCCAGACGGTTTGCCTGCCGGGCTGCCGGGGCGGGTCATCCGCTTGGAGGGATCCGAGGCGCCCTTGGGTTTGGCGGTTACAGCCGGGGCGGGTTTGCGGGGGCGTTCCGCCGGACGCGGTTTGCTGCGTTCGGGCCGTTCTGCGCGATCAGGGCGTTCAAAGCGCTCCGGCCGGTCGTCCCGGCGCGGCTTGTCCTTCCAGTCCTTGCGCGGCGGGCGGCTGTCATCGCTGCCTTCCGACTTCTTGTGGTATGGCTTGGCACCGTCGGATTTGCCGCGGTGCGGTTTTGGGGCGCGGTCGCCTTTGAAGCCGCCCTTGGGGCCGCCGGGACCGCGGCGCGGCGGCGGCGGCAGGTCGGGGGCTTGGTCCAGACGGGTCAGCACCGCGCCGGGCTCCAGCTCGGTCTTGCCGTCGAGCGCCTTCAGAAAGCCCTCGACCGCGTCCTGGCTGATCTCGGCAAAGGTCTCATTCTCTTGGATGCGAATGGCGCCGATGGCGTCGCGGTCGATACCGCCCGCCTTGCACAGCATCGGCAGCACCCGGCGCGGGTCTGCGCCTGTGGCGCGGCCGCCGGACAGAGAGAACCAGACCGAGGGGCCGAAAGGCTTGCGTTCCTTGCGCGGCTCCTGCGCATCGACCGGGCGCAGCTCTTCCGGCGCTGAATGGCGGCTGCGGAACAGTCGCAGGTAGGTCGCCGCGATCTGCTCGGGGGTGAAGGTGTCCAGCAGCGTCTGAACACCGGCCTGTTCGTTCTCGGCCACCGGCTCCTGCCAGACCGGATCGGCCAGCATGCGCTCTTCGTCGCGGGCCAGAATGTCGTCAGCCGAGGGCGCCTCGCAGTGTTCGGCACTCAGCTTGGCCCATTTCAGCAGCCGCAGCGCCTTGCTGCGGGCCTTGGGAGGGGCGATCAGCGCGCTGACGCCCTTGCGGCCCGCGCGGCCGGTCCGGCCGGAGCGGTGCAGCAGGGTTTCGTGGTTCGAGGGCAGCTCGGCATGGACCACCAGTTCCAGCCCCGGCAGGTCAATGCCGCGGGCGGCGACGTCGGTGGCCACGCAGACACGTGCACGCCCGTCGCGCATGGCTTGCAGGGCATGGCTGCGCTCGGTCTGGGACAGCTCGCCCGACAGGGTCACCACGGGCAGGCCGCGGTTGGTCAGCCGTGCGGCCAGACGGTTCACCGCGGCGCGGGTGTTGGCGAACACGATGGAGCTGGGGGCCTCATAGTAGCGCAACACGTTGATGATGGCGTTTTCGGTATCGGCCTGCGCCACGCTCATCAACCGGTATTCGATGTCGCTGTGCTGCTTGGTCTCGCCCGCGGTTTTGATCCGCAACGCGTCCTTCTGGAAGGTCTCAGCCAGATTGGCAATGGCGGGCGGCACGGTGGCCGAGAACAGCAGTGTGCGGCGCTCTTCCGGGGCTTCGCCCAGGATGAATTCCAGATCCTCGCGGAAGCCCAGGTCCAGCATCTCGTCGGCTTCGTCCAGCACCACGCCGCGTACCTGGCTGAGGTCGATGGAGCCGCGCATGATGTGGTCGCGCAGGCGGCCCGGCGTTGCCGCCACGATATGGGCACCGCGCTCCAGCGCGCGACGTTCGTCGCGCATGTCCATGCCGCCAACACAGGAGGCAATGCGCGCGCCTGCGCCGCGGTAAAGCCAGCCCAGTTCGTGTTTGACCTGCATTGCCAGCTCGCGGGTTGGCGCAATCACCAGCGCCAGCGGGGCAGCGGCTTCGCCGAATTCCTCGGCGTCGCCCAGCAGGGTGGGGGCGAGGGCGAGGCCGAAGCCCACCGTCTTGCCCGATCCGGTTTGCGCTGACACCAGGAGATCGCGGTCGGCGACGTCCGGCTGGGTCACCGCCTCCTGCACTTGGGTCAGGGTTTCATATCCGCGTTCTTGCAGGGCGGCTGCCAGGGCGTGTTTCACGAGGAGAGCTGTCTTTCCCGCGAGGCATCATCGGCCCCAGCGTCAGAAGAAAAAAGAAAGAAGGCTGCCCGTCCGGGGCAGCCTTCGGGAGTTCGACAAAATACGTCGGGCGGCTTAGAAGCCCAGACCTTCGTACTTCTTCTTGAACTTGGATACGCGGCCGCCGGCATCCATCAGACGCGAGGAGCCACCGGTCCAGGCCGGGTGCACGGTCGGGTCGATGTCCAGCGCCAGCTGATCACCTTCGGCACCCCAGGTGGAGCGCATCTTGATGATGGTGCCGTCGGTCATTTTGACGTCGATGAAGTGGTAGTCGGGATGGGTGTCTTTTTTCATGATACCACTCCTCAGGCTTTCTTGGGCTTGTAGTTCGCGTCTTCTGCGATACGGGCCGATTTGCCGCGGCGCGAGCGCAGGTAGTACAGCTTGGCGCGGCGGACACGGCCACGGCGCACAACTTCGATCGAGTCGATGTTGGTCGAGAACAGCGGGAACACACGCTCCACGCCTTCGCCAAACGAAATCTTGCGGACGGTGAACGAACCGGCAATGCCCGAGCCGTTCTTGCGGCTGATGCAGACGCCTTCGTACATCTGCACACGGGTGCGCGAGCCTTCGGTCACCTTGTAGCCGACACGGATGGTGTCACCGGCTTTGAAATCGGGGATCTCTTTCCCCAGGGCGGCGATCTGTTCCGCCTCCAGCTGTGCGATCAGGTCCATCGCAACTCTCCTAAATCTGCCTGTGGTTTGCTCCACAGAGGTTTCGCGTCATGAGAGCTCCTGGTCTTCACCGGGTCCGCCGAGGCGCCCGCCAGAGATCACGTCGTCTGTTCCTTCGTGTCGGCGCGGGATCCCATGGTGAAACCGAAGAAAGTTTCCAAGTCATGATCCAACGCACGACGGTCCGGGTCCGCAAAAGCGAATCCAGACCTGCGCTGTATACGGCTGAAAGACTGCTAAAACAAGTGCCGAGCCGCCTATCCGGCAAGAGTTTCACCGGGGCTCCCGCCGGGCCGGGTCGCAACCGACCTGCCGAGGAGCGTCGCCTGTGTCGGCGTGTCAGGCGGTTTGGTCGTCCAGTTTCGCGTCCGGCGCGTTTTTCTTAACGGATTCAATGCCGTTGTCGCGACCTGATGCACTGGTGTAGCTCTGCGAGCTGCCGATGACCTGGCCGTTGCTGGCCTTGAGGTTGAACATGAACTTGCCCGCGGCGGTTTCCTTGCGCTCGTAACGCGCGTCGTCGACGGCGTTCTTGCGGACCGATGCAATGCCGTTTTCCGCGCTGGCTTTCTGTTTGTAGCCTTCGCTGCCCAGAATGTTTTCGCCATTGCCTGCCTTCAGACGAAAGCGATACTCACCGGCCTTGTCCCGGTACAGTTCGAATTTTCCTGCCACCCTGATCTCTCCTATAGTTCAATGAATATGACCGAGGATAAACACGGCTTGCGCAATCCGGCAATGATTTGATGCGCTTGGGGCAGGTTCGCGGCAGGGGAGCGGTCTACGAGGTGCGGTTTTTCCGGGCCTGGTGGGCGTCCCAAAGGTCAGGGCGCCGCTGGCGGGTGATCTCCTCGCTCATCTGGTGGCGCCATTCGGCGATCTTGCCGTGGTGGCCGGACATCAGAACCTCGGGGATCTCGTGGCCCTTCCATTCGGCGGGGCGGGTGTATTGCGGATGCTCCAGAAGGCCGGAAGAAAAGCTCTCCTCCTCGGTCGAGGCGTGGTTGCCCAGCACGCCGGGGATCAGCCGCACGGTGGCGTCGATCAGCGCCTGGGCTGCCAGCTCGCCGCCAGTCATGACAAAATCCCCCAGCGAGACTTCCTGGATGCCGTAGTGCTCCAGCACCCGTTCATCGACGCCTTCGAACCGGCCGCACAGCAGGGTGATGCCGTCGCAGCGGGCGAAATCCTGCATCATCCGCTGGTCCATCCGCCGACCGCGGGGCGACAAGTAGATCAGCGGCCACTTGCCGCCGGTGCCTGCCATCGTGTGCTCGATCGCCGCGCCAAGAACGTCGGGGCGCAGAACCATGCCGGCGCCGCCGCCCGCGGGGGTGTCATCGACATTGCGGTGCTTTCCGACGCCGAACTGGCGCAGATCGGTGGTTTCCAGTTGCCACAGCCCCTGCTGCAGCGCCTTGCCGGTCAGGCTTTCGCTCAACACGCCGGGGAAGGCATCGGGAAACAGGGTGATGATCTTGGCCTTCCAAACGCCCGCCAAATCCGGCGTCGGCGTCATCAACTCGCGCGGTTTCAGGGTCGGGCGGATGGCCTTGCGGCCGTGGGATTTGTTTGCAGCACTCATGGATTGAGTGTTTAGTCCAGTGACGGTGGGGCGCAATACCAAGCTTTGGGGTTTTGATGAATTCACGGGCGCATTCCCAAGAACAGGCGCAGTTCGACGCGATGGTCGAGGTGCAGGAGCGCACCCAGGCACTGTGGCCGCGCATCGCGGCCAACGTCGGCCTGCCCACCGAGGCCGCCCGGTTTCACCGGTTGCGGGTCAATAGCGGCCGGGCCGACCTGCGCTGCGTGTTGCACATTCAGGCTGCAAATGGCCGAGACTATGTCCTGCGTGCAGATTATTCCCCTCGCGGCTTTCAGACGTTCCGGCGCATCCTGGACCGCCATCAGGCTGCGACGGAGGGGCTGAGGGAGACGCGGGGCGTGTCGGTTCCCGAGGTTCTATGGCGGGATCCGCGAGACAAGGTTGCACTGATGGAGTTCGCTCCCGGCGCAACGGCGTTCCAAGCGCTTGATATGAGCAGCCTTGGGCTTGAAAACCGGGGCGTCGTCCTCCGGCGGATTGGCCATGCCGTGGCGGCGCTGCATAATTGTTCCCGCACGGAGGCGAAGCGGTTTTGGCCGAAGCCGTATCTGCGACAAGTCGGCGAGAGTGCCCAGAAGGTGCGCGCGGGGGAGCTGCCAATCCGAAAGCCCAAGCGGTTTGTTGGTCTATGTGCCTATCTGCACCGGGTCGGCAGGCGCGCAAGGGGGCAGGCCTATCAGGGCGCGGTGGAACATGGCGATCTGCACATGCGCAACATCCTGATTGCCGAAGACCAGATCAGTCTAATTGATTTCGCCAATCACCGTGGCACCGTCCCCCAACGTGATCTGGCAAATCTGTTCCTGGCCAACGGGCTGCACCATTTGGCGGAGGCTGGCTGCCCGGAGGGATACGGATATATTGCCCAGGCCGACTGGGACGCCTTCGAAACCGGCTATGGCGCGCCCGTGTCGAATGATCCCGTCTTCCAGTTCTTCTTCGCCATGAAGCTTTGGGCCGCGTGGGAGAAATTGGCCGTATCAGAGCGGGCTGTCAGCCCGAAGGGGGAGCGGCAACTGATGTTGCTGGTCAAGGTGCTCGATCACCTGCTGGCAACCGAGCAAGACTGAGCGGTAGGCCGAGGCGCGATCAGAACAACCCGTCAGGCGGGTCTGCGACGATACGTTTCTGCGCGAGATCCACTGTCGGCACGGCGGCCAGCGTAAAGGGCAGCAGAACGGAAGACTTCAACCCCGGGCCATGCACCTCCAGAAGATCCGTGGCGCCGTGGTTCTGTACTGAGCGCACCGTGCCCAGGAGGGTGCCGCCGGTGTCGTAGACCTCCAGCCCGATCAGGTCAGCGTGATAATATTCATCGTCGGGCAAGGTCGGCAGCTGGTCACGCCGCGCAAAAAGGCGCAGCCCTTTCAGCGCGTCGGCGTCCTCCTTGGTTTCGACCCCGACGATCCTGGCCGCAAAACCGTTCTTTACGGCGCGCGTGATCTTCAGGCTGAAACTCTGGCTGCCGTCTTCGCTGCACAGGGGCGAATAGTCTTCGATTTCTTCGGGGATGGCGCAGAAGCTTTTGAGACGCACCTCGCCGCGCACCCCAAAGGCGCCTGCCAGCGCGCCGACGCAGATAAGATCGCTCATCGTTTTATTCCTTTGCACAGAACCCTGCACGCAGCCATTGACCGCCAGTCTGTTTGCAGAGTTCGCTTTGGTTGTTGCGTTCGAAGAAGATGCCAGCCGTAAAAGCCACCGCAACGAAAAACACAAGCCGTATCAATCGTCCCATCGCGGCGTCAACGCGTTTCCAGCGGCAGATCTGCCATCCGGCTTTCCCAGCCGCTTTCCTGCAGTTCCGGGGTGTCCGAAAGCCGCTCCGGGTAACCGATGCAGAAATAGCCGATCAGCTTCCAGCTCTCTGGCGCTGCCAGGTCACGGTTGAGTTTCTCGGGATCCAGCACCGAAACCCAGCCAAGCCCCAGCCCCTCCGCGCGCAGGGCGAGCCAGAACAGGGTGATGGCGGTGACCACGGAATAGCGGCGCATTTCCGGCATGGTGGCGGCGCCAAGGCCGTGGCCCTGGGCGGTCTCGTCATCGCAATAGAACGCGAGCTGCACGGGCGCATCGCGCATGCCCGAGAGTTTCAATCCGGCATAGCGCTCGGCACGCTCGCCCGAATAGCCTTGCAGAGCCTCTGCATTGGCCTTCTCGAAATTCGCCAGCGCCGTGGCGCGGGCTTCGGCGCTCTCAACGCGCAGAATGCGCCAGGGTTCGCTCAGCCCCACCGAGGGGGCCAGGGGAATGGCAGAGAGGCAGCGCATCAGCACTGCCTCGTCCACCGGATCGCTGCGGAACCGGCGCACATCGCGCCGGAGCCGCATCAGCAGATCAAGCTGGCTGCGGAACTCCTCGGGAAAGGCATCCCGCAGCTCCACGGATTTATTCCGCGTCGGCAGCGGCTTCGGCAGCTTCAGCAGCCTTGGCAGCTTTTTCTTCGGCGCGTTCCTGGGCTTTCTTGCCCGGGGTGCCTTTCTTGGGGTTGTTGCGCTCGGCCTTCTCGCGGACGCCTGCTGCTTCCAGCATACGTGCGATACGGTCGGTCGGCTGGGCGCCCTGGTCCAGCCAGTACTGCACGCGCTCCATGTCCATTTTCACGCGCTCTTCCGAATCTTTCGGCAGCAGCGGGTTGTAGGTGCCCAGCTTCTCGATGAAGCGGCCGTCGCGCGGCATGCGGCTGTCGGCAGCCACGATGCGGTAGAAGGGACGCTTTTTCGAGCCGCCGCGGGCCAGACGAATTTTCATTGCCATGGGTACATCTCCTTTGATGGCGTTGTCCGGGGTATGCCCCGGTTGTCCTGTTGTTTGTTGTTATTCTTGGTGTTTTTTGTGGTGTCGGATGACTTCATCAATGATGAAGTTCAAAAATGCCTTGGCGAATTCAGGATCCAGATCGGCCTGTCTTGCCAAGTCTTCGAGCCGTGCGATCTGCGCGGCTTCGCGGGCAGGATCGGACGGGGGAAGGTCGTGTTCAGCCTTGAGGCGGCCCACTGCCTGGGTGTGCTTGAAGCGCTCGCCCAGCGTATAGACGAGGATCGCATCCAGACGGTCGATGCTTTCGCGGTGGCCCTTCAGCAACTGCGCTGCGCGGGCGACGGGATCTTGGGTGTCGGTCGTCATCAAAAGGCTCTCCGCATCGGGTTTGCAGGAACATCAGGCCGCGCAGGGGCGGTGGGTCGGCGGTGCATCTCAGTCAATGGCCCAGCCCTCCGGTTTGAAGAGCGGGTCGGCATAATGGGCAATTTCCATGTCTATGCCATGTGCCATCTGGCTGTCCTTCAGCGTGTCCGGCGCCGGGTGACGATAGACCGCATCGTTTCCGTCGATGGTTGCGGCCTCGTGGTCCTTGCGGGCACCAAGCCGCTCCGCCAGCCGGATCGAGTCGAGATTCTTCGGGTCGATATAGCTGACCGCAGTCTCCCAGCCCAGATTTGAATAAAAATATCCGCGTGCGGCATGGGCCGCCTCGAGCGCGTAGCCCTTGCCTGCGGCACCGGGCCAGATGATCCAGGCAATTTCGCGCTCCGGCCAGCCTGCGGGCTGCCAGCCACCGGCCATGCCATAGGTTTCTTCGGTGGCCTTGTCGTGGATCATCCACATGCCGAACCCGCGCACCTGCCAATGACCGATCTCCGCGGCATACAGCATCCAGGCTTCGTAGGGGTTCAGCGGTCCGCCCATGAAACGCGAGCGGTAGGAGCTGAAGGTCGCCTTGAAGTCGGGATAGTCCTTTGCCTCGGGGCCGCGCAGCAGCAAGCGCCGGGTCTCGATCACCGGGATGTCACAGGGCATCAGCGCGCCTCCCCTGACAGGAAGGCGCGGCGGAGCCGACATATGATCCCGCGCTGCTGCATCAGTGAAGCAGACCCCGTGCCGCGGGCGCCTTGGCGTGGCGCGCGCGCGGCGAAACATGGCGCCAGGCCCGGATGTTCGGTGCGGGTTGCAGGCGGAACGAAACAGGGTTTTCCGGACGCGCCCCGACCCGGCGGGCCAGCGCCACCGAGGCGTGGTTTTCCTCCGGCACGTAAGACACGATGCTGTCCCAGCCGGCTTCGGTGAAAAGCCAGTGCAAGACGCATTCAGCCGCTTCGCTGGCATAGCCCTTGCCGCGGCCGGGTTCCATCAGGTGCCAGGACAATTCCGGCTCCGGCCAGCCCTTGGGGAACCAGGGGCCAACCAGACCGACAGTCTGGCCAGTGTTGCGTTCGATGACTGCAAACAGCCCGTAGCCGTGCAGATGCCAGTGACCGATGATGGTCGCGATCGACCACCACAGGGAATCCGGATCCGACGCGGCATCGATGAACTTTGGTGCATCGGCATCCAGGAAGGCCGCGTTGGCATCAAAATCCGGATCGGCCGGAGACATGAGCATCAGCCGTTTGGACAACAGTCGTGGGAACGGTTTGTGCAATCCAATCATTCCATACCCCTCTGACCGGGCGGAAGGCCGCCCGGCATGATTTTCACCCATCCGGTGAGGGAGTATTTTCGAGACTGCGTAATTTTCGGTTAAATGTGGCGCTGACACGGCCTGCGAGGTCGTATTTTTGGCGCAAATTTGAACAAAGCCTTTGCGGCTATTTGCCCCCCGCCGACCCCTGGCGCGCCGAAATTCCGGGCCACAAGCGCCCGACTGCCCCTGCCGATTGCCATCCCCGATCCCCGCGCGGATCAGCGCGCGCGCCGCCGCGACACCCGACGGCTGCAAAGCGCGCTGGGAGTGTGCGAGGGAGGCAATTGGGAGGCAGGAAACGGTCATGCGAGCTTATTTCTTCTTGCCAAACCCGCTGAGGCCGCCGGGCAGGCCCAAGCCGCCGCCCAGTCCGGGCAGCCCGCCGGGGAGGCCTTTGCCGCCGCCCATGACCTTGGCTGCGGCTTCCAGTGCCTTGGGGTCCATCTGGCTGGGGTCCATGCCGTCCATATCCGGCATGCCGCCCTTGCCGAACATGCCTTTCATGGCCTGTTTCAGCATCTTGCCTTTGCCCATCTTGCCCATCTTCTTCATCACATCGGCCATCTGCCGGTGCATCTTCAGAAGCTTGTTGAGATCCGAAACCTGCACGCCGGAGCCGGCTGCGATGCGTTTCTTGCGGCTGGCCTGCAGGATGGCGGGATTGGCGCGTTCCTTCTTGGTCATCGACTGAATCATGGCGATCTGGCGCTTCAGCACCTTGTCGTCCATGCCCGCGTCCTGCACCTGCTTGGCCATTTTGCCCATGCCGGGCATCATCGCCATCATGCCTTCCATGCCGCCCATCTGGAGCATCTGTTCAAGCTGCATCTTCAGGTCGTTCATGTTGAACTGACCCTTCATCATGCGCTTCATCATCTTCTCGGCCTGTTCGGCCTCGATGGTTTCCTGGGCCTTCTCGACCAGCGCTACGATGTCGCCCATGCCGAGGATGCGGCCGGCGATCCGGTCCGCCTCGAAGGTTTCGAGCGCGTCCATCTTCTCGCCCAGGCCGACGAAGCGGATCGGCTTGCCAGTGACGGCGCGCATCGACAGCGCGGCACCGCCGCGGCCGTCGCCGTCCATCCGGGTGAGCACCACGCCGGAGATGCCGATCTTGGCGTCGAATTCCTCGGCCACCTCAACGGCGACCTGGCCGGTCAGGCCATCGACCACCAAGAGGGTCTCGCGCGGGGAGACCACGTTGCGGACGTCCTCGACCTCCTGCATCAGGGTCTCGTCGATGTGCAGGCGGCCCGCGGTATCCAGCATGTAGACGTCATAGCCGCCGAGCGTCGCCTGCTGTTTGGCGCGCTTGGCGATGTCGACGGGTTTCTGGCCGGGCACGATCGGCAGGGTGTCTACGCCGATCTGCGCGCCGAGCACCGCCAGCTGGTCCATGGCCGCCGGGCGGTAGACGTCGAGCGAGGCCATCAGGACCTTCTTGCCCTCTTTCTCCTTCAGCCGCTTGGCCAGCTTGCCGGTGGTGGTGGTCTTACCGGAGCCCTGCAGGCCGACCATCAGCACGGGCGCAGGCGGGTTGTCGACCTTGAGCTTACCGGGATCCTCGTCGCCGCGCAGCACGTCGACCAGCGCGTCATGCACGATCTTCACCACCTGCTGGCCCGGGGTCACCGACTTGGTGACCGCCTGGCCGGTGGCCTGGTCCTGTACTTTCTTGATGAAGTCACGGGCAACCGGCAGCGAGACGTCGGCTTCCAGCAGTGCGACGCGGACCTCTCGCAGGGCGGATTTCACGTCCTCTTCGTTGAGGGCACCCTGTTTGGTGAGCCGGTCAAAGACGCCGGAAAGGCGTTCGGATAGATTTTCAAACATGCCTGCGGCCTCCTGATGCCGGTTTAAACTGTGGCGCCCCCGTATGTAGGGGACAAGCGGTCCATGCGCAAATGCCCCCACGGGCGTAACACGCTGGTGGAGGGCGATCCCTGACATGGGCAGGGACCGGAAGACTCAGATCTTCCGGGTGTTGCTGCAGGCGTTACGCCGAAACCGGTGGCGGAGTCAACCTTTGTCAGGGGGCGCGGGCCGCGATGGCGGGCGGCTATGCGTGCGTGGCACCAGTCGTCGGCTGCGGGCTCTGGCCGCTACGCCCTCTGCGCGCTTGACAGGGGCAGGGGCAGCTGGCCAACATCAGACTGCTGCCCTTTTGGTGCCCGGCATCGGCAGGCAGCGCATCGAGGCAGGTCTTTTGGCACAGGCGCAGTTAGCTGGTCCCGGCGGTTTCAGGGGGCCGGTCCCCTTTGACGGGCAGCTGTATCAGCCAAGGGAGGATCTGGGAACATGCGCGTTTTCACTATCTTAGGACCGTCGCAATCCGGCAAGACAACGCTGGCCACGGCACTTGCCGAATTGGACGGAGGCGCGGGGAAGCGACACGAGGTCGAAGGGGTCGCGGCCTTGCATCCTTTTTCATTCATGGGCGAGGACTGGGCCGCCATCGACATCGCGGGCGGCGCCGATAACCTGGCACATGCAGGGCCAGCGCTGGCGGCCAGCGATGCGGCGGTGCTCTGCGTTCCGGCCGATGCCGGGGCTGCGGTCCTCAGCGCGCCGTATTTGCGCAAGCTGGAGGAGGCGGGGATCCCCGCCTTTATTTTTGTCAACCGGATGGATCAGGCAGCGGACCGGGTGGCAGATATCGTTGCTGCACTTCAGGCCTATTGCAGCCACAACATCATCCTGCGGCAGGTGCCAATCCGCGAGGAGGGGCAGGTTGTGGGCGCTGTGGATCTGATCTCGGAGCGAGCCTGGCAATACCGTGAGGGCGAGCCTTCGGCACTGATCGAGCTGCCGGTCACGATGTACGCCCGCGAGCAGGAGGCGCGAGCCGAACTGCTGGAAGCGCTGGCGGATTTCGACGACACCTTGCTGGAGGAGCTGATCGAGGATCAGCAGGTGATGGCCGAGGAAGTCTATGACGTGGCGACCAGGGTGCTGCAGCACAATGACCTGTTCCCGGCGCTGCTGGGGTCGGCCGAGCATCGCAATGGCATCCTGCGGCTGATGAAGTCGCTGCGTCACGAGGCCCCGGACGTGGGCGCGGCGCTGGAACGGTTGTCGCCTTCGGGGAATGTGCTGGCGGTGGGCTGCATGGCGGATCTGGTGAAACACCTCGGCAAGATGGTGCTGGTGCGCGCGATGGGCGCAGAGGTCGGCAATGGCCGCCCGGTCGGCGGTGCGACGCTGGGCAGCCTCAGCAGCATCGGCGGGCAGGGCGGACGGCTGGGGGCAGGCGATGTCGGCCAGGCGGTGAAGTCGGATCATCTGAATCTCGGGTTCGCCTATGCTGCCGAGGGCGCGGCCCCGCTGCCTGCATGGGCGCAGCCGCGACCCTCGACCTTCCGGCGGGTGATTACCCCCATGCATGAGCGCGACGATGCCCGATTGTCGGGGGCGCTGGAGCGGCTGGCCGAAGTCGACCCTGCGCTGCAGGTCTCCCAGGATGAGGCCAGCGGCCACGCGCTGCTGCACCTGCAGGGGCCGTTGCATCTGCGCCGGGTGAAACAGATGCTCCAGCAGGAATTCGGGGTCGAGGTCGAGGAAACGCCGGTGCCGCCGGCCTTGCGCGAAACCATCAACCGCTCGGTTCAGATCCACCACCGCCACCGCAAGCAGTCCGGTGGTGCCGGCCAATTTGCCGATGTGGTGATCGAGGTGAGACCCTTGCCGCGCGGCAGCGGTTTCGTGTTCGAGGAAACGGTGAAGGGCGGCGCGGTGCCCAAGAACTACATCCCGTCGGTCGAGGCGGGTGCGCGCGAAGCCTTGGCACGGGGGCCGAACGGCTACCCGGTGGTTGATGTCTGCGTGACATTGAAGGATGGCAAGCATCATTCCGTGGACAGCTCCGACTATGCTTTCCGAACGGCAGGCAACCACGCGGTCAAGGAGGCCTTGGCCGAGGCGGGGTTGACGCTGCTGCAACCGATCATGCGGGTGCAGATCCATGTGCCCTCGGTCTTCACCGGTGGATTGGTGCCCGTGGTCAGCGGCATGAAAGGCCAGATCCTCGGCTTCGAGGCTGAGGATGGGGCCGTTGGCTGGGATGTGTTCGAAACCTTGCTGCCGATGGCTGCACAAGACGAGCTGTGCAACACATTGGCCAGCGCAACGCGCGGCACCGGCTGGTTCAGCACGGATTTTGACCACTACGAGGAGGCACGGCGGGCCGACTTCGCGGACGCCTAAACCTGGTTCTTCCCCCTGTGATCAGGGGGCATGGCAGGTGGCGCGGTTATGACTTGCATTTCGCAAGTGATTTCTGTGATCTGCGCCGCAACTCGGAAACGGCTTGCGGAGCAACGACATGGACGCCTCATCTGCCTATCAGGACAGCTTGCCTGTTACCTCTGACGCGCTTTTGGCGCAGCTGGACGGATGGGGTATCGGCTACCAGCTGCACACCCACGTGCCGCTGCGCACGGTCGAGGACGCCAAGGCTGTCGAGGATCAGTTCCTGGCACCGGGGGAGCGTGCCCTGCGGCTGAAGAACCTGTATCTGCGTGACCGCAAGAAGCGCAATTACCTGGTTTCCCTGGAACAGGATCGTGCCATTGATCTCAAGGCGCTGGGCGCGGAGCTCGGGGTGGGCGGCTTGTCATTCGGCTCCACCGAAAGACTGCTGGAGAACCTCGGCATCCGCCCCGGCGCTGTCAGCCCGTTGGCCATGATTACCGGCGTGCAGAAGGGGGTCACCTTCTTCCTCGACGCGCAGGCGCAAGACGCCGACGTGATCTGCATGCACCCACTGGTGAACGACCGGACCGTGGTGATGGCGCGGGACGCGCTGCTGGCATTCTGTGAAAAGATCGGTGTCGACGTCAGATACGTCTAGCCCGGCAAGTATGACCGTGTCGCCAGCCCGGCGAAGGCTGGCGACTGTTCATTAACGTGGGCAGGCGTCAGGCTGCCAGTGCCTTGATCTGGTCTTGCGCCTTCGCAAGGGCGCCCTCGGCGTCGATCGACATGGCGTCTGCGGCGACAATCTCAACCTCGGTAATACCGATGAAGCCTAACACGTGCCGCAGGTAGGTGGTTGCGAAGTCGATGTCTGAGCCCGCTTGCGTGCCGCCGGACGCCACGGCGATGATGGCGCGTTTGCCCTCCAGCAGGCCGACCGGGCCAGTTTCGGTGTAGCGGAAAGTTACACCGACACGCGCCACGAGATCGATCCAGGCTTTCAGCGTGGAGGGGACGGAGAAGTTGTAGATCGGGGCACCGATCACGATGGTATCGGCTTGTTTCAATTCCTCGATCAATGTGTCCGACAGCGAAAGCAGCTGCTTTTGCTCCTCACTGCGCTGGTCGGCGGGGGTGAAGTTGGCGCCAACCCAGGCGCCATCCAGCAGGGGCAGCGGCGTGGCAAGGTCGCGGTGGATGACATCGGCCGCGCCAAGGCGGGCCACGATCTGAGCGGAGAGGTCGCGGGTGACCGAACCTTCGGTACGGGCCGAGGAGTCGATATGCAGAACGGTGCGGGTCATTTCAGAGTTCCTGTGCTTGTTGCTGACCAGAAACTGGGGTATTGCATTTGTGAACGCAACGCCGAGAAAGTCACAGCATTTGTGCGTACGTGCGCATAGTGCGCGGATCGGCAAGGAGGCCGCCATGGACAATTGGGATGAGGTTCGCACCGCATATCAGGTGGCGCGCATGGGCACGGTCAGCGGTGCGGCAGAGGTGCTGGGCGTGCACCATGCGACCGTGATCCGCCATATCGACGCCATCGAAGCGCGGTTGGGGGTGAAGCTGTTCCAGCGCCATGCCAGGGGGTACACGCCCACCGAGGCGGGACAGGATCTGTTGCGCGTGGCGCAGGCCACGGATGACCAGTTCAACCAGCTTGTCGGTCGGCTGAAAGGGCAGGGGGACGATGTTTCGGGCGAATTGGTGGTGACGTCCCTGGCGTCTTTTGCGCCGATGATGGTGCCTGCCCTGCAGGAGTTTCAGGAGATGCACCCGGACCTGATCATCCGCTATCTGACCGGTGATCGCCTGTTCCGGCTGGAATACGGCGAGGCCCATGTCGCGGTGCGCGCGGGCAATGCGCCAGATCAGCCTGACAATGTCGTCCAACCTTTCATGAAGCAGCAGATCGGTCTCTATGCCTCGAAAAGCTACGTCGAGAAATACGGGATGCTGAAAGGGATTGAGGATCTGGGCAACCACCGCTTTGTGGGGCATGACGACGAAAACAGCCGTGCACCGTTTTCGCGCTGGCTGCGGACCCATGCACCGGCAGAGGCGATTTCGTTCCGTTGCACCAATGGTTTCACGATGCAGCAGGCCGTGCATGCGGGCGCGGGGATCGGGTTCATGCCCGCCTGGGAAGGGCGGCAGCAGCCTGACCTGGTCGAGATGATGGCCCCGCAGCCGGAGTGGGAAGGAGCCTTGTGGTTGGTGACCCATGTGGATCTGCACCGGACGACCAAGGTGCAGGCGTTTCTGAAGTTCCTCAAGGAGCAGGCGAAGGGGTGGCAGTTGTGAGCGAAGCGCTGCGCGGGCATCTGGCAATGCTGACCTTCTCGGCCCTGGTTGCAGGGTCGTTCTCCCTCGGGGTGATGGTCGCGAATGAAATCGCACCCTCGGCGCTGAATGCTGCGCGCTTTGCCATAGCGGCGGTGGTGATCGGCGCTGCGGCGCTGGCGACAAAGGGGTTGCGTCGGGCGCATTTCCGGGCCCCCTGGCGCTATGTCGTATTGGGCGGGCTGTTCGGTGGCTACTTTGTCCTGATGTTTTACGGGCTGCAAACCGCGGCACCGGTGAGTGCGGCCGCGGTGTTCACCCTCGTGCCGGTGATGAGTGCGGTGTTCGGCTGGCTTCTGTTGCGGCAAGTGACCTCGCGCTGGATGGCGCTGGCGCTGGCCATCGGCGCGGCTGGCGCGGTGTGGGTGATCGTGCGCGGGGATCTGGCGCAGCTGGCGGCCTTCGAGATCGGCGAAGGCGAAATGATCTATTTCTGGGGCTGCGTGCTGCATGCGATCTATACGCCTATGGTACGCAAGCTGAACCGGGGCGAGCCCGCGGTGGTGTTCACCTTTGGCATGCTGATCGCCGGGGCGCTGTTGCTCGTGGCCTTTGGCTGGCGAGACATTCTGGCAACCGATTGGCTGAACCTGCCCGGTATCGTCTGGCTTGGGCTGTTGTACCTGGCGATCTGCGCCAGCTCGGCGACCTTCGTTCTGCTGCAATATGCGGCAATGCGGCTGCCCTCGGCCAAGGTGATGGCCTACACCTACCTGACCCCGACCTGGGTCATTCTGTGGGAGATCGCGCTGGGCCGTGGGGTGCCTTCGGGAATGGTGCTGATCGGGGTGGCGGCATCCATCGCGGCGCTGGTGATGCTGCTGGAAGGGGACGCCAAACCCGGCAAACGCGCCGCCAAGGCCTGAGCGGCGGGCTGCCTGTCAGCCGAGATCCCCCTCACCGAGCTCTCGCTCGAGGAAGCGTTCAAAGGCGTCGAGGTGAATGGGTTCGAACTGTCCGAACCCCTGCATCCAGACCGAGGCCTCGCGCATGGCATCGGGTTGCAGCTTGCACCATTTGACCCGACCGCGCTTCTCCTGCGCGATCAATCCTGCGCGGGTCAGGATCGAAAGATGCTTGGAAATTGCCGCCAGCGACATCTCGAAAGGCTCGGCCACATCGGTCACGGCCATGTCGTCCTCCAGCAGCATCGTGAGGATCGCGCGGCGGGTGGGGTCGGCCAGGGCCGCAAAGACGGTGTCAAGGGTGGCGCTCATACAGATCTTCCTACTGTCGACATCGGGGTTTGACAATCTTTGCCGAAGCGCCATTGTGGCGCTCTCTGGGCATGGGGGGAGGCTACGGCCATGGCATTGAAGTACTGGCTGGTGATTTTCATCCTCGGCATCGGCTGGGGTATGTCCTTCATGTTCAACGCGATCCTTCTGCGTGAACTGGGGCCGTTGTCCGTTTCCATGGGACGGGTGGGCTTTGGTGCGCTGGGGTGCTGGATCTACGTGCTGGCGGCGCACAAGCCGGTGACACGGGACCCGCGACGCTGGCTGTCCCTTCTGGGGTTCGGCGCGCTGAGCTATGCCGGACCATTTGCCTTCTACGCGCTGGGCCAGCAGCATATCGCCAGCGGTGTTGCGGGGATCGTCAATGCGACCACCCCGGCGCTGGCGGTGGTGGTGTCGCATTTCTGGCCCGGCGGTGAGCGGGCGACGTTCACCAAGTCGCTTGGGGTGCTGTGCGGCTTCCTGGGGATCGTGCTGCTCTCGCTGCCGATGTTGGGCGGGGGGCAGAGCTCGGCCCTGTGGGCGGTGTTGATCACGCTGTGCGCGCCGTTGTGCTACGCGTTCTCGGTGAACATTGCGCGGGGCTTTCGGGACATGCAGCCCGTGGTCCTGGTGGCGATTGCACTGACCGGGGCCACCGTCGTGATCGCGCCGCTGGCGCTCTGGTCGGAAGGTACACCGCAGATCACCCGTCCCGAGACCTGGGCCTCGCTTCTGGTGCTGGGCTTCGTGCTGACCTCTGCGGCCTTTATCGCCTTCTACTGGGTATTGCCCAAGGTGGGGCCCACGAACATCACCCTGCCAACCCTTATTGCCCCGGTGTCGGCGCTGTTCCTCGGGACAACCGTCCTGGGAGAGACGCTTCTTGCGGAGCATCTGTGGGGCATGGTTGCGATCCTTCTCGGGCTGTTGCTGATCGACGGTCGGATCGTGCGCTGGCGGTTGCCGTTCCGGCCCTCGGCCTAAGATCAACCTTTTGGTTGAATATGCTGCGGCGTGGCATTTGCGGCGTTCGGCGCATGCGGCCGAGCGCCGCGTCGCATGGGGCTTGGCAAAAAATTGCGCAAAAACAATACCCTGTATGATTTTTGAATCTTCAATCCTTGTAATTGACTCCTCGGCCCCTTGGCCTTAGCAACCCAGTCAGAATTCGCGTGAGGATGGCGCCCGTGACAGATGACGACCAAAAGCAGCGCTTGGCGCAGCTGGAGGAGAAACTGGCGGCGGCGCGTAAGGCCCAGGAGCCCAAGCCGCGCGTGGATGAACATTATTCGATGGCCAATCTGGCCTGGCGGATGGTGATTGAACTGGTGGCCGGTCTCGGGATCGGTTTTGGCATCGGTTACGGGTTGGACCAGCTGTTTGGCACCCTGCCCGTATTCATGGTGCTGTTTGTATTTCTGGGGCTTGCGGCCGGGGTGAAGACAATGCTCCGCAGCGCGCAGGAGATCCAAGAGAAGAAACTGGCCGATGAGGCCGACAAGAATGCGCAGGACCGGGACTGATCCAACGGGATCGGCAGCCGGCGACAGGAGAAGCGGACTGATGGGCAAAATTTTCTTTTACGCAGCGCTCGCGCTGGTGCTGATCTCGGGCCTGGTTTTCGCGCCCGCGGAATCGAAACTGGCGATCCATCCGATGGATCAGTTCCAGATCAAGCCGCTGTTCGGTGGTGACCACGTGGCCTGGTACACCCCGACCAACGTGACCCTGTGGATGGCGCTGGCCGTGGCCGCGGTGTTCGCTCTGCTGGTTCTGGGCTCGTCCCGCCGTGCCATCGTGCCGTCGCGTGCGCAGTCGGTGGCCGAACTGGCCTATGGCTTCATCTACAAGATGGTGGAAGACGTGACCGGCAAGGACGGCGTCAAGTTCTTCCCCTACATCATGACCCTGTTCATGTTCATCGTGATGGCCAACTTCCTGGGCCTGATCCCGATGTCCTTCACCACCACCTCGCATTTCACCGTGACCGCGGTGCTGGCGCTGCTGGTGTTCATCACCGTGACCGTGACCGGCTTCGTGCTGAACGGCCCCAAGTTCCTCGGCCTGTTCTGGGTCAGCTCGGCACCGCTGGCGCTGCGCCCGATCCTGGCGATCATCGAGGTGATTTCCTACTTCGTGCGTCCGGTCAGCCACTGCATTCGTCTGGCAGGCAACGTGATGGCAGGCCACGCCGTTCTGAAGGTGTTCGCAGGTTTCGCCGGTGCCCTGGGTGCCGGGGCGTTCCTGCCGATCTTCGCCATCAGCGCGGTCTACGCACTCGAAGTTCTCGTGGCCTTCATCCAGGCTTACGTGTTCACCATTCTGACCTGCGTCTACCTGAAAGACGCGCTGCACCCGTCCCACTAAGGGCGGCTGCAAGGTCCGAACCTCTACAGTCAACTTCCAATCGTAAGGAGATATCACAATGGAAGGCGATCTCGCATACATCGGCGCAGGCCTGGCAGGCATGGGTACCGGCATCGCGGCACTGGGTGTTGGTAACGTTGCTGCCAACTTCCTGGCAGGCGCACTGCGCAACCCCTCCGCGGCTGCTTCCCAGACCGCAACTCTGTTCATCGGCATCGCATTCGCAGAAGCACTGGGCATCTTCTCGTTCCTGGTTGCTCTGCTGCTGATGTTCGCTGTCTAAGAACCTTAGGAACCTTTTTCCTTACGGCCGGGCGGTGCGGAACCCCGCACCGCCCGGTGTAACGGCAAGTTCCCAAGGAGGACGACATGGCATCTAACACGCAGGATGTAGCACACGGCGCTGCCGACGCGGCGCATGGCGGCGCATCGGGCATGCCTCAGCTGACGCCGGATCTGGCCGTTCACTTCAACCAGATCTTTTGGTTGGTGGCCGCTCTGGTCGCTATCTACCTGATCCTGTCGCGCGTCGCGCTGCCCCGCATCGGTGCGGTGCTGGCCGAACGCCAGGGCACGATCACCAATGACATCGCCGCGGCCGAAGAGCTGAAGGCCAAGGCAAGCGAGGCTGAAGCAGCCTACAATCAGGCCCTGGCTGACGCGCGCGCCGAGGCACAGCGCATTGCCGCCGAAACCCGCGCCGAAATCCAGGCTGACCTGGATGAGGCCATCGCCAAGGCCGACGCTCAGATCGCTGCCAAGGCGGCGGAATCGGAGAAGGCCATCGCTGAAATCAAGGCCGGTGCGCTGGAAAGCGTGAAGGTCGTTGCAACTGATACCGCGGAGGCGCTGGTGACCGCGCTGGGTGGTACCGCAGATGCAGACGCAATCGCAGCCGCGGTTGCCGAACGGACGAAGGGATAAGGACATGCGCTACACTCTCGCTCTTGCCCTGACCTTTGGTGCCGCCAGCCCGGCGCTGGCCGCGTCCGGTCCGTTCTTTTCGCTGGGCAACACCGACTTTGTCGTCCTGCTGGCGTTCCTGCTGTTTGTCGGCATCCTGCTGGCAGCCAAGGTTCCCAGCATGTTGGGCAAGCAACTGGACAACCGTGCCGAAGGCATCCAGAAGGAACTGGACGAGGCACGCGCCCTGCGCGAAGAGGCCCAGACAATTCTGGCGTCCTACGAGCGCAAGCAGCAGGAAGTCCAGGCTCAGGCGGAACAGATCGTGACCGCAGCTCGCGAAGAAGCCGCCCGTGCGGCCGAGCAGGCGAAGGCAGATCTGGAAGTTTCGATCGCGCGCCGTCTGGCCTCCGCAGAGGAGCAGATCGCTTCGGCAGAAGCTTCGGCCGTGAAAGAAGTGCGTGACCAGGCGATCACCATCGCCGTCGCGGCTGCGGATGAGGTGATCTCGAAGCAGATGACTGCCGCCGAAGCCAACAAGCTGATCGACGCCGCAATTGCTGACGTGGACGCCAAGCTGCACTAAGCTTGCACAACGCTTGAAACCAAAAGAACCCGGCCCATGTGGCCGGGTTTTTGCTTTTCCCGCTCAGGATTTGGCGGTTTCGTGCTCCAGCCGCTGGCGCGCGATCTCGGCGTTGCGTTCCGCGCGTTGGTGGTCGGTCAGCGCCTGTTTCACGTAATCCAGATGCGTTTCCACCGCGGCGCGTGCCGCCTGCGGGTCGCGGGCCTGCAGGGCCGCGTTGATGGCACGGTGCTGCTCCAGCAGGGCGTCATAGGTCGTGTGTTGCTGGAACATGATCCGCCGGTTGTAGAACACACCTTCGCGCAAAAGATCGAACATGGAGCGCATCATGTGCAGCATGATGACGTTATGGCTGGCGTCCATGATGGCGGAGTGGAATTGCGCATCCAGCCGCGCGGCCTCTTCGGAAATTGCCGGGTTCCCGGCGGCCTCCATCTTGTCAAAGATCGCCTGAATGACCCGCAGGTCGTCATCGGACCCGAAGCGTGCCGCCCGTTCCGCCGCCAGGCCTTCAAGGTCGCGCCGAAACGAGAGGTAGTCGAACACCGCTTCATCGTGGCTGGCAAACAATTGGACCAACGCCGGTGAAAAGGCAGAGCCGAGAACATCGGCCACAAACACCCCAGCACCGGCGCGCGAGGTCAGCAGGCCGCGCGCCTGCAACTCCCCCAGCGCGTCGCGCAGGGACGGGCGGGAAACGCCCAGCCGTTCAGCCAGTTCCCGTTCGGCTGGAAGACGTTCACCCGGGGACAGGATGCCGCGCAGGATCAACAATTCGATCTGGCGCACCACTGAGGCTGACAGTTTTTCGGGCTGGACTTTCTGAAACGGCATTTCGGGTCTCTGACATATTGGTCAACTCATATGACCACGCTGCGGCAGTATTCGCAAGGTAGGCCGACCGCGATGCACTTCACAGGGGTAGGCTTGGTGGGCCGTGTGACAGGTTCTCCGCCTGAGATCACCCTACCGCGGTTCAACGTCTTCGACGGGTCGGATATTGCGGATGCGAGACAAATGGAACAGTTGGTGCCCGCGTCAGGCGAATGCCCGCTGGGGGTATGCCGCGTGAGGCGTCCGGGTGGCAAGAGACCGCCGGAAAACCGGGGTTATCCACAAGATATGGTGGGGTTTGCGGGGAATCTGCCCCGATTTGGGGGTGCGGACCGTTGACTCACAGGATAAGACCCGATGAAGTTTCTCGATACGGAATCATGAAGGGGCAGCTTTGCGGTTTTCCAAACTCAGGCTGAATGGCTTCAAAAGCTTTGTGGATCCCACCGAACTGGTTATCGCGGATGGGTTGACCGGGGTCGTGGGGCCGAACGGGTGCGGCAAATCCAACCTGCTGGAAGCGCTGCGCTGGGTGATGGGCGAGACCCGCGCCAAGGCGATGCGCGGCGGCGGTATGGAAGACGTGATCTTTGCCGGCACGTCCTCTCGTCCCGCCCGGAACTTTGCCGAGGTCAGCCTTCAGATCGACAACTCCGAACGGTTGGCGCCTTCGGGCTTCAATGACAGCGATATCCTCGAGATCGTGCGCCGGATTACCCGGGACGTGGGCAGCGCCTACAAGTCGAACGGCAAGGACGTGCGGGCGCGCGATGTGCAGATGCTGTTTGCCGACGCCTCCACCGGGGCGCATTCGCCTGCACTGGTGCGGCAGGGGCAGATCGCCGAATTGATCAACGCCAAACCCAAGGCCCGCCGCCGCATCCTGGAGGAAGCTGCCGGGATTTCCGGCCTCTACCAGCGTCGCCACGAGGCGGAGCTGAAACTGAAGAACACCGAGGCCAATCTGCTGCGTGTCGATGACGTCATCGAACAGCTTGCAGGTCAGTTGAGCCAGCTGGCGCGTCAGGCGCGTCAGGCGCAGCGCTACCGGGAAATCGGCGAGAATTTGCGGCTGAGCGAGGGCATGTTGCTGTATCGTCGCTGGCGCGAGGCGGACGAGGCCCGGCTGGCGGCAGAGGACGAGCTGCGTGTGCGCGTCGAACAGGCGTCCAAGGCTGAGGCGCTGGTGCGCGCCGCGGCGGCCCAGCGTGCGACGTTCGAGGAAAAGCTTCCTCCGCTGCGCGAAGAAGAAGCGATCGCCGCTGCCGTTCTGCAGCGCTTGGTGGTTCAGCGGGATTCGCTGGGCGACCAGGAAGCGCAGGCTCGGCAGACCATAGAGCGGCTGAGCAACCGGATCGTGCAGCTTGGCAACGATATCGAGCGTGAGACCGGGCTGAACAAGGACGCCGGAGAAACCATCGAGCGGCTGGAATGGGAACAGCGTGAGCTGTCCAAGGCAGGCGACGGCCATGACGCCAAGCTGGCCGAAGCCGCCGACCTTGCGCGGGATGCCGCGTCCGTTCTGCAAGCGCGCGAGGATCATCTTGCGCAGGTGACCGAGGATGTCGCCCGTCTTGCCGCCCGTCATCAATCGGCCCGCCGCGCTGTTGAGGATTGCCAGCGTGCGCTGGCCCGTTCGGAAGGCGAGGCGGCCCAGGCCCGCGAGGCGCAGGCAGAAGCGCGCGAAGCACTGGACCTGGCGGCAGAGCGTTTTGACACCGCCTTGACCGCCGAGGAAGAGGCGCGCGAGGCCGCCGAAATGGCCGAAGAGGCCCTGGCGGCCGCGGATGAGGCCCGTACCGAAACCCAGGGACGCGAGGCAGAAGCCCGCGCGCAACGCTCGGAAGCCGAAGGTCAGCTGGGCGCGCTTCGGGCCGAGGTCACCACGTTGGCCAAGCTGGTCGAGCGTGACACCGCCGAGGGTGGCCAGGTGCTGGATGAGCTGACGGTCGCGCCGGGCTATGAAAAGGCTCTGGGGGCTGCGCTGGCGGACGACCTGCGCGCGCCCCTCGCCGGGGCAGATGGTCCGACCGGCTGGCTGACCCTCCCTGACTACGACCAAGATGCCCCGCTGCCCGAGGGGGTCCAGCCTTTGGCGATGTTCGTTTCCGGACCGGCGGCCTTGTCGCGGCGCGTGGCGCAGATTGGTCTGGTGGACGGCGATGCCGCAGCAGGCTTGCAGGCACAGCTGAAACCTGGCCAGCGTCTGGTCACCGTGGAAGGCGACCTGTGGCGTTGGGATGGGTACCGCGCCTGGGCAGAAGACGCGCCCAGTGCCGCGGCTTTGCGGCTGGAGCAACTGAACAAGCTGGAAGCGCTGAAACAGGAAATGGAACGTGTCAGCGCCACTGCGGATGGCGCGCGCGCGGCCCATGAAAACCTGTTGCAACAGCTGGAACAGGTGACGCGTGCCGATCAGGACGCCCGCCAGGCGCGTCGCGCCGCGGATCAGCGCATGGCCGATGCCGCCCGCGCGCTCAGCCGGGCCGAGGCCGATCGCAATCTGGCCGCAGGCAAACTCGAGACGCTTGGCATCGCTTTGGCGCGCCATGAAGAAGACGCGTTGAACGCGGGCCTTCAGTTGAAAGAGGCCGAAAAGGCACTTCGCGATCTGGGCGATCTCGAGCAGGCAAGAGCCGCCGTTGAGGACATCAAGCAATCGGTGGAGGCCGCGCGCATCACCATGCTGACGCATCGCTCCAGCCATGACGAACTGCGTCGCGAGGGCGAGGCCCGAACCAAGCGCGCACAGGAAGTCACCAAGGAATTGTCTGGTTGGCGTCACCGGCTTGAGAGTGCCGAGGCCCGGATCCAGGAGCTGGTCGAACGGCGCGAGGCGTCGCAGGAAGAGCTTGAGGAAGCCAATGCCGTTCCGGCCGAGATCGCCGAGAAACGTGAAGAGTTGAACGAGGCGATTGCCGAAGCCGAGGCGCGCAAATCCGCGGCCACCGAGGCGCTGATTGCGGCCGAGGCGGAGCTGCGTGAGGCGGTTCACAAGGAACGGGAGTGCGAGCGCTTGGCCTCGGAGGCGCGTGAGGCGCGGGCGCGCTCTGAGGCGCGTAGCGACGCGGCCCTTGCCGCGGTCACCCAGGCCGCGGGCCGCATCATCGAGGCCCAGCAGATCACGCCACAGGCCCTGCTGGAGAAGCTGGGTGTTTCGCCGGATGAGATGCCGCCGTCGGAACAGTTGGAAAGTGACGTCGACCGGTACAAACGACAGCGTGACGCTTTGGGTGCCGTCAACCTGCGGGCCGAAGAAGACGCGCGCAGCGTGCAGGAAGAACACGACACGCTGGTCGCCGAAAAGCTGGATCTGGAAGGCGCCGTCAAGACCCTGCGTGACGGCATTGCCAGCCTCAACCGCGAGGGCCGTGAGCGTCTGCTGACCGCCTTTGAGCAGGTGAACAACGGCTTTGCCATGCTGTTTACCCACCTCTTTGGGGGTGGTGAGGCCAACCTGGTGATGGTGGAAAGCGATGACCCGCTGGATGCGGGGCTGGAGATCATGTGTCAGCCGCCGGGCAAGAAGCTGTCGACGCTGTCGTTGCTGTCTGGCGGGGAACAGACGCTTACGGCGATGGCGCTGATCTTTGCGGTGTTCCTCTCCAACCCGGCTCCGATCTGTGTGCTGGACGAGGTCGACGCGCCGCTGGATGACGCCAACGTGACCCGTTTCTGTGACCTTCTGGACGAAATGTGCCGTCAGACCGATACGCGGTTCCTGATCATCACCCACCATGCCGTGACCATGGCGCGGATGGACCGGCTGTTCGGTGTGACCATGCAGGAAAAAGGCGTGAGCCAGCTGGTCTCGGTTGATCTGAAAAAGGCCGAGGCAATGGTCGCCTGAGCAGGCGGCCATTGCGAGGTCTGTATTTTATCACGCAAGAATTTGTTGGAGTTGGAAATGAATATGCTCAAATCGATTGCCGCCGGTGTGGTGCTGATGATGCCCGTGGCCGCGGCCGCCGAGAATATCGTCGCAAAGACCGGCGAGAGTGTTGCCGCGTTCTTCCGGGATGAGGGCGCCACCGTCGAGGTCACCACCGACAGCGTCGGGGATCCGAACCTGAAGGTTGAATACTACGGCAACGATTTTTCGGTCTACTATTACGGTTGCGACAACAACATCAATTGTGATGCTGTTCAGTTTTTCTCGGGCTATCAGACCGACGGCAGCGTCCGGCTCGCCAAGATCAACCAGTGGAACAGCGAAAACCGCTTTGTTCGCGGTTATGTCTCGGAAGAAGGGGCGGCGCGTATCGAAATGGATGTGCTGCTCGCGGAAGACGGTATGAGCCCGGACGACTTTGCGCTGGCGGTCAGCATCTGGACGCGTGCCATGCAGGATTTCGAGGAATTCATCGGCTGGTAAGCCCGAGCACCCGCCGTGCCGCTGCGCGCCTCGTCTCCAGAGGGTGACGGATGCCGCGGCGTTGGCAAAGAACCCGAAGGAGGCATGATCAGGATCATGCCTCCTTTTTCATGTCGTTTCGTCGGCTGAGGCGGATCACCGAATGCGGTGACGGGGTTTGCAACCGGTGAAGAGAAAAGACCTCAGAGCCGTTGCAGCAAATCGGCTGTCGGCCAGGCGTCGGCGGGCAGGCCCAGGCGCTGCTGTTCCTTTTGCACGGCGGCGCGTGTTCGCGCGCCCAGGATGCCATCCACGGCGCCAACGTCATGACCCCGTGCCTGCAGCTTTTCCTGCAGCTGCTTCATCTGTGCGTCATTCAGACCTTCGTCGGGCTGCCCTGCATGATAAATCGCCGCGCCCTCGAGACGGTTGGCAAAATAGGCGGCGGTCAGCACGTAGGTGAAACTCTGGTTCCATTCGAAATAGACGTCGAAATTCGGATAGGCGAGGAAGGCCGGACCCTTGTGTCCCTGCGGCAGCAGCAACGAGGCGGGCAGGTCCGGATCGGCGAGCGCGCCTTGCCGGGCGGTAACGCCCAGAGCGCGCCATTCGGCCACGCTGCGCTTGCGGCCCGTGCCGCTGTCTGACAGGTCCAGATCCGCGGGGATCGTCACCTCTTGCAGCCAGGGCTGGTTCGGCTGCCAGCCCAGATGCGACAACATCCGTGCCCCGGACATCAGCGCGTCGGCGGGCGATGTCTTCAGGCTGACCTTGCCATCCCCATCGGCATCGACGCCGTGTTCGAGAATGTCGCTCGGCAGCATCTGGACCATACCGATCTCGCCCGCCCAGGCACCGGTGGTTCGCTTGGGGTCAAAGTCCCCCTTCTGGTACAGTTCCAGTGCGGCAAAGACCTGGGGACGGAACAATTCGGGACGGCGGCAGTCATGGGCCAGGGTGACCAACGCATCGCGGGTGTTGAAGTCGCCCTGGTAGCCACCATAGTCGGTCTCAAAAGCCCAGAACGCCAGCAGCACGCCACGATTGATACCGTAGGTGCGTTCGATGCGCTGGAAGGTGCTGTCATGGGCCTGCGACATCTGCAGCCCGCGCCGGAGGCGGTCCTGCGAGATCAGTCGCCGAGAAAATTCGATGAAGGGCTTCTGAAACACCCCTTGGGCCCGGTCGGCCCGCAACACACGTTCGTCCTGCCGGGTGCCTGCAAAGAAAGCGTTCACCGTGCTGGTGTCATACCCGGCTTGGACAGCCTCGTCTTTTAATTGGGACACGAACTGTTGAAAACCGCCGCCGCATTGCGCGGCTGCCAGAGAGGGCAAGAGGCAGGCCGCCAGGGCTAGAGGCAGTAGGCGCATGGTTTCGACGCTCCTTGTTCTTCTTCGCGTGAACCCGGTCTTGTTTGCTAGAAAACCAGCGCAAAGGCAACCGTCAGCCCCAGTGCCAGGGCCCAGCTGTACCACAACAGGTGGACCGAACGGGTGATGGTTTCAGCGCTGGCGCTGCGGGCGCCGGCCGCGTGAACCCAGGGAAAGTCGCGCATTTCCCCGTCATATGACCGCGGCCCGGCCAAGGCGCAGTTCAGGGCCCGCGCCATCGCCGCCTCGGGCCAGCCGGCATTGGGGGAGCGGTGCTGCCGGGCGTCGGCTGCGATCGCGCGCCACTGCCGCAATTGGCCGCCAGCGAGGGCGATCAGCAGCGCGGTGATGCGCGCGGGCAGCAAGTTCAGCAGATCATCGAGCCGCGCCGCCGCCCAGCCGAAGTCGCGATAACGCAGGTTGCGATAGCCGACCATGCTGTCTGCAGTGTTGACCATCTTGTAGATGATCAGCCCCGGCAAACCCGCCAGCAGGAACCAGAATGCGGGCGCGATCACCCCATCCGAGAGATTCTCGGCACCGCTTTCGATGGCAGAGCGCGCCACTTGCGGTGCGGTCATCGTGCCGGTGTCGCGGCTGACGATCATCGCCACGGCCCGACGCCCATCGGCGAGGCTGCTGCGCAGCCCCTGCGCTACCGCATTCACATGCGCACAGAGTGAGCGTTGCGCGATCAGGATGGCGGCGATCAGACACTCCACCACTGGCCCGAACAGCGACAACACTGCACCGCTCGCCAGACCGCAGAGTACCAACGCCGAAACGGCGAGCACGCCCTTGGCACGGCGGTTTGACCCTTGGTTGAGCTTTCGGTCCAGGTGGCCGACCAGTTTGCCCATCAGAACGGCGGGGTGCGGCAGGCGTTTCCATAGCCAGTCTGGCTCGCCGAAGATGGCGTCGAGCAGCAGCGCGCCGGCAAGGATGGCGGCGCTATTCACAGCGCGGCTGCCAGCCGGTCCCATCCCTCTTCGGGGGGCAGGCCAAGGCGCAAGTAGGTGTCGGAATAGGGAAAGATCCGGCTCCAGATGTGCGCTCGGGCCAGTCGCCGCTGCCAGGCAGCCGCATCATCCACCTGATACAGGCGGAACAGGTCGGTGCCTCCGGCCAAGACGGCGCCACGGTCCGTCGCCAGCCTGTCCAGCCGCGCCGCATCCCGGGCAAGCCTTTGGCGGGTGGCCTCTGCCCAGGCCGTATCGCGAAGGGCCGCCGCGCCGGTGCGCAAGGCTGGACCGGACACCGCCCAGGGGCCCTGCCACGTCGACAGGCGCGCGATCAGGGCAGGGTCGCCAATGGCAAAGCCCAGGCGCAATCCCGCCAGCCCCCAGAATTTGCCAAAGCTTTTCAGGACAATGGTGCCCGGGCGCGCGGCCAGGTGGATCAGGCTGTGCTCAGGGCAGATGTCGCAGAAACTCTCATCGATGATGGTCAGGGGGGCGGTCAGCGCTTCGGCTTGCCACAGACGGCCATCTGGGTTGTTTGGATGCACCACCACGCGCGCCTCTGTGGGACCACTCGGGCGGACCTCCCAACCGTGTGCCTCGAATGCCGCGGCATGTTCGTTGTAGGTGGGGGTGGTGATCTCGACCCAGCGAGGGTCAGCCACGGCGGGTAGGGTGGCGATCAGGGCCGACGCGCCCGGAGCCGCCAGAACCGCGGCACCGTCGGGAACCTGCCAGAAACTGCGCGCGGCGCTATCCAGATCCGCCAGCGCATCCGCATCAGGTAGCGCGGCCCAGTCGGCAGCCGAGAAGGAAGGCAAAGGGTAGGGGACTGGGTTGATCCCCGTCGACAGGTCGATCCACTCCTCGCGGCTGCCGCCGAACTCGGCGATGGCCGCGCTGAGGTTGCCACCGTGGTCGCGCTGGAGCGCAGGCTGGTCTGTTGGGATCTGGGACATCGCGACCGTTTTTCTGAGATGCGAATCTGCGTGCGTTTGTCCCGGTATGAAACACGACCCGCCGGAAAGCAACGCTGTCCCTCCCCCCCCTGCCGGTGCCGACCGGCCTGTCGCAGCGCTCGACTCAGCCGCGGCGGTGCGGTTCGGTCCAGTCGATGTCCGGGCCGACGGGCACAATACGATGCGGATTGATCGTATCGTGGCTGTAATAGTAGTGGCGGGTGATATGCGGCATGTTCACCGTCTGCGCAACGCCCGGCCATTGATACAGTTCGCGGGTATAGGCCCAGAGGTTGGGATAGTCCTTCAGCATCCGGCGATTGCATTTGAAATGCCCGTGATAGACGGGGTCGAACCGCAGCAAGGTCGTGAACAGGCGCCAATCGGCCTCGGTCAGCTGGTCGCCCAGCAGATAGCGGTGTTGCGACAACAGATCCTCGAGCCAGTCCAGACTGTCGAACAGCGGCCCGACTGCGGCGTCATAGGCCTCTTGCGATGTTGCAAACCCGCATTTGTAGACACCATTGTTGATGGTAGAGTAGATACGGCTGTTTACCGCCTCGATCGGCTCGCGCAGGGCTTCCGGCCAGAAGTCTTCCTGGTTGCCGGTGATGCCGTCGAAGGCGGAGTTGAACATGCGGATGATTTCTGCGCTTTCGTTCGACACGATGGTGTTGCGGGCCTTGTCCCACAGCACAGGAACCGTCACGCGGCCGGAATATTGCGGGTCGGCACGGGTATAGATCTGGTGCAGATGCGTGAAACCAAAAAGGTCGTCTCCGGTGGCACCGTGATCGTCCGTTGCAAAGGTCCAGCCTTCGCCGAGCATGTCGGGATGCACCGCGGATACGGAAATGTGCTCCTCCAGGCCCTTCAGCTTGCGGAAAATCAGCGTGCGATGCGCCCACGGGCAGGCGAAGGAGACATAGAGGTGATAGCGCCCGCTTTCGGCAGCAAAGCCGCTGTCGCCGGAGGGACCGGCACTGCCATCAGCGGTGATCCAGTTGCGGAATTGCGATTCGCTGCGTTTGAACGCGCCGCCCGTGGATTTCGTGTCATACCACTGGTCGTGCCATTCGCCGTCGATCAAAAGCCCCATGTCGCGCTCCTTCATTCCTGTACCCCTGCAACATAGGGGCGCACGTGCAGGCTGAATATCCTGTGCCGCGCACGCGCGCTCTGCATCACCGCACAGCGGCAACAACTCGGGGGTGGCGTCAAATTTCCACAAATGTTCACTTGATTTTATTTCTTTGAGACGCACCGTTGCAAAGAGGGATGTGAAGATCCGCCCGCAAATGGAAGGTTGCCAGAGATGAACACCTATGTACCCAAGGCCGTGCAGGAAGCACTGGACTCCGCCCGCCTGCGCGGTTTGCGCAAGAAAAGCCGCCTGCGGGTCATGGCGGGTGAGGATCTAGTCCCGGTGCTGCGGCTGTGGAAGACCGGCTTCTCGGTGGATGCCGAAACCGCGCCCCAGCTGCGCGGACTGGTCGACATCTACGAGGGCGCGCGCCACCTGTCGCAGTGCCTGATCATCGCTGGCGAAGAGGAGGGCGGCGAGATGCGCTATGAGTTCAAGCGTTCAACGCCCGCATCCGACACTGCGCCTCTCGATTTCTACAAGTCACCCGATGCGCCTGCGGGGCTGATCCCGCTGGACCAGTCGCTGGGCAAGATCTGATCCGCAGCGTGTCGGCGGGGGCGTTCAGGGGCGGATTTCCACTTCGGTTCCGATCGCCGCCAGCCGCCACAGTATCTCCATCTGCTCGTTGCTGACCGCGATGCAGCCCGCCGTCCAGTCGCCGGGCAGGGTGATCAGGCTGCCCACTGCGTTTGGCTGTCCATGGATGAAGATGTCGCCGCCGGGGCTGACACCGGCGGCGCGGGCGCGGGCACGGTCCTCAGCCCTGGGATAATCTATGCCAAGTGACAGGTGATAGGCGCTGGCCGGGTTGCGCCGGTCGATGCGGAAAATGCCCTCGGGCGTTTTACCGTCGCCTTCGTGCTGTTTGTCGCCGATGGGCTGAAAGCCAAGCGCGATGGGGAACTCCAGCACGGTTTCGCCGCCGCGGCTGGCGGTCAGCCGACGGGCGGATTTTTCGATCAGGATGCGATCGATCTCCTCAACCGCCGCCACCGGCGGCGGCAGCGGGCGCGGCGCCAGCGCCTGCCAGGCGACCCAGGCCAGGGTCGCCAGAAGCGCCAGCGCCAGCAGCCGCTGCATGGCTACTGCAGATCCGAGAAGGCCTGCGCCAGACGCTGGCAGGCGTCCTCCACCCGGGCGCGCTGGGTGCCGAGGTTGAAGCGCAGGAAGTTTTCGCCGCCGGTGCCGAAGGTGGTGCCGTGGTTGACCGCGATCCGGGCCTGCTGCTCGACCCGGTTGGTGAATTCCGCCCGCGACATCCCGGTGCCGGAAAAATCGACCCAGGCGAGATAGGTCGCCTGCAACGGCATGGATCGCAGCCCGGGAATGGCGGCGATGGCTTCGTCGAACACCCGGCGGTTGCCCTCGAGATAGGCCAGCAGCCCGTCGACCCATTCGGCGCCCTCGGGGGAATAGGCGGCGGCGGTTGTGAACTGGCCGATGGAGTTGGGCGCCAGTGACAGCGCCTGCATGCGCTTGGCGAAACGGCCGCGCAGCTCCGGGTCGGGGATGATGACCTGCCCGGTGTGAAGCCCGGCGATGTTGAAGGTCTTGGACGGGGCCGTCAGCATCAGCAGCCGGTCGGTGATGTCCGGCACCGCCACCTGCATCGGCACATGGGTATGGCCGGAGTACACCAGATCATGGTGGATTTCGTCCGACAGCAGCAGCAGGTCGTGGCGCTTGGCAAAATCGGCCACCGCCTGCAGCTCCTCGCGGGTCCAGACCCGGCCGCCCGGATTGTGCGGTGAGCACAGGATCACCATCTTTTCCTTGCCGGTCATCTGCGCGTCATAGGCGTCAAAATCCATCTCGTAGAGGCCGTCGTTGTTGACCAGCGGGCATTCCACCAGCTCGCGCCCGGCGGCGCGGATCACCTTGGCAAAGGCATGATAGACCGGGCTGAACACCACGATGCCGTCCCCCGGCTGGGTGAAGGTGTCAAGGCACATGCCGACGCCGTTGACCAGCCCGGTGGTGGTAAAGATCGCATCTGCCTCGACCGCCCAGTCGTGGCGTGTGCGCATCCACCAGCGGATTGCGTCCTTGTAGGGGGTATCTGCGTTCACATAGCCAAAGATGCCGTGGTCCACCATCTCCTGAACCTTGGCAAGCACCGGCGGCGGCGCGCGGAAGTCGGTGTCGGCGACCCACATGGCTAGCCCGTCGCTGGCGGGCACGCCATAGACCGGCTCCATCATGTCCCATTTCGAGCAATGGGTGCCGTGGCGGTCGATGAGGTCATCAAAGCTCATGTGAAAATACTCCCGTTTCTTTTGCAGCGAGGCTAGCGGCTATCGCGCTGCGCGCAAGGGGCGTTGCGATGCTGCAGGCGATCGCTTACATGAAGCTCATGAAACGACCGATCCTGATCCACCCCGATCCCCGCCTGAAAAAGGTCTGCGTGCCTGTGCCCGATCTCAGCGACGATCTGCGCGCGCTGGCGGATGACATGCTGGAAACCATGTACGCCGCGCCCGGCATCGGGCTGGCGGCGCCGCAAATTGGCATCCTGCAACGGCTGATCGTGCTGGATTGCGTCAAGGAAGAGGATGGCGACCCGCGTCCCCTGGTGATGTTCAACCCCCAGATCCTGTCGTCGTCGGATGAAACCAACGTCTACGAGGAAGGCTGCCTGTCGATCCCGGACCAGTATGCCGAGGTGACCCGTCCCAAGGTGGTCGAGGTCGAATGGATGGACCGCGACGGCAATGCGCAGCGCGAGACCTTTGACGGGCTCTGGGCCACCTGCGTGCAGCATGAGATCGACCACCTGAACGGCAAGCTGTTCATCGATTATCTGAAGCCGCTGAAGCGCCAGATGATCACCCGCAAGATGCAGAAGCTGAAGCGCGAACGCGCCCGCGCCTGAAGGATGAGCCACAGATGACCGTTCGCACCTGCCTGCCCTGGCCTGACAAGCGCCTGCGCACCCGCGCCGAGGAGGTGAAAGAGATCACCGACGAGATCCGCGCCATCTGGGACGACATGATCGACACGATGGAGGCCATGCCCGGCGTCGGTCTGGCGGCGCCGCAGATCGGCGTGATGCTGCGGCTGGCGGTGGTCGACGGCTCCTCCGAGCGCGGCCGCGCGGTGCGGCTGGCCAACCCGGAAGTGCTGCATGCTTCGGTCGAGCTGCGCGAGCATGAAGAAGCCAGCCCCAACCTGCCGGGCGTGTCGGCCAAGATCAAACGGCCCCGCGCGGTCACCGTGCAGTTCCTGAACGCTCAAGGCGAGATCGAGCAGCGCGATTTTGTCGGCATCGAGGCCACCTCGGTGCAGCACCAGATCGATCATCTGAACGGCAAGCTGTATTTCGACCGGCTGAGCAAGGTGAAGCGCGACATGCTGATCCGCAAGGCAAAGAAACTGAACGGCTGATATTCTGAGCCGCCCGGCAGCCCGGGCCGCGCCGACCCGCCCCCTGGGGCGGCGCAGCTCTTTGTGCTCAACAGCGGGACATTGACGGAAGCAGGAGCACGATATGCGCATTATCTTCATGGGAACACCCGAGTTTTCGGTACCGGTGCTGGATGCGCTGGTGGGTGCAGGACATGATATAGCCGCCGTTTACTGCCAGCCGCCGCGTCCGGCGGGTCGCGGCAAGAAGGACCGGCCTACGCCCGTGCACGCCCGCGCTGCCGAGCTGGGGCTGGAGGTGCGCCATCCGGTGTCGCTCAAGGGCGCGCAGGAGCAGGCCGACTTCGCAGCGCTGCAGGCCGATGTGGCAGTCGTGGTGGCCTATGGTCTGATCCTGCCGCAGGCAGTGCTGGATGCGCCTGCAAAGGGTTGTCTGAACATCCATGCAAGCCTGCTGCCGCGCTGGCGCGGGGCCGCGCCGATCCACCGGGCGATCATGGCAGGCGACGCGGAAACCGGCATCTGCATCATGCAGATGGAGGCGGGGCTGGACACCGGCCCGGTGCTGCTGCGCGAGACCACGGCAATCAAGGGCCAGGAAACCACCGCCCAGCTGCACGACCGGCTGTCGCAGATGGGCGCTGCTCTGATTGTTGAGGCGCTGGAGCGCCTGCCCGAGCTGACACCTGAGATGCAGCCCGAGGTCGGCGTCACCTACGCTGCCAAGATCGACAAGGGCGAGGCGCAGATCGACTGGTCCCGTCCGGCGGCGGAGGTCGACCGAAAGATCCGCGGACTGTCGCCCTTTCCCGGTGCCTGGTGCGAGATTGGCGGCCAGCGGGTGAAACTGCTGGCATCACGTCTGGCGCAGGGGCAGGGCACCCCGGGTGAGGTACTGGATGATGCGTTGACCGTGGCCTGCGGCGAGGGCGCGGTGCAGCTGCTGCGCTTGCAACGGGCAGGCAAAAGCGCGCAGGATCCAGATGTGTTTCTGCGCGGCTTTCCCGTTCCAAAGGGGAGCCGCCTCTAGGGTCGACCGCGAGAGGGGCAATGCCGATACTTGGTCTGTTGATTATCGGGGCGTTGGTCGGCTTTGCGGCCCACCGCATGATGTATCTGCAAACAAGCACGGTGACGGCGATCTGCCTTGGCATGGTTGGCGCGGTGCTGGGGGGACTGCTTCTCCGGCTGGTCCTTGCGGTGCTCGGTGTGCTGGCGGGTGTTTTCGGGGCTTTCCTCGGCGCGTTGGCCGTTATCTGGCTGTGGCAGCGATATCAGATGAGGTAGCTTGTCCTCCACCTGCGGCGGCCTCCGCCCGGGCGGCGGCGCTTCAGGCGGTTGCGCAGGCAGGGAAAAGGGAAGGACGGGAACGTTGGAGATGCCAGCAGGCCTTCGCCAGACAGATGCGCCGAAAGTGGTGGTCGTGACCACGATGAAGGACGAGGGCGCCTATATCCTGGATTGGATCAGTCACTACAAGGCGCTTGGGGTCGAGGATTTCCTGGTTTTCACCAATGACTGCTCGGACCCGACCGATCACATCTTGCGCTGTCTGCACCGCCTGGAAGTGGTCGATCACCGCTTCAACCGGGTGATGCGCCGGGGGCCGCACAAGAGCGCGCTGATGTGGGCGGAGTATGAACCGAAAGTTGCAGCCGCCGACTGGGTGCTGGTCATCGATGTGGACGAGTATCTGCAGATCAACAACGGTGCCGACAGTCTGCCGGAGCTGCTGGCCGCACGGCAAGCTGCCGGAGCCGACGCCGTGTCATTTGTCTGGCGGGTATTCGGGAACGCCGGTGTGCAAGAGGCCAATCACGGCCCGGTGCCGCAGGCGTTTGTCCGCGCTGAACCGGCCCACGGCGGTGCCGAGGACTATCGGGCGTTCAAGACCGCGTTTCGCAACAATGGCAAATTTGAGCGCATGGGAGTGCACCGCCCGTTTCTCGCCGTCCCTGCGGGGCAGGTGAATTGGCAACTGGCCGATGGCGCCCGCCTGACAGAGGAAGGCGTTGCGGAGGGACTCTATGCCGGTGGCGAATACGGCTATGGGGCCGCCCAGCTCAACCACTATGCACTCCGTTCCCGCGAGGGATTTTTGCTCAAGAGGGCGCGCGGTCGCGCCAATCATGTCTCGGCAACGATCGAGCACGACTACTGGCACAGGTTTGATCGTAACGAAGTGGAAGATCGTCGTTTGGCCGACGGTTTCGCTCCGGCCCTGGCCATCAAGGCGGAGCTGCTACGGGATGCGAAGTTGCGCGAGTATCACGATGCGGCACAGGTCTGGCATCGCCGCCGAGGGCGCAAGGCGCGGCTCAGCGCTGAGGGGCAAGCCTTTCTTCAGCGGTTGGAGACGGGGCAGAACTCCGATTGAGCCGACCGCTGTTTGGGGGCGTTTGTCGATGTCAGCTGCGCGGGGGGCGGCTTTTGTAGACGGGCAAGTGCCAGCCGAACAGGATTGATCCCGCCCGCAGGCTCCAGCAGACGGCGGCGCAGATCAGTAGCGCGTGGCGCAGCTCCAGCCCCAGCCAGATCCCCAGAACCGCCGAGGACGCCCCGGCCATGGCGCAGGTGATGTATAGTTCGCCCTGTTTCAGGACCAGGGGAACCTCGTTGCAGACCACATCGCGCATCAGCCCGCCAAGAGATCCGGTGGCCATGCCCATCAGCACCACGATCACCGGCTCCTTGCCGAGCGCAATCGCGGCCCCGGTGCCGGCGGGAACGGCGACGGCCAGAGCGAAACTGTCCAGCCAGATCACCCAGCGCATGCGGCTTTCCACCAGATGCGCGGTGAAAAACACCGCCACCGCCGCCGCCGTTGCCAGCAGGATGTAGTTGGGATCGCCTACCCAGAAGACCGGATCGCGATTGAGGAGCAAATCGCGCACGGTGCCACCACCCACCGCAGTGAGGCAGGCCACGAAGGCAAAGCCAACGATATCCAGCTGTGCCCGGCTGGCCACCAGGGCGCCGGTCAGAGCAAAAACCAGCACCGAGGCGTAATCCAGCAGGGTCAGAAAGCTCATGCGGGCTTCTTTTTCTTGAACGGAGCCATGCCGGCGCGGGCCAGCTCATCGGCGCGTTCGTTTTCGGGGTGGCCAGCGTGGCCCTTCACCCATTCCCATGTCACCTTGTGGCGGCGCTGGGCCTCATCGAGTCGCTGCCACAGCTCGACGTTCTTCACCGGCTTCTTGGCCGAGGTCTTCCAGCCGTTTCTCTTCCAGCCGTGGATCCAGCCCGTGACACCGTTTTTCACATAGGCGGAGTCCGTCACCACCGTGATCGTGGACGGCCGTGCAAGGCTTTCCAGCGCGTTGATGGCTGCCAGCAGTTCCATTCTGTTGTTGGTGGTCTCCGGCTCGCCGCCGCTGAGTTCCTTTTCCTTGACGATCGTGTCACCATCCATGGCGCGCAGCAGCACGCCCCAGCCGCCGGGGCCGGGATTGCCGGAGCAGGCGCCATCGGTGTAGGCAAAGAGCTCAGCCATGGGCGGTCACCACGATCTGCAAGGTGGCAGTGCTGGCAAAGACTGCGCCTGTAAAGCGGCAAGGGCTACCCTGCTGAAATCCTGCCTGTTCGATCAATTGCACCAGTCTTACCTCGAATTCTTTGGTCTCATTGCGCGCCGGAGGGCGGGCTTAACTTTGGGTGCCGAGCGGGGCAAGTGCAAATCCGCCCGGCGAATTCTGCGTGAAGCGGCGCTGCCATGATTTGCCCGCCTTGCGGTTCAGGCGGGCATCCGCAGCACGCGTGGCACCTTGAACTCGACAGTTTCCACCGCGGTTTCGACCACTTCGACCGTCACATCGTAACGGGCACGGAAGGCGTCGATGACCTCGTTCACCAGCAGTTCCGGTGCCGAGGCGCCAGCGGTGATGGCGATGGAGCGGATCCCGTCCAGAGCGCGCCAGTCAATGTTTTCGGCGCGCTGCACCAGTTGGGCGTAGGCGCAGCCGTTCTTGGCGCCGACCTCGACCAGGCGGCGCGAGTTGGAGGAGTTCGGCGCGCCCACCACCAGCAGCGCATCGGATTTCGGCGCCACCGATTTCACCGCTTGCTGACGGTTGGTGGTGGCATAGCAGATGTCTTCCTTGTGCGGGCCGATGATATTCGGAAACCGGGCTTCCAGCGCGGCAACGATATCCTTGGTGTCATCGACCGACAGGGTCGTTTGGGTGACATAGGCCAGCTGATCGGGATCGCGTACCTCAACGGTGGCCACGTCCTCGACCGTTTCGACCAGAAGCACCTCACCTTCGGGCAGCTGGCCCATGGTACCGATGGTTTCTGGGTGGCCCTTGTGGCCGATCATGATCATCTGCAGGCCCGCCTCAGCATGGCGCTGGGCTTCGATATGAACCTTGGAGACCAGCGGGCAGGTGGCGTCCACATAGACCATCTTGCGCGCTTCGGCCGCGGCCGGCACCGATTTTGGCACCCCATGAGCGGAAAAGATCACCGGGCGGTCATCGGGGCATTCGTCCAGTTCCTCGACAAAGATGGCGCCTTTGTCGCGCAAGGAATCCACCACGTATTTGTTGTGCACGATCTCGTGGCGCACGTAGACGGGCGCGCCCCATTTCTCGATCGCCATTTCGACAATCTTGATGGCACGGTCGACACCGGCGCAGAAACCGCGCGGCGCAGCGAGGTAAAGGGTCAGGGGTGGCTTGGTCATGGGCGTCTCCTTGCCGCCCAGAGGTAAGCGCTTCCGCGGGCAAGGTCCAGTGGTCGACCGACGACCGGTCGCGGAAAGGAAGGGGGCGACGATCTGGCGTCGCTCCCGATCGTGATCCCATAACAAATGCCCCCGCGTCGCCGCCTCCCCATCTGGCGGCGAAACAGGGCGTTTTGCGTGTCGGGCAATCAGCCGTGGACTGCGCTGGCCGGGCGAGGCTCGCTTTGTTCCCGCGGCGGGCGGCCGATCACGTCGCGCAGTTCTTCCAGCTCGATGAAATTGTCGGCTTGGCGGCGCAGGTCGTCAGAGATCATCGGCGGTTGGCTGCGGATCGTCGAGACCACGGAAACCCGCACGCCCTGCCGCTGCAGGCTCGCGATCAACGGGCGGAAGTCCCCGTCGCCGGAGAACAGCACGATGTGATCCACCCGCGGAGCCAGCTCCATCGCGTCAACGGTGAGCTCAATGTCCATGTTGCCCTTGACCTTGCGCCGTCCGAGGCTGTCGGTGTATTCCTTGGCCGGCTTGGTGACCATGGTAAAACCGTTGTAGTGCAGCCAATCCACCAGCGGGCGGATCGGGGAATACTCGTCGTTTTCGAGCAAGGCGGTGTAATAAAAGGCCCGCAGCAGTTTTCCGCGGCGCATGAATTCCTGCCGCAACAGCTTATAGTCGATATCGAATCCGAGCGCCTTGGCCGCGGCGTACAGATTCGAACCGTCTATGAACAGCGCAAGCCGTTCGTCCTTGTAAAACATAAAAAATTCCTTCCAGTGTGACCGTTTCGGGCGCGTGTGAGTGGGTGAGTGAAATTGCCGAAACAGGTAGACTTAATGTAAGTTATTTGTCATGTCCCGCAAGTATAGGGGCATTCTGAAATAGGGTCAAAAGTGGCGGAGAATCGTAACAAATCGCTCCTTGCTTTGGGCGGCAATCTGCCGAACGACGGAGAGGCACCGCAGATCACCCTGTCACGGGCGGTCAGCATGTTGAACGGCGAGGGTATTCGGGTGCGGAGTGTCTCCCGTTTCTTCCGCACGCCGTGCTTTCCCGCCGGGGCTGGTCCCGATTATGTGAACGCGGCGCTTGTCGTCGAAAGTTCCATGGACCCTGAGGCGTTGTTGCAGAGATTGCACGAGGTCGAGGCGCAGTTTGCCCGTGTGCGCGAGCAGCGCTGGGGGATGCGCACGCTGGATCTTGATCTGATTGACTGCGGCGGCGTGGTGCTGCCGGACGCGGACGGATTCGCCCGCTGGCAAGGGTTGCCCCTGGAGCAGCAGATGCAGGAGGCGCCGGGGCAGTTGATCCTGCCGCATCCGCGCATTCAGGATCGTGCCTTCGTGCTGGTGCCTCTCGCGGATATCGCGCCGCAGTGGTGCCACCCGGTGCTGGGCAAGACCGTGATGCAGTTGCTGGCGGAGCTGCCCCAGCATGCGTTGGCCGAAGTGCAACCGCTCTAGCAACCCACTGCGGCGTTTTCCGCCCTTGTCAAGAGAAAGCTTTGGGCGTAAATGTCTGCCCTCTGGACCCGGATTGAGATGGAGAGTCGCTGATGGCCCGCGTGACGGTTGAAGATTGCGTCGACAAGGTACCCAACCGCTTTGAGCTGGTGATGCTGGCAGCGCATCGCGCTCGCGAGATTTCGGCAGGTGCCCCAATCACCGTTGAACGCGACAACGACAAGAACCCGGTCGTGTCCCTGCGCGAGATCGCGGAAGAGACCCAGAGTGCAGACGAACTGCGCGAGCGCCTGATCGAGAGCAACCAGACCCAGATCGAGGTCGATGAGCCGGAAGATGATTCCATGGCGCTGCTGATGGGTGCCGACAATGACAAACCCGCCGACGATGACATGTCGGAAGAGAAACTGCTGCGTGCGCTGATGGAGGCCCAGGGCCAGGGCTGAAGCACGCGCTCGCATACTTGAGGCTGCGGACCAGACATGATTTCTTCCGACGACCTGCTTGAACTGGTCCGCAACTATAACCCGAAGACCAATGTGGATCGGATCGCCGAAGCCTACAAGTTCGGCGAGGAGATGCATGCCGGGCAGTACCGCCACTCGGGCGAGCCCTATTTCACGCATCCCGTCGCGGTCGCCGCGATCCTGACCGAGCAGCGGTTGGATGATGCCACCATCATCACCGCGCTTCTGCACGACACCATCGAGGACACCAAGGCTTCCTACGAGGAGGTCGCGCGCCGTTTCGGTGACGAGGTGGCGATGCTGGTCGATGGCGTCACCAAGCTGACCAACCTGCAACTCAGCAGCCGTGAAACCAAGCAGGCGGAGAACTTCCGCAAGCTGTTCATGGCAATGTCCAAGGATCTGCGGGTGATCCTGGTCAAGCTCGCCGACCGCCTGCACAACATGCGCACCATCAAGGCGATGCGGCCCGAGAAGCAGGCCCAGAAGGCGCGCGAAACGATGGATATCTACGCGCCGCTCGCGGGCCGGATGGGCATGCAGTGGATGCGCGAGGAACTGGAAGATCTGGCGTTCCGGGTGCTGAATCCCGAAGGCCGCCAGTCGATCATCCGCCGCTTCGTCACCCTGCAGCGCGAAACCGGCGATGTGATTCACCGGATCACCGGCGACATGCGGCTGGAGCTGGAGAAGGCCGGGATCGAGGCCGAGGTGTTTGGCCGCGCCAAGAAACCCTATTCGATCTGGCGCAAGATGCAGGCCAAGGATCAGGGGTTTTCCCGGCTGTCGGATATTTACGGCTTCCGGGTGATTACCACCTCCGAGGAAGATGCCTATCGCGCGCTGGGGGCCATCCACCAGCGCTGGCGGGCCGTGCCGGGGCGCTTCAAGGACTATATCAGCCAGCCCAAGTCGAACGGCTACCGCTCTATCCATACGACGGTGTCGGGCCGCGATGGCAAGCGGGTCGAGGTGCAGATCCGCACCCGCCAGATGCACGACGTGGCGGAGACGGGTGTTGCGGCGCATTGGTCCTACCGCGACGGCGTGCGCTCGGAGAACCCCTTTGCTGTCGATCCGGCCAAATGGATCGCCTCGCTGACCGAACAGTTCGACGCCGAGGATGACCACGACGAATTCCTCGAGGCGGTTAAGCTCGAGATGTATTCCGACCAGGTGTTCTGCTTTACGCCCAAGGGGGACGTGATCAAGCTGCCCAAGGGGGCGACGCCGATCGACTTCGCCTATGCGATCCACACGCGCATCGGCCATGCCTGTGTCGGTGCCAAGGTGGACGGCATCCGGGTGCCGCTGTGGACCCGGCTGCGCAACGGCCAGTCGGTCGACGTGATCACCGCCGAAGGTCAGATGCCGCAGGCCAGCTGGTTGGAAATCGCCACCACCGGCAAGGCCCGCACCGCCATCCGCAGGGCCCTGCGCGAGGCTGACAGAGCGCGCTTCGTGAAACTGGGCCATGAGCTGGCACGGTCGGCCTTTGAACATGTCGGCAAGAAAGCCACCGACAAGGCGCTGGAGACCGCGGCCCGCGCGCTGCGTGTCGGCAGTGTCGACGAATTGCTGGCCCGCCTGGGGGCAGCCGTCATCACGGCCCATGATGTGGTGCAGTCGGTGTACCCCGAGCTGACCACCGGCGACGGCGACGAGATCTCGCCGCGCCGCGCGGTGATCGGGCTGGAGCCGGGACAGAGCTTCGAGCGCGCCACCTGTTGCCAGCCTTTGCCGGGCGAACGCATCATCGGCATCACCTACCGTGGCCGTGGCGTGGTGGTGCATGCTGCTGACTGCGACCGGCTGAGCGAATTTGAAGACCAGCCCGAGCGCTGGATGGACGTGCATTGGCACAGCGGTACGCACCCTGCCGTCTACGGGGTGACGCTGGAGCTGACCATCGGCAATGACGCGGGCGTGCTGGGGCGCATTTGCACATTGATCGGCGAGAAAAAGGCCAATATCTCGGATCTGGAATTTGTTGACAGGAAACCAGACTTTTACCGGCTTATGGTCAATGTGGAACTGCGGGATGTGGAACAGTTGCACTCGCTGATGCTGACGCTCGAGGCGGAAAGCGATGTTGCCGCGGTGGCGCGGTTCCGGGACAAGCCGGAAGAGCGCCAGATCCCGTGACCAGCCGCTGACCCTCTGAGCCGGAAACCGGGAAGGACGCGCAACTTTGGTATTCAGGCGCCGGGACAGACGTTCGCCCCTGCGGGCGCTGGCGGATTTTCTCTGGCCGCGCGGCGGCTGGGGCCGGGCGTTCCTGTATGTCAAACACAGGGTGCGGCGTCTGCCCGATTCCCCCGAGCGCATCGCCCGCGGTATCTGGGCGGGTGTCTTTACCACGTTCACCCCCTTTTACGGCATACACTTCGTGATCGCGGCGCTGATCGCGCGGATGTGCAACGGCAACATCCTTGCAGCGCTCAGCGGCACGTTTTTCGGCAATCCGCTGACCTATGTGCCGATCGGGGTCGCCTCGCTTCAGACCGGCCATTGGTTGCTGGGGACCGAGTTCGATGAAGACGTCGACAAGTCTCTGGTGGGCAAATTCCTCGCGGCTGGCGGTGACTTGAAGGACAACCTTTTTGCGCTGTTCATGGACCAGCCCGCCGACTGGAAGGGGCTGCATCTCTTCTACAACGAGGTGTTTTATCCCTACATGATCGGCGGCATCATCCCCGGCATCATTTGCGCCACGGTCTGCTACTATCTCAGCCTGCCGGTGATCCGGGTCTACCAGCAGCGCCGCAGAGCCAAGATCAAGGCCAAGTTCGACGCCATCAAGCAGCGCGCGGAGTTGCCCGCCAAGCGCTGAAGCGCGCGCCGGATTGTACCATTATCGCCTGCGCCCTTGCTCTTGCCGGTGGGGCGTCTAGTCTCTGCGCAAATGTTGTGACTTAGACGGATGAGAGATTTCTCATGACACAGAACCAATTGCGCCTGGGCGTGAACATCGACCATGTCGCCACCGTGCGTAACGCCCGTGGTGGCGCCTATCCGGATCCGATCCGCGCGGCGAAACTGGCCGAAGAGGCGGGCGCCGACGGGATCACCGCGCACCTGCGCGAAGACCGCCGCCACATCACGGATGCTGACATCGATGGGCTGATGGAGGCGCTGAGCGTTCCTCTGAATTTCGAGATGGCGGCCACCGACGAGATGCAGAAGATCGCGCTGCGACATAAGCCGCATGCGGTCTGCATCGTGCCCGAAAAGCGCGAGGAGCGGACCACAGAGGGCGGTCTGGAAGTGGCGCGCGAGGAAAACCGCCTGGCCCATTTCATTGCGCCCCTGCGGGATGCGGGTTGCCGTGTGTCGATCTTCATCGCCGCGGACAAGAAGCAGATCGAGGCGGCCCACCGTATCGGTGCCGAGGTGATCGAGCTGCACACGGGCGCCTATTGCGACTATCACGCCGAAGGCAACTTCGAGGCGCGCGACCGCGAGCTGGAGGCCCTGCGCGACATGTCCGCCTATGCCCATTCCCTGGGGCTGGAGGTCCATGCGGGACATGGCCTCACCTATGGCACCGTCGCCCCGATTGCCGCCTTTCCCGAGGTACGCGAGTTGAACATTGGTCACTTCCTGATCGGCGAGGCGATTTTCCGCGGGCTCACCCCGGCGGTGCAGGAGATGCGCCGCCTGATGGATGACGCGCGGGCCTGACATGGCCGGGGTGCGCCGTGACGTGATGGCCGACTGGAGGCACGGATGATTCTGGGCGTCGGAACTGATCTTGCCAACATCGAGCGGATCCAGCGTACGCTGGACCGCTTCGGGGATCGCTTCCGCAACCGTGTGTTCACCGAGGTCGAGCAGCGCAAGGCCGAGCGTCGACGCGATGTGGCGGGCACCTATGCCAAGCGTTGGGCCGCCAAGGAAGCTTGCTCCAAGGCGCTGGGAACCGGCCTGCGCATGGGCATCTCGTGGAAGGACATGGCGGTGTCGAACCTGAGCACTGGCCAGCCTGTCATGCATGTGACCGGCTGGGCCGCCGAACGCCTGCGCGAGATGACGCCCCCGGGTCACGAGGCGGTGATTCATGTCACCCTGACCGACGATCATCCCTGGGCGCAGGCCTTCGTGGTGATCGAAGCCCGCCCACTGGCCGAAAGCGCCGATTCTCCCGGCAGAACTTGACTTGCCTCCGCCGGGGGATCATGTAGCCCCGGACCCTGTATCAACCCGGAGAGCCTGATGACGGCAAAGACAAAGGCCAGCAGTTCGATTATCGAGACGGTGAAAACCGTCGTCTACGCGCTGCTGATCGCCGGTATTTTCCGCACCCTGTTTTTCCAACCTTTCTGGATCCCCTCCGGGTCGATGAAGGAAACCCTGCTGATCGGGGACTTCCTCTTCGTCAACAAGATGGCCTACGGGTATTCCTACGCTTCATGCCCCAGCGTGCGTATTCCCGCGGTCGGGCTGAACATCGACGCCAAGGATATCTGCGGCTTCCTGGACGGCGACAACACGCGACTGCTGGGCGATCAGCCTGAGCGCGGCGACGTGGTGGTGTTTCGCCATCCGGTGAACGGCAACGATTTCATCAAGCGATTGGTCGGCCTGCCCGGAGACAAGATCCAGATGAAAAATGGCGTGCTGTTCATCAACGGTTCGGCCGTTCAGCTGGAAGACGCGGGCGAGTTCGAGGAGGTGATGGAGCGCCAGGGGCCGCAAGGCTCCTTGCCGCGGTGTGAAAACGCGCCCGTGGGGCAGGGCGCCATCTGCAAGAAATCGCGCCAGATCGAAACCCTGCCGGGGGGCAGCAAACACGTCGTGCTGAACATCACCAACCAGGGGATGGACCACACTGGTGTCTACCAAGTGCCTGAAGGTCATTACTTCTTCATGGGGGACAACCGCGACAACTCTTCGGACAGCCGCCTGCCGCAATCCGCGGGCGGGGTCGGTTTCGTCCCGTTTGAAAACCTGATCGGCCGGGCAGACCGGATCATGTTCTCCTCGGCCGGGCGTTCCATGCTGTTCTTCTGGACCTGGCGCAGCGATCGTTTCTTCAAGGGGATCCAGTGAAACTCTCAAAGGACCTGCGCGCGTTCGAGGAGCGGATCGGCTACCGCTTCAAACGGCCTGAGCTTCTGCAGCGCGCCGTAACCCATGCGTCTGTCTCCTCGTCCACCCGCAAGGACAACCAGCGACTGGAGTTTCTGGGCGACCGGGTGCTGGGGCTGGTGATGGCAACTGCGCTTCTGGAGCATGACAAGACCGCAACTGAAGGTCAGCTGGCGCCGCGTTTCAATGCGCTTGTGCGCAAGGAGGCCTGCGCCGATGTTGCCCGCGAAATCGACCTCGGCGCAGTGTTGAAGCTGGGCCGGTCGGAAATGATGTCCGGCGGAAGGCGCAAGCAGGCGCTGCTGGGAGACGCAATGGAGGCGGTGATCGCCGCCGTCTACAAGGATGCCGGGTTCGACGCGGCGGCCGAGCTGATCCTGCGCCTGTGGGGCAAGCGGATCCATCAAGTCGACACGGATGCGCGGGATGCCAAGACATCCCTTCAGGAATGGGCGCAGGCACGCGGTCAGAAGCCTCCGGCCTATGTCGAGGTGGCGCGCAGCGGGCCGGATCATGCTCCGGTCTTTACCATTGCGGCGCGGTTGCAGGACGGCAACGAGGCCCAGGCCACCGCAGGGTCCAAGCGTCAGGCTGAACAGGCGGCGGCCAAGGCACTGTTGGGCAAGCTCGACTAATCTGGTTCAGGTGACCCGCAGGAAACCGGCGAGACCCGTTTTCTGATGCTCGATCACGTGACAGTGAAAAGCCCAGTCTCCGGGGTTGTCGGCGACCAGCGCGATTTCGACAACCTCGTCCTTCAGCAGAAGTATCGTGTCTGTCATCAACGGCGGCAGCTGCCGCCGGTTCGACCGGATCGGCACGAAGGCCAGCCCGTGCAGGTGGATGGGATGCAGATTGGGCGACTCGTTGCGAAGCCGCAGGATATAGCTCTTGCCTCGCTCCAAAGTCGCAAGCGGGCCTGTATCGCGGGCTGCATCTCCGGCCCAGGGGGTGCGATTGATCGACCAGAAACTGTAGCCCAGAGAGCCGCAATAGCCGTCATCCGGCGCGCGGCCTTCTGGCGTCCAGCCAAAGACGAAGTCATGAACCTCCGCCTTGGCCAGATCCGGACGTGATACAGGATTGGCGGGCAGCGGCTTCAGATCGCGCAGATCTCGTGCCAGATCACGCCCGACCGCGCGCAACTGGGTCATCACCCGCCCCGGCTGGCCGGGCAGGTCGGCCAGCAGCTCTATCGTCTGGCCTTCATGCGCGGGCATCTTCACGGCCAGGTCAACGCGTTGCCCCGGGCCAAGCAGCAGCGGCGCCTGGGCTGAGGGTAGGGCGACCGGCACCTCTACCGGGTGCCCATCCCAGGCCATGATTCGTGCGGTGTCGGTGCTGAGGTAAAGCCTGTAGATCCGTGTGGTATCGCTGTTGACCAGCCTCAACCGGACCAGCCCGCCTGTTGGCTGGTCGTAAACGGGGGCCTGCCGCCAGTTGGCGGTGATCACATTGCCAAAGGTGCCACTCCGGGCCGCGCCCCGGGCCGTGGAGTAGGGGAGAAAGGCGTCGTTTTCATCCAGCCGGAAATCCCGCAAGTTCACCACCTGGTCGGCATCGAAGCCCGGGTCCTCGGCTTCGGCTATCACCATGACACCGGTCAGCCCGTGTGCCATCTGCGCCATGGTCATGCAATGCGGGTGGTACCAATAAGTCCCGGCGTCGGGTGGTGTGAATTCATAGTCGAAGCTTTCGCCCCCCGCGATTGGCATCTGGGTCAGGTAGGGCACCCCATCCATCGCATTCGGAATTCGCAAACCGTGCCAGTGCATTGCGGTGTAGTCTTCCGTGCCGTTGATGACCCGCAGTTGCATGGGTTCACCCTGGCGGCCCAGCAGCACGGGCGGCGGTGCATCCGGTGACAGGCTCACCATATCCATGGTGCGCCGGGTGCGCAGCTTGAAACTGGCTGGCTGAATGGTCAGTTCACGCTTTTGCGAAGGGGCCGCATTGATCCAAGTCGCGGCGCCTGCCAGTCCGGCGCTGGCGGCACTGCCCAGTAGAAATTCACGGCGATTCATCGGGGGACCTCTTGGGGCTTGGGACAGGATGGGCGACCTGGCCGGTTGGCTGGCGTTGCTTGGCGCTGCCCTTGTGCCGGTGGGTCTGCCACAGGTCTTTGACATGGGGCAAGTTTGTGTGATTGTAGGCAGCACCCCGTGGGGGAAAACACCTCTGGCCCCTGTGGGTAAAATCCTGTAGGGGATCCGCTCTGCAAACAGGATCAGTACCCATGACCACACGCGCCGGATTCGTTGCCCTGATCGGAGAGCCCAACGCGGGCAAATCGACCCTTCTGAACCGTATGGTCGGGGCCAAGGTCTCGATCGTGACCCACAAGGTGCAGACCACCCGAGCCCGCATTCGCGGCGTGGCGATGGAAGGGGATGCGCAGATCGTTTTCGTGGATACGCCCGGGCTTTTCCGTCCGCGCCGCCGTCTCGACCGTGCCATGGTCGCCGCGGCCTGGGGCGGCGCGGCCGATGCCGACGTCGTTGTGCTGATGGTCGAAGCCCATCGTGGCATCACGGAAGGCGTGGAGAAGATTCTCGAGGGGCTCGCGGAAATCGGCGCGGGCCGCACCCTGGCGCTCGCCATCAACAAGATCGACCGGGTGCAGCCTGAAAAGCTGCTGGGCCTGGCGCAGGAGTTGAACAGCCGCCACGAGTTTGCCGAGACTTTCATGATCTCCGCCGAGCGTGGTCACGGCGTTGACGATCTGCGGCGCTGGCTGGCCGGCAAGTTGCCCGAAGGCCCGTGGCTTTACCCCGAGGATCAGATTGCAGACCTGCCGATGCGGATGATCGCAGCGGAAATGACCCGCGAGAAGCTGACCCTGCGGCTGCACCAGGAACTGCCCTATCAGCTGACCGTGGAAACCGAGAACTGGGAAGAGCGCAAGGATGGTTCCGCGCGCATCGACCAGATGATCTACGTCATGCGCGACGGCCACAAGGGCATCGTGCTGGGTAAGCGCGGCGAGACCATCAAATCCGTCTCCCAGGCCGCCCGCGCCGAACTGGAAGAGTTCCTGGGCCGCAAGGTGCACCTGTTCCTGCAGGTGAAAGTGCGCCCCAACTGGCTGGAAGAGGCCGAGCGCTATTCCGAAATGGGCCTCGACTTCAAGGACGGCAACTGAAGCGCTTGATGTCCTTCACCTTTGCGAAAATACTCCCGCCGGAGGCTTCCGCCCTCACCATGGGCGCTGGCGCAGGCCGAGGCGCGGCATGACCCGCCTCACAGCCCGGTTCTGGGTGGATGCCTACCTTGCCCGACTGCGGTTTCAGGACATTCCCGCCTTCGTCACGTCCCACGGCGATGACACCGCGGGCGCGGTGCTGGTGAAACTGAATACGCTGGATGGCAAGGCGAGCGCGTTTCACCGGACCTACGACCTGATGACCGGCTCCCGCAGGTGGCAGGAACTTGCGACAGGTTCGGAGCAGGAGGTGGATGCTTCCATTCGTCGTCAGAGGGACTTTGATCCCGACCTTTGGGTGATTGAGGTCGAGGATCGCGCCGGGCGGCACCTGCTGGACGAACCGGGACTGGAGTGACGCTTCGGCTTGCGGCTGTCTTTGCGATAGGCTCTGCTGACTTGGATCAGAAACCGGGGAGGCGCGACGATGGAATGGCGTGATCACGGCATCTTGCTCTCGGTGCGTCGTCACGGAGAGAGCGCGGCGATCATTGACGTATTTACCGAAAATCACGGGCGTCACGCTGGCGTGGTCCGCGGTGGGGCCGGGCGCAGGATGGCCCCGATCTTGCAACCGGGGGCTCAACTGGATCTTGCCTGGCGAGCGCGGCTGGAAGATCATATCGGCAGCTATCATGCAGAGCCGCTGCGCAGCCGGGCGGCGGCGGCGCTCTCGGGTCGGGTGGCGTTGGCCGGATTGAATGCCGTGACGGCACTGCTGGCCTTTTGCCTTCCAGAACGGGAACCGCACCCGGAGCTTTACACCCGCAGCGAACAATTGCTGGACCTGCTTGAGAACGAGACACTCTGGCCGCTGGCCTATTTGCGCTGGGAGATGGCCCTGTTGGAAGAGATGGGCTTTGGTCTTGATCTCTCCGCCTGCGCGGTGACGGGAAAGCAGACAGACCTGGCCTTTGTGTCGCCGAAGACGGGGCGCGCTGTTTCACGTGAAGGCGCCGGTGATTGGGCGAGCCGGTTGTTGCCCCTGCCTCCGGTGATGCGAGGGCAGGGGGCGGCTGAGGACAGCGAGATCGTGGAGGCGCTGCGAACCACCGGTTATTTCCTGCAGGCGCATCTGGCACCTGCCATGGGGGACAAGCCGCTGCCCGAGGCACGGGGACGGTTGGCAGATTTGCTGAGCCGCCGTCTCTGATCCGCCTTTCCCGGGCGTCCACCCTTAAGCGGATCGTGACACTGGCCGTTGCTTTCGCCGCAGTCGCGGCGGAAAAATCCGGTCCCACAGCAAAACCGGCATTTGCCACACGGGGCGCTCTCGGTTTTGGGCGCAAAGGGTTTCAGGCGGAACGTGGCGCCGCCGCCATTCTGAAGGCTCTGTACAGATCTGTGAGTGCCTCAGGGGCGGGTGAACGGGCAGCAGGGTGGCAGATCAGTTGTCGCGAATGATATCTGCTGTCCGTCGCGCTATCTCTCGGCTGGCTTTGATCGAAGGGTGGATTCGGTCGGCGGCGTGAAAGCTGCGGTCGCCATGTGGCACCATGGTCCGAAGGGACAGAAGGTGCAGCCCTTCGTCCCGCGCGGCAGTCTGCTGAATGCGGTCTTCCAGCGTCTTGCCTTCATCCCGGCAATGTTCGATCAGCGACCCGGTTCCGGGACTGCGCAGGTAGCCCACATAGACGACCTGCGCGCCGGTCTTCCGAAGGCGCGCCAGCATGTCGGGGATCGCGCCCTGTCGCCCGTCTGCGGACACCAGTCTGTCCAGCTTGCGGTTGCAGATCATGCAGCCACAGCCCAGCCATAGGTCGTTGCCGCCGCCGTTGACGATGATCCACTCCCAATCGCCCGGTCGGTACTGTTTGCCGATGTTCAGCCCCGCTGCGCCTGTAACCGGCAGCGCATAGAGGACACGCGCCCCGGAAACGGAGCCGTCCGTCACCGGTTCCTGCAGTTCGCGCGCCAGTGCATCGGCGACGGAATTGCCGGAGAGGCTGTGCCAGGCCAGCAGAGAATCCCCCATCACCAGGATGCGGGAGGCTTGGCCGTCGTCAGGGCGCGGGGCGCAGGCCGCAAGCAGGACCAGCGGGATCAGAAGGGCGCGGAGCATGAACATGCCGCAGATTAACCGTATCCTGAACGCGGCCGTACAGGGGGCCGTGTCGCGCGGCCGCGACTTTTGCCGTTGCCATTGCAGCAAAGCCGCAGCGATGCGCTGTCACAGTCCCGATCTGTGTCCCTCGGACACTCAGCCCAGCAGGCGGCGGGCGATCACCTGGGCCTGAATCTCTGCTGCGCCTTCGAAGATGTTCAGGATCCGCGCATCGCAGAGCACCCGAGAGATCTTGTACTCGGTCGCAAAACCATTGCCGCCATGGATCTGCAATCCATTGTCAGCCGCGGCCCAGGCAACACGGGCCCCCAGCAGCTTGGCCATGCCGGCCTCCAGATCGCAGCGGTGGCCGTTGTCCTTTTCCCAGGCCGAGAAGTAGGTCAGCTGACGGGCGATCATGATCTCGACCGCCATCATCGCCAGCTTGCCAGATACCCGGGGGAAGTGGATCAGGCTCTTTCCGAACTGCTTGCGCTCCTGCGCGTATTGCATGGCGATATCCAGCGCCGACTGTGCCACGCCGATGGCGCGGGCGGCGGTCTGGATGCGGGCCGATTCAAAGGTCTCCATCAGCTGTTTGAAGCCCTTGCCTTCTTCGCCGCCCAGCAGGTTTTCCTGCTTCACGTGAAAATTGTCGAAGCCCAGCTCGTATTCCTTCATGCCGCGGTAGCCCAGAACCTCGATCTCGCCGCCGGTCATGCCCTCGGTCGGGAAGGGGTTTTCATCGGTGCCGGGGGTCTTTTCCGCCAGGAACATCGACAGGCCGCGGTGGTCGGTGCTGGCGGGGTCGGTGCGTGCCAGCAGGGTCATCACATGGGTGCGGGCAGCGTGGGTGATCCAGGTCTTGTTGCCGGTGATCCGGTAATCGCCATTCTCGTCCTTCACCGCGCGGGTGCGCAAAGAGCCCAGATCAGAGCCTGTATTCGGCTCGGTGAACACCGCCGTGGGCAGGATCTCGGCGCTGGCCAGTCGGGGCAGCCAGCTGGCTTTCTGCTCCTCGGTGCCGCCGCAGAGGATCAGCTCCGCCGCGATCTCCGACCGGGTGCCGAGGCTGCCAACACCGATGTATCCGCGCGACAGCTCTTCCGAGACCACCACCATCGAGGCTTTGGACAGGCCGAAGCCGCCGTATTCCTCCGGGATGGTCAGGCCAAAGACGCCCATTTCGGCCAGCTCCTCGATCACCTCCATCGGGATCAACTCGTCCCGGAGGTGCCAGTCGTGGGCGTGGGGTTCGACCTTCTCCACCGCATAGCGGCGGAACTGGTCGCGGATCATCTCCAGCTCTTCCTCCAGACCCGAGGCGCCGAACATGGTGGTGCCGGCCTGTTCCTCCATCAGTTCCACGAGACGGCTGCGGGCGGCCTGGCTGTTGCCCTGCTCACACAGGGTCATCACGGCCGGAGCCATCAGCGCACGCTGGTCGTCCTGGCTCAGCCCAAGGTCCTGCAGGCGCACGATCTCGCCCTGGTTCATCTGGATGCCGCCATAGACCTGCCACAGGTACTCGCCAAAGCCGATCTGGTGGATCAGCTGCTCCATCTCGCCGAACTTGCCCTCGGCCTCCAGTTTCTCGGCCCATTTCTGCATCTGCCGCAGGCTGTAGACATAGGTCGCAAGCCAGGACAGCCCGTGGGCCGCGGTCTGGTTTGCCTCGATCAGGCGGCCCGAGACGCGGCCCTGCTCGCTGACCTGCGCGCGCACCGCGGCGCGGGCGGTCTCCAGAAGCTGGTCCAGCGGCTCCAGCGCCGCGGCCGTCAGTTGCAGCAGGCCGGGGATGAGTGTCGGTTTCATATGCAAGTCCTGTCCGTCGTGGGCCATGAATCAGATCCTTTTCCGCTCGCTTGGTGGTAAATCATTTTGCAGGTGCAGCGCAATAAAAATTCGCCGTGACGTTTGGTTTGGACGTAAAATTGCGCCATTATTTTGCCCGTGCAGCAGGCGTCGGATGTGGTACAGCGGGGGCATGAGCGCATTGTTTTCACTTCTTTCCCCGGTAGAGCTGGCAGCCGCGGCGGGCATCGCCCTGCTGGCGGGCACCATCAAGGGTATGGTGGGCTTTGCCATGCCGATGATTTTTGTCTCCGGACTCAGCATGTTCCTGCCGCCGGAGCTGGCGCTGGCCGGGTTGATTCTGCCGACGCTGGTGACCAATGGCATGCAGGCGCTGCGGCAGGGCGCGGGGGCGGCGCTGGCCTCGGTGCGCCGGTTCCGGGTCTTCCTGCTGATCGGCCTGGTCTGCCTGATGTCGAGCGCGCAGCTGGTTCGTTTGCTGCCGCAGCAGGCGATGTTGCTGATCATCGGCTTCCCGGTCACCGTCTTTGCTGCAATGCAGCTGATGGGCCGGGTGCTGACCATTGCCAACCCCAGCCGCCGCAGCGAGGCGGTCGTGGGCGGCATTGCCGGGCTGATCGGCGGTGTTTCGGGCGTTTGGGGGCCGCCGACGGTGGCCTATCTGACCGCGCTGGGCACCGAGAAGACAGAGCAGATCCGGGTACAGGGCGTGATTTACGGTCTGGGCGCGGTGGCGCTGCTGGGGGCGCATCTGGGCTCGGGGGTGATGCGGGCCGAAACGGCGCCGTTCTCGGTTGCGATGATTGTTCCCGCCGTTGTCGGCATGTGGCTGGGCGGGCGGCTGCATGACCGCATCGATCAGGCGATGTTCCGGCGGGCGACGCTGATTGTTCTGCTGATCGCTGGCGTGAACCTGCTGCGCCGCGGGCTGATGATGTGAGCGGGCGGCGGACAGGAGCGGGGGCATGCTGACGCGTCTGACGGCGGCGCAGGTGGCGACCGGCTCGATCCTTGTGGCGCTGGCGGTCGCGGTTCTGAAGGCCGCGGCCTGGGGTATGACCGGCTCCGTGGCGCTGCTGTCGGATGCGCTGGAGTCGCTGGTCAACATCGGCGGCGCGGTGATGGCCTGGTTCGCGGTGCGCTATGCCCAGCGGCCGCCGGACGCGGGCCACCCGTACGGTCATCACAAGGCCGAATATGTCTCGGCTGTGGTCGAGGGCAGCATGATCGTGGTCGCGGCGCTGCTGATCGTGAACCAGGCCATGGCGGCGCTGGGGCAGCCCGCCAAGGCCGACTGGAGCGCCGCCGGGCTGGCGGTGAACGCGCTGGCCATGGTCGTGAACCTGGTCTGGGCGCGGCTGCTGCTGCACCGTGGCAGGCAGCTGAAATCGCCGGCGCTGACCGCCGGCGGACGGCACCTGATGAGCGACGTGTGGACCTCTGCCGGGGTGCTGGTTGGCCTCGCTCTGGCGCTGGCCAGCGGCTGGGGCATTCTCGATCCGCTGCTGGCGCTGCTGGTTGCCGTGAACATCCTGCGCGAGGGCTGGCTGGTGATCGCGGCCTCGGTCAGTGGGCTGATGGACACCGCCGCCCCGGCCGAGGAGCGCGCCCGCATCGAACAGATCATCCACAACAGCGGCAACGGCGCGCTGCAGGTGCACGGTCTGAAGACCCGGCGCGCAGGCCGCGCCCTGTTCATCGAGTTCCACATGGTGGTTGATGGCGCCATGCCGGTGCGGGCCGCGCATGACATCTGCGACCGGCTGGAGGCAGCATTGATCACCGCTTTGCCTGACGCGCAGGTGGTGATTCACGTGGAGCCGGAGCACAAGCTTGAAGCGGCAGGCATCCATCCACGCTGAAGCGTTTGCATTTCGCCGCCGCCTCTCGTTTAACCGCGGCAGGACTGGCAAAGGAGCAGGCATATGGCGATGGAGTGGAACAGGCTGCTGAACGCGGGGCGGCTGTGTCGGCCGGACTTCCCCGAGGTGCCGGGCCGGGAGGCCTATCTGCAGGATTACGACCGCATCCTGTTCTCGGAACCGTTCCGGCGGCTGGCGCAGAAGACGCAGGTGCATCCGCTCTACAGCCACGATCACGTGCATCACCGCATGATCCACAGCATGGAAACCTGCAGCGTCGGCCGCTCGCTGGGGGCGGGCGTGGGGCAGGCGCTGCTGGAGGCGGGGCGGATCACCCCGGATCAGGTCCTGCGCATCGCGGGCCACGTGCAGGCAGCTTGCCTGCTGCATGATATCGGCAACCCGCCGTTCGGCCACTCCGGCGAGGACAGCATCGGCGGCTGGTTCGCGGCGCAGTTCCGGGCAGGCACCGGTCTGGCGGCGAGGGTGCCCGCAGAACAGCAGGCGGAGTTCGCCCATTTCGAGGGCAACGCCCAGGGACTGCGCATCGCCGGACGGCTGGAGATGGCGCGGCGCGAGGGCGGCATGCGGCTCAGCTATGCGACGCTGGGTGCTTTCTTGAAGTACCCCTGCACCCGGCCGCTGCGCGATGCGGTCTGCGCGGGCGGCCCGGCGCCCTATGCGGGGCTCAAGAAGTTCGGCGCCTTCAGCGCCGACAGCGCCTTGCTGGATGAGATTTGCGAGGCCACAGGCATGCTGCGCGAACCGGCGGGCTGGTACCGGCGGCACCCGCTGGCCTTCCTGGTCGAGGCGGCGGACGACATCTGTTACCGCATCATGGATATCGAGGATGCCGGGGCGGTGGGCGACCTGGACCGTGCCGACGTGGCGGCGGTGCTGGAGGACATCACCGGCAAGCGCAACCGCGAGGAAGATGCCGCGATGCCGCTGGGCGAGCGGGTTGCCCTGTTGCGGGCCCTGGCGATCGGGGCGGCCACCAGCACCGCGGTGCAGGCCTTCCTCGATAACTACGACGCCATCATGTGCGGCGATTTCGACGGTGACCTCATCGGTGCGTCGGTCAAGGCGGATGCCTTCGCGGAACTGCAGCGCCTGTCGGTGGAGCGCATCTTTGCCGCCCGCCGCAAGACAGAGCTGGAGGTGGCGGGCCGACAGGTGTTGCACCGGATCCTCGACCACTTCCATTCGCTCTATGGCGATCTGGCAGCCTGCGGCTGGGATCAGGCGCAGTTCGCCCGGCAGCATCCGCATTGGGTGCAGCTGATCCGTGCCGTGGACCTAGACCTGCGTGGCGTCACCGATGCCAGCAGGGCGATGCATTCGCTGGCGGATTTCGTCTCGGGCATGACCGACCGCTACGCGGTGAAGGTGCGCGACATGATCAGCGGCGCGCTTTAGGCCGCTGCCGCAGCGCCAAAAACGAAAAGCCCCGGCACAGCGGCCGGGGCTTTCTTTTACTCAGGTGCGAGCTGCGGCTCAGCCGATGGCGGCGGCTTTCACGTCGTCGTCGATGTGCGGCAGGTACTGGCCGAAGTTGTCCGAGAACATCTGCACCAGCTTGGCCGCCTGACGGTCATAAGCCTCCTGGTCGTCCCAGGTGCGGCGCGGGTCCAGCAGCACTTCGGCCACGCCCGGTACGGTCACCGGAACGTCGAAGCCAAAGTTGGCATCCTTGCGGAATTCGGCCTCGGCCAGCGAGCCGTCCAGCGCCGCGGTCAGCAGGGCGCGGGTTGCCTTGATCGGCATCCGGCTGCCAACGCCATAGGCGCCGCCGGTCCAACCGGTGTTGACCAGCCAGCAGGTGGCACCGTGCTGGGCGATCTTTTCACGCAGCAGGTTGCCATAGACTTCCGGACGACGCGGCATGAACGGTGCGCCGAAGCAGGTCGAGAAGGTCGGCTCCGGCTCGGTCACGCCACGCTCGGTCCCGGCCACCTTGGAGGTGAAGCCCGACAGGAAGTGGTACATCGCCTGCGCCGGGGTCAGCCGCGCGATCGGCGGCAGCACGCCGAAGGCGTCACAGGTCAGCATGATGATGTTCTTGGGGTGACCGCCGCGGGCGCTCTCGGATGCATTGGAGATGTAATGCAGCGGGTAGGCGCAACGCATGTTGGCGGTCAGGCTGTCGTCGTTGAAATCCAGCTCTTTGGTTTCCTCGTCGAACACCATGTTCTCGATCACGGTGCCGAACTTGGAGGTGGTGGCGTAGATTTCCGGCTCTGCCTCGGCATTCAGGTTGATGGTCTTGGCATAGCAGCCACCTTCGAAGTTGAAGGTGCCGTTGTCGGCCCAGCCGTGCTCGTCGTCGCCGATCAGAACGCGGTCCGGGTCGGCGGAGAGGGTGGTCTTGCCGGTGCCGGACAGGCCGAAGAAGACGGCGGTGTCGACCGGGTTGCCCTTGGCGTGGTTGGCGGAGCAGTGCATCGGCATGATGCCCTTTTCCGGCAGCAGGTAGTTCAGCAGGGTGAACACCGACTTCTTGTTCTCGCCCGCGTATTCGGTGCCGCCGATCAGGATCACCTTCTTGTCGAAGTTCAGCGCGATGACGGTCTCGGAGCGGCAATCGTGCTTCTTGGGGTCGGCCTGGAAGGACGGGCAGTTGATGATGGTGAAATCTGCGATGAATTCATCCAGGTCCTCGCGCTCGGGACGGCGCAGCAGGTGACGGATGAACAGGTTGTGCCAGGCCAGCTCGGTGACCATGCGGACGTTGATGGCATGGGCGGGATCGGCGCCGCCGACGAGATCCTGGACGAAGTAGTCACGGCCTTTCATGTGCTCCAGCATGTCTGCATAGAGCGCATCGAAGCCTTCCGGGCTCATCGCGGCGTTGTTGTCCCACCAGATGGTGTCGCGGACGCTGTCGGTCTTCACCACATGCTTGTCCTTGGGCGAGCGACCGGTGAACTTGCCGGTGGTCACGAGGAAGGCGCCGCCATTGCCCAGCGTGCCTTCGCCGCGCTTCAGCGCAGCTTCGATCAGCGCCGGCTCCATGAAGTTGTAATAGACATTGCCCAGACCCTCGATGCCCTGATCTTCGAGGCGAAATTGCGGGTTAACCCGTCCAGATGTCATGCGTTTTTCTCCTGTGGCGGCGCAGGTTTCACGCGATCAGCGCGGCTGCGCCCTGGGGCAATAGAAAACGGCGAGGATGCCGGTGGCGCGGTCTTAACATGGGCTTTCGGGTGCTGAACAGGGTGGCTTCCGGTAGTTAGCGCCACCAAGTTGATGTTTAGCGCAACCATCCCGCGCAGCAGGCAAAGTCGCTCTCCGGTTCAGCAGATACTAAGGTATTTTTGCCCCAATTGTGTCCAAACATGGGCCTGATTCGTCGAATTGGATTGATTCGCCGCCTGAGAACGGCGATGAAAGTGCTAAAAACTGAACAGTACAGAGCAGATTAGGGGCAATTCAGATGTCAAAGATTGCTTTGGTTGACGATGACAGGAACATCCTGACATCGGTTTCCATGACGCTTGAGGCCGAGGGCTTTGAGGTCGAAACCTACAACGATGGTCAGGCGGCGCTGGACGCTTTCAACAAGAAGCTGCCCGACATGGCTGTCCTGGACATCAAGATGCCGCGCATGGACGGCATGGACCTGTTGCAGCGCCTGCGCCAGAAGACCCAGATGCCGGTGATCTTCCTGACCTCCAAGGATGATGAGATCGACGAGGTGCTGGGCCTGCGGATGGGCGCGGATGACTATGTGAAAAAGCCGTTTTCTCAACGGCTTCTGGTGGAACGGATCCGTGCCTTGCTGCGTCGCCAGGAAGCGCTTGGCAATGATGAGGCAGGTACCGCCAGCCCCGAAGCCAAGGTCATGGAACGCGGCAACCTGCGGATGGATCCGCTGCGGCATGCCGTCAGCTGGAAGGGCAAGGACGTGTCGCTGACCGTTACCGAGTTCCTGCTGCTGCAAGCGCTGGCCCAGCGTCCTGGCTTTGTAAAAAGTCGAGACCAGTTGATGGATGTGGCGTATGATGACCAAGTCTATGTCGATGATCGCACCATCGACAGCCACATCAAGCGGCTGCGCAAGAAGATGCGCAGCGCTGATCCGGACTTCGCGGCAATCGAGACCCTTTATGGAATCGGTTACCGTTACAACGAAGAATAGGGCGCAGGGTGGCGCGGGACCGATACGCCCGCAGAACGATTGAGCGGGGCAATCTGCCCCGACCGAAGGAGAGGCGCGCATGCGCGATACCAGTTTGACCAACCGCCAGCAGGACGGCGACGTCGTGCTCGGCGACGACTGGGTCAGCCCGGAACAGACCGTGACGCAGGAGATGCAGGTCAAGCGCGCGCGGCGCGGGTTGCTGTCGCTCAAGGGCTCGCCGCTGACCCGCAAGATCATCACGTTCAACCTGATCGCGTTGATCATCCTCGTCTCCGGCATCCTGTACCTGAATTCCTCGCGCCAGAGCCTGGTTCTGCAGCGCGCCGGTACACTGGTCTCCGAAGCGATGCTGGTGGCGGATGTGTTCGAGGCCGAATTGCCTGCCGCCGGGGCTGTCAGCCTCGCGGCGGGGGATGGCATTCAGGTGGAAAATACGCTGGCCCAGCTCAGCCTGCGTGGTGGCGTCGAGGCTTTCGTCTTTGATACCACCGGCAATCTGATCTCGACGGTCAAGGGCGTGGATCGCAGCGATGCGCTGAACGTCCTGAATGACAGTGGCCCGAGGCGGACTTTCATCAGCGATGCACTGGCTGCGATCTGGTCCTTTGCCGACGGCGACCCGGGGGGCGCCCCCGATGCCTCGGCCCCGGCGTTGGAAACCCGGCTCAGCGGTTTGGTGGACCGGGCGCTCAGCGGGGGCACCGGGGTGGAGACCGTGGCGGATACCACCGGGGCCAGAATCATTTCGGCAGCGACACCGATCATTCACAACGGGGTTCCGGTTGGCGTGATCGCGCTCACCTCGCCGACCGGCGAAGTCGACGCCCTGGTGCGGACCGAGCAGGAGCGGGTGCTGCAGATGTTTATCGTGGCCCTGCTGGTCTCTGTCGGTCTCAGCCTGGTTCTGGCTTCGACCATCGCCAACCCCTTGGCAGATTTGGCCGAAGCGGCAGAGATCGGCCGCGACCGGGGCAGCAAGCAATCCAATCCGGGCCGCATCCGCATTCCCGACCTGTCCGGTCGCCCGGATGAAATCGGGCGCCTCAGCCGCGCGCTGCGCGGCATGGTCAAGGCGCTCTACACCCGCATCGACAGCAATGAACAATTCGCCGCCGACGTCGCGCATGAGATCAAGAACCCGCTGGCCAGCCTGCAATCGGCGGTCGGCACGTTGCGCATGGTCAAACGCGAGGATCAGCGCCAGAAGTTGATGGACGTGATCGAACATGATGTCCGGCGGCTTGACCGCTTGGTCAGCGATATCTCCAACGCATCCCGGCTGGATGCCGAGCTTGTCAAGGAGGAAGAAGAGGAATTCGACCTGCTGACCATGCTCGGCAACTTGAACCAGTATCTGGGTGAGGATGCGCGCGCCAAGGGCATCGACTACATCACCGATCTGCCTGCACAGCCGATTCTCCTCCAGGGTCTGGAAGCCCGGCTGGCACAGGTTTTCGTCAACCTGATCACCAATGCGATCTCCTTCTGTGAAGAAGGCGATGCCATCCGCGTCTGGGCGCGCCGTCGCGCCAATCGGGTCCTGGTGGTGGTCGAGGACACCGGCCCCGGCATCCCGGATCAGGCGCTCTCCAAGATTTTCAAACGTTTCTACTCACAGCGACCGGTGGAGCATTTCGGCAATAATTCCGGCCTTGGCCTGGCGATTTCCAAGCAGATCGTCGAGGCGCATGGAGGGGTGATCTGGGCCGAGAACATTCGTCCCACCGAGGCCGATGTGACCTCGGAACCGCTGGGTGCGCGGTTTGTGGTTGGCCTGCCGGTGTAAGCCATGTCTGAACCCGAAAGCCTCATCCTGCATGCCTCCTGCGTCGCACTGGAGGGGCAGGGGCTTTTGATCACCGGTGCTTCCGGGCGGGGCAAGTCAGCACTGGCGTTGCAGCTGATGGCCTACGGTGCACAGTTGGTGGCGGATGACCGGGTGCTGGTCCAGGTACTGGATGGCCAGGTGATCGCCCGTGCCCCGGACCCGATCCGCGGCCTGATCGAGGCGCGGTGCATGGGGTTGCTTAAGGCGCAGATTCGCAGCCCGGTGCCGGTGGTGGCGATGGTCGATCTCGAACAGTTGGAAACCGAAAGGCTGCCGCGACGGCAAACCACTCGCCTTCTGGGCAAGACGCTGCCTCTTGTGAAGCGGGTCGACGCTCCCCATTTTGCACCTGCGCTGATGCAGTTTCTCAGATGCGGAGCTTTGGATCCCGATGCCTGATACCGATCACAAGGCGGTGCCTGCGGTGCTGGTGACCGGCCCTTCCGGGGCCGGACGCACCACTGCGATCAACGTGCTTGAGGATCTTGGCTTCGAGGCCATCGACAACCTGCCGCTCCGCCTCCTGCCCGGTCTGTTCGACGCGGCCGCCGTGCCGCGGCCGATGGCCCTGGGGCTGGACAGTCGCAATCGCGATTTCTCGCCCCCGGCCTTGCTGGATGTGATCGAGATGCTGGCAGGCCGCAGCGAGATCGAGCTGACGGTGCTGTACCTGGATGCGCAGCCTGACGTTCTGTTGCAGCGCTATTCGGAAACCCGCCGCCGCCACCCGCTGGCACCAGCCGAATCGCCTGCTGAAGGCGTTCGGCGGGAGTTGGACCTCATGGTGCCGATTCGGGACCGGGCCGATATCCTGCTCGATACCTCGGCCATGAATGTTCACCAGCTGAAGGCCGAGATCGAGCGCTGGTTCGCGCCCGAAGGTCGCGCGCTTGCCCTCTCGGTGCAGAGTTTCTCCTACAAACGCGGCATGCCCCATGGCATCGACATGGTGTTTGACTGCCGCTTTCTGACCAACCCCTATTGGCAGCCGGATTTGCGCCAGTTGAACGGCACCGATGCCGCCGTGCAGGACTATGTGCGGGCGGACACCCGGTTTGCCCCGTTCTTCGACCGGGTGCTGGATCTGACCCGCATGCTGCTCCCGGCTTATCGCGATGAGGGAAAGTCCCACCTGTCAATCGCCTTTGGGTGTACTGGCGGGCAGCACAGATCTGTTACGTTGGCGGAATCGCTGGCGAAGGCTCTTGCAGAAGACGGCTTGCAGGTGTCAATTAGGCACCGCGAGCTGCAAGGCCAGCATAGAAGTGAGAGGCCGGGTTGATCGGAATCGTGATCGTAGCACATGGCGGATTGGCAAGAGAGTATCTTGCTGCGGTGGAACACGTCGTGGGTCCGCAACCAAGTTTGCTTGCTGTTGCCATCGGTCCGGATGATGACCGGGGTGGCAAGCAGGGGGAAATCTGCGCCGCCGCGAATGAGGTGGACAATGGCGATGGCGTGGTGGTGGTGACTGACCTGTTCGGCGGCTCGCCGTCGAACCTGAGTCTCAAGGCCTGTGCCCCTGCGAACCGTCGCATTCTCTACGGCGCCAACCTGCCGATGCTGATCAAATTGGCAAAGTCCCGCCACCTTCCGGTTGCCGATGCGGTTCGCCAGGCCATGGAAGCCGGGCGCAAGTATATAAACGCGCAAAACGTTAACCCCGACGGAGAGCAGGCACATTAAATGGCTCTGAAGACGCTGAAAATCATCAACGAAAAAGGGCTGCACGCCCGCGCTTCGGCCAAACTGGTAGAGGTTGTCGAAGGCTTCGATGCCACTGCCGAGGTCATCAAGGACGGTATGTCCGCCTCTGGCGACAGCATCATGGGGCTTTTGATGTTGGCAGCCTCGAAAGGAACGACTATTGACGTCGAAACTTCGGGGCCCGATGCTGACGCGCTGGCACATGCGCTTGAGGCGTTGGTTGCCGACAAGTTCGGTGAGGGCTACTAGGCCAGCCTCGGCAGCGGAACGGGAACAGGCACTTTGGCGGATACCGCACACGACAGGAACACCGGCGTCGCGCCGGAAGCATCTGGGCAAACGGGCGAGGTCTATGACCGTCGCACCCTGACCTATGCCAATTCCTTCGACGATCGCTGGACCGCACTGGCGATCAAGACCATTGAATGGATGACGGGCAAGCTGTCGATCCTGCGCATGGTCAACAAGTTCGAGAAACGGAACGCCGAATACCGCGGCCAGAAGTTCTGGCGTGGTGCGCTCGACGTCATGGGGATCGAACTGCAGACCCCGCAGGAGCAGATCGACAACATCCCAAAAGACGGGCCGGTGGTGATCGTGGCCAACCATCCGCATGGCATGGTGGATGGCATGATCTTTGCCGACCTGATCGGTCGTCGGCGTCTTGATTACCGCATTCTCACCCGGTCGGTGCTGACCGGTCTGGACGAGGCCGCGACCTCCTTCATGATCCCGGTCCCCTTCCCGCATGACCCCGAAGCACAGCGCAAGATGGTGGAGATGCGCGCCAAGACGATGGCGTTCCTCAAGGAAGGCGGCGCCGTGGCGCTGTTCCCGTCGGGTGTGGTGATGTCCTCGGACAGCTGGTTCGGAGAGCCGGTGGAGCGGGAATGGAACGTCTTTACCGCGCAGCTGATCCGCCGCTCGGGCGCTCGGGTGGTGCCGATCTACTTCCCCGGACACAACTCGCGCTGGTACCAGATCGCTTGCCAGATCTCCCCGATCCTGCGCCAGGGGCTGTTGCTGCATGAAATCGTGCGTTCCTGCAACAAGCCGCAGGCGCCAATCGTCGGCAAGCCGCTGACGGATGAGCAGATGGAACGCCTGCACAGCGATCCGCGGGGCTTCATGGCCTGGCTGCGTGAGCACACGCTTAACCTCGGCAAGCAGGGCTGACCCGCAATCCAAAGCGGCTGCTGGTCGTGACTGGCACGCCTATCCCGAACTACGCTTGGGTGAGTTGGCCGTGAGGCAAGAGGGGGCGGCCCCCCTCCTGTCGGAATGGATCAGCGCGTCGGAACCGGGGTTTCCCCGCGGTAGTCATAGAAGCCGCGCTTGGTCTTGCGGCCCAGCCAGCCGGCCTCGACGTATTTGGTCAGCAGCGGGCAGGGGCGGTACTTGGTGTCCGCCAGGCCGTCGTGCAGCACGTTCATGATCGCCAGGCAGGTGTCGAGCCCGATGAAATCGGCCAGCTCCAGCGGGCCCATCGGGTGGTTGGCACCCAGCTTCATCGATTCGTCGATCGATTTGACCGAGCCAACACCCTCGTACAGCGTATAGACCGCCTCGTTGATCATCGGCATCAGGATCCGGTTGACGATGAAGGCAGGGAAGTCCTCGGCGCTGGCCGACGTCTTGCCCAGCCGCGCCACGACCTCCTGGCAGGCGGTAAAGGTTTCTTCATCTGTGGCGATGCCGCGGATCAGCTCCACCAGCTGCATCACCGGGACCGGGTTCATGAAGTGGAACCCCATGAAGCGTTCGGGTCTGTCGGTGCGGCTGGCCAGACGGGTGATCGAAATCGACGAGGTGTTCGAGGTGAGGATCGTATGCGGTTGCAGATGTGGCAGCAGATCCTCGAAGATCGCCTGCTTTACGGTCTCGCGTTCGGTGGCGGCTTCGATCACCAGATCCGTGGCACCGACATCAGCCAGCGCCAGCGACGGGGTGATACGGGCCAAAGCGGCGGTCATCTCCTCTTCGGCGATTTTCCCCTTGCTGACCTGACGGGCCATGTTCTTGTGAATGACACTCAAGGCGCTGTCCAGCGCCTGCTGGCTCACGTCGTTGAGCACAACATCATAACCGGCCAGCGCCATGACATGGGCGATGCCGTTGCCCATCTGACCGGCACCGATCACGCCAACTTTCTGAATTTCCATGCCTCGGGCTCCTGAAATATCTGCGGCAACCATACGTGTCGCGCGCGGTTGGGTACAAGCCCGGGCGCGATGGATTTGAAGCAAATTTGCAGTTTAGGGAAATTGCAACTGTTCCCCGCCAAGGTGAGTCTCGGGTGAAAAATTGGTGGTGAAATGAGCTATGAACTCAAAAGCGCGGGGGCGCTTTCGGGGGAACCGTGCAGATATGGACAATCACGGCTGTTGGTTCGGGGACCTGAAAGGACCCTGGATGCACCGTATGTTGCCATTCTCGGTGGAACCGAAGTCTACGGCAGATTCGTTGAATTTCCGTTTGTCGATTCGCTGCAAACGCAACTTGGTGTCGATTGCATCAACCTTGGCAGCGTGAACGCCGGATTGGACAGTTTCGTTCAGGACAAGACCCTGATCGCAATCGCGCAGGAGGCGGATCTCTGCGTGTTGCAGATGCTGAGCGCACAGAACATATCCAATCCCTATTACCGGGTGCATCCGCGCCGCAACGATCGCTTCCTGCAGGCGCAACCTGCCTTGAAGACGCTGTATCCCGAGGTGGATTTCACCGAATTCCATTTCAACAAGCACCTGCTGTGCACCTTGCAGGAGGTCTGCGCGCAACGGTTTGCGCAGGTGCGGGATCAGCTGCAACGCAGCTGGGTCGAGCGCATGTCGGACCTGATCGCAAAGGTGGGGGAGCACGTCGTGCTCTTGTGGCTGCGCTACGAACTGGATGGCGGGACCGGCTTTCGCAACGAACCGGTGCTGGTCGATCAGTCGATGGTAGATGCGCTGCGGACCAAGGTGCGTGCGGTCCTCGAATTTCACACGGCCTCCGCGGCTGCGGCGCGGGACATCGCCGGGATGACGTTTGGCCAGCTGGAACTGCCGACTGCGCGCCATATGATCGGCCCGAAAGAGCATCTGCGGATTGCAGAGGCGCTGGCGGGCAAGCTGGCCCCGATGGTGAGCCGCCCCTAGTTTTCACTGGATCTTCCGCACGAAAAAGGCCCGCCATTCGGCGGGCCTTTTCTTTGGTCATAGGACTGGGCCTTAGCCCAGTTTCTCGGTCAGCTCGGGCACCGCCTGGAACAGGTCGGCCACCAGGCCGAAGTCGGCAACCTGGAAGATCGGTGCTTCTTCGTCCTTGTTGATCGCCACGATGATCTTGGAGTCCTTCATGCCGGCCAGGTGCTGGATCGCGCCGGAGATGCCGACAGCGATGTACAGGTCCGGTGCAACGACCTTGCCGGTCTGACCCACCTGCCAGTCGTTCGGAGCATAGCCCGAGTCGACGGCGGCGCGGGAGGCACCAACAGCGGCGCCCAGCTTGTCGGCCAGGGCTTCGATCAGTTTGAAGTCTTCCTCGGAGCCGACGCCACGGCCACCGGAAACAACCACACCGGCCGAAGTCAGCTCGGGACGGTCGCTCTCGGCAACCTTGTCTTCGACCCATTCGGACAGGCCGGGGTTTTCCGCGGCCGAAATGGTCTCAACCGATGCGGAACCGCCGTCACCCGCGGCGTCGAAGGACGCGGTGCGGAAGGAGACGACTTTCTTGGCGTCGTTGGACTTCACGGTCTGGATCGCGTTGCCGGCATAGATCGGGCGCTCGAAGGTGTTGCCGTCGACAACGCCGGAGACGTCCGAGATCACCATCACGTCCAGCAGCGCAGCCACGCGGGGCAGCACGTTCTTGGCGTCGGTGGTGGCCGGAGCAACGATGTGCTCAAAGTCGGAGGCGAGGCTGGCGATCAGCGCCGCGGTCGGTTCTGCCAGGCGGTGGCCCAGCGAGGCGTCTTCGGCGACCAGCACCTTGGACACGCCTGCGATCTTGGCGGCTTCTTCGCCGGCGGCTGCCGCGGAGGCACCTGCTGCCAGAACGGTCACGTCACCCAGTTTCGCAGCCGCGGTCACGGCCTTTGCGGTTGCGTCCAGCGCCAGCGCGCCGTCGGTCACTTCAGCAAGGAGAAGAACAGCCATTACACAGCCCCCGCTTCTTTGAGTTTCTCAACCAGCTCGTCCACCGAACCCACCTTGATGCCGGCGGCACGGGCTGCGGGCTCTTTGGTCTCGATGATTTCCAGGCGCGGCGTTACGTCGACGCCGTAGTCGGCGGCGGTTTTCTCGTCCAGCGGTTTTTTCTTCGCCTTCATGATGTTCGGCAGCGAGGCATAGCGCGGCTCGTTCAGGCGCAGGTCCACGGTGACGATGGTTGGCATCTTGACCGAGATGGTCTGCAGGCCGCCGTCGACTTCGCGGGTGATCTTGGCGCTGTCGCCTTCGATGTCCAGCTCCGAGGCGAAGGTGCCCTGGGACCAGCCCAGCAGCGCCGACAGCATCTGGCCGGTGGCGTTCATGTCGTTGTCGATCGCCTGCTTGCCGCAGAGCACGATGCCGGGCTGCTCTTCCTCGACCACTTTGGCGAGGATCTTGGCAACCGCCAGCGGTTCGATGTCGGTGTGCACGTCGTCGGCGGCAACCACCAGGATGGCGCGGTCGGCACCCATTGCCAGCGCGGTACGCAGGGTCTCTTGGGCCTGCTTGACGCCGATCGACACCGCGACCACTTCATCGGCCTTGCCGGCCTCTTTCAGGCGGATCGCCTCTTCGACGGCAATCTCGTCGAAGGGGTTCATCGACATTTTCACGTTGGCGAGATCGACACCGCTGCCGTCCGCTTTGACGCGGACCTTCACGTTGTAGTCAATCACGCGTTTGACAGGCACGAGTACCTTCATCTTGCGTTCTCTCCTTAACAAACGGCAAGCCGCCTCAGGGCGACTCCCCTCCATGCTCTCGCTGTGTTGATACCGGCTGGTGTGGCGCGGCAACAGGGCAAAATCGTCACGTTAGCGCACGGCGACGTCGCGTTTGCTGATTTGAAGCAGCAATTTTGCAAGAATGTTTCCGCTGGGAAATTTGCGCCCTGATGGGCGGGGGAGGGCTAGAAAACCTGTCGCAAACTGGAAGGGAACCGCCAAACTACGTCATTTTGACGCAGTTTGGCCTGCCTTGGGAGCCATCGGGAAAAACGGGGCGATGCAGGTCAGCGGTTGGCGCCGGGGACCCACAGAACGTCAGCCTTGCCGCCATCATTTGCGACACGTGCGGCGACGAAGAACCAGTCGGACAGGCGGTTGAGGTATTTCACGGCCGCCGGGTTCACCGCCTCGGACGCGGCGAGGTCGGTCGCCAGTCGCTCGGCGCGGCGCGCCACCGTGCGGCAGACGTGCAGCTGGGCGGCCAGCCTGGTGCCCCCGGGCAGGATAAAACTGCGCAGCGCTTCCAGGTCCTTGTTCATTTCGTCGATCTCGGCTTCCAGCCGTTCGACCTGCGCCGCGGCGATGCGCAGCGGCGGGTAGTCGGCCTCGGCGTCCTTGTCCATCTCCGGGCGACACAGGTCTGCGCCGAGGTCAAACAGGTCGTTCTGGATCCGGGACAGGGCCAGGTCGATCTCGCCCTCGGCCTCCAGGCGCGCGACACCGACAAAGGCATTCAGTTCATCCGCGGTGCCGTAGGCATTCACCCGCACCGCATGTTTGGCAACGCGCTCGCCGTTGCCGAGCGCGGTATCGCCCTTGTCGCCGGTGCGCGTGTAGATCTTGTTCAGGACCACCATGGCTGATCACCCTCCTTGCGTGCGCAGATAGACATAGGCCAGCAGCAACACTACGGCGATGAACTGGAACATGATGCGCAGACGCATCATCTTGTTGGCGTTCTTGCGGTTGAAATCACCGCCCTTGCCAAAGCCGCCGATGCCGATCACCAGCGCCACAACCACTGCAGCGACGGCTGCCAGTCCCAGATAATACAGCGGATCGCTCATCCTGTCCCCCAAAACCACATCACGTTTGCCTGTCCCATCTATCTGCTGTCCGTGGCGATGGCGACCGCGAAATCGTTATCCCAGCCGCAGCAGGATGCGGTCAATTGCCCTAGTGCTGAGAACCCGGCGCAACAGGCCCGCCACATGGGTTGGTGTCGTGACGTAGTAGCGCGGCCGCGGGCGGCGTGCTTCACAGGCATGCGCGAGCTTTGCGGTAACGGCCGAGGCCGGCAGTTCAAACCGGTCGGGGCCATTGCTGTGATACAGCCGTTTCAGCAGGCGCTGTTCGTACCGCTCCCGCAAGGGCGAGGCCTGCCAGTTGATGAACCGCTCAAAATGCGGAATCGATTTCTCTCGAATTTTGGACGTCACCGGGCCGGGTTCGATCAGAACAATGTGAATCCCGCTGCCTTGCAGTTCCACCCGCAGCGTATCGGTCAAGCCTTCCAGCGCGTATTTGGTGGCGACATAGGCACCACGCCACGGCATGGTGACAAAGCCGAGGATCGATGAATTCTGCACGATCCGCCCGTGGCCCTGCGCACGCATCACCGGGATCACTTTGCGCGTCAGCTCGTGCCAGCCAAAGAAGTTGGTTTCAAAAATGGCGCGCAGCGCATCCGTCGGCAGGTCCTCCACCGCGCCGGGCAATCCATGTGCGCCGTTGTTGAACAGGGCATCCAGGGTACCGCCCGTGGCGTCGAGCACCTGCGCCAGCCCGGCATCGATGCTGGCAGGATCTGTGTAATCGATGCGGGGGCTTTCGAAGCCTTCGGCGCGCAGACGATCGCAATCACGCTGTTGGCGGCAGGATGCGAAGACCCGCCAGCCGCGGGCACGCATGCCTCTGGCGGCGTCCAGGCCGATTCCCGAGGAACATCCGGTAATCAGGATTGTACGTTTCATATGCGCGCCCTTTTGCCCGGCTTCCCGCCGGGATCGGCGCGGAATACCTCGGGGGTGTTATGGGCGTTTCCGGCTTACCAGGGAAGCGGCAATCCAACCAACTCGACCCTGTTCCGGGGCGCGAAGATGCAGCCAGCCAGTGCCACTGTCCTCAATCACGATCACTTCGTCGCCGCCCATGAGGCGGGTGATGACTGGATAGCGTGTGCCCGGCCCTTGGCGCATGTTCACGCGAGAGGCGCGGATGGTCCGCCGGTCGACGCGTTCCTCAATCTGCTGTTCCTCGGGCGGGGTTTCGGCGACGGCTGGTGTCGCTGCCGGTGTGGCGCTGATCGCCGCGAGACCGCCATCCAGCGAAGCCAGCTGCAAGGTACCACCCTGCGATGCCTGGGAGAACGCGGTGTCGGTGGACGCCAGCAGGCCGGAGGCATTGGCCAGGTGTTCGGCTGCGACCTTGGCGCGCCGGTTCGGGGCAGCCGCCGGGCGTTGCGGGCGCGGGCCCTCCGCGCGGCGGGTCAGCACCGGACGGGTGTCGAGGCTGGCCAGGGTGATTCTATCCGGGGAGGGTTTGTTGGGCTGATCCGCCTGTTTGGTCTCGGCGACGGGTTTCGGGCGCTCCGGGGGCTTGAAATCGGCACCGCCGCTCAGCTCGTAGAACCCCCAACCGAGAAAGGCAAAAGACAACACAACGAAACGTGACATGAATCCGGTCCCCCCAGACCAACTTGTTAAGCAGCCAAGGCTTTCTGCGTGCAGATGGCCGCTGTCCTGGTTGCAAGTGTTTGGAAGTTGAACGCCGGACGCGGCTGCTTGGTTCCGTACTATCTAGTGCGGGGCGGGCGTCTGGAAACAGGGGAGTGTCCGACGTCTTCTCCCCCTTCGTGCGGCCGGGGGCAGGATCGCGCCGGTTTTTCGTAAGGCCGTGCTTTACCAAACCGGGTCACGCAAGTATCACCGAACCATGACCGACTTGGTAGAAGATCCCGACATGCCCGACGCCCCCGAACAGGGTGAAATCCTGGAACCGCTGCGCCGCGCCATTGGCGAGCGCTACCTGACCTATGCGCTCAGCACCATCATGCACCGGGCGCTGCCTGATGCCCGAGACGGGTTGAAACCCGTGCACCGGCGCATCCTCTATGCGATGAACCGCCTGCGGCTCAGCTCCACAGGCGGCTTTTTGAAATCGGCCAAGATTTCCGGCGATACCATGGGCGATTTCCACCCCCATGGCGACGCCGCGATCTATGACGCGATGGCGCGTCTGGCGCAGGACTTCAACGTCCGCTACCCGCTGGTCGACGGCCAGGGCAACTTTGGCAACATCGACGGCGACAACCCGGCCGCCTCGCGCTATACCGAAGCGCGGATGACCTTTGTCGCCGAGGCGATGCTGGAGGGGCTGAACGAGGACGCAGTTGATTTCCGCGACAACTACGATGGCCGCCTGACCGAACCGGCGGTATTGCCTGCAACCTTCCCGAACATCCTGGCCAACGGTGCGGCCGGCATCGCGGTGGGCATGGCGACCAACATCCCGCCGCACAACATTGCCGAGCTGATCGACGCCTGCATCCATCTGATCAAGACACCGGATGCCCGTGATGACACGCTGTTGAACTATGTGCCCGGTCCCGACTTCCCGACCGGCGGCGTGATCGTCGAGCCCAAGGAGAACATCGCCAAGGCGTACCGGACCGGGCGGGGTTCCTTCCGCCTGCGCTGCACACATGAGGTCGAGGACCTGGGCCGCGGCCAGTGGCAGATCGTCGTCACCGAGATCCCTTACCAGGTTCAGAAGTCCAAGCTGATCGAGAAGATCGCCGAGCTGATCCAGACCAAGAAGGTTCCGATTCTCGCCGATGTCCGCGACGAATCGGCGGACGACATCCGCATCATCCTGGAACCCAAGTCCAAGAACGTGGACCCCGAGGTTCTGATGAACATGATGTTCCGCAACTCGGACCTCGAGATCCGCTTCAGCCTCAACATGAACGTGCTGATCGACGGTGTGACGCCCAAGGTCTGCTCAATGAAAGAGGTGCTTCGGGCCTTCCTCGACCATCGCCGCGACGTGCTGCAGCGCCGCTCGCGCCACCGGATGGAAAAGATCGACCACCGGCTGGAGGTACTCGAAGGCTTCATCATCGCCTTCCTCAACCTCGACCGGGTGATCGACATCATCCGCTATGACGAGGACCCGAAGGCCGCCCTGATCCGGGAGGACTGGAGCAAGGATCACCCTCGCGCCCTTACCGAGGCCGAATACATCACCCCGGCCCCCGGCGTCGGCGAACTGACCGAGGTGCAGGCCGAGGCGATTCTCAACATGCGCCTGCGCAGCTTGCGCAAGCTCGAGGAAATCGAACTGGTCCGGGAGCGCGACGCTTTGCGCGCGGAGCGCAACGAACTGGTGGAGCTGCTTGGCTCGGAAGCCTTGCAATGGTCCCGCATCACCGAGCAGCTGAAGGAGACGAAGAAGCAGTTCGGCAAGGATTACGAAGGCGGCGCGCGGCGCACGCGCTTTGCCGAGGCCGGGGAGGTCGAGGAGGTCCCGCTGGAGGCGATGATCGACCGCGAGCCGATCACCGTGGTCTGCAGCCAGATGGGCTGGATCCGGGCAATGACCGGCCATATCGACCTGAAGCGGGACCTGAAGTTCAAGGATGGCGACGGCCCCCGCTTTATCTTCCACGCGGAAACCACCGACCGGCTGCTGGTATTCGGCTCCAACGGGCGCTTCTACACGCTGTCTGCCGCCAATCTGCCGGGCGGGCGTGGCATGGGGGAACCGCTGCGGCTGATGGTCGATCTGCCCAACGAGGTGGAGATCGTCGATCTGTTCATCCACAACCCCGAGGGCAAGCTGCTGGTCGCGTCGGATGCGGGCAACGGGTTCATCTGCGCCGAAAAGGACATCGTGGCCCAGACCCGCAGCGGCAAGCAGGTGCTGAACGTCAAGGACGACGAGCGAGCCAAGATCTGCATCCCCGTGGAAGGCGATCACGTGGCGATCGTGTCGGAAAACGGCAAGTTCCTGGTGTTCTCGGTCGAGGAAATGCCGGAGCTGACCCGTGGCAAGGGGGTCCGGTTGCAGAAGTACAACATGGCCCGCGGCAAACAGGGGGCGCTGGAACTGGATGGCGGTCTCAGCGACGTGACCACGTTCAACTGGGATGAAGGTCTGAAATGGGAAATGGGCGGCGGCAAGACACGCCATGAGGCCGACCTGACACAATGGCTGGGCAAGCGCGCCGGTGTCGGCAAGCGCCCGCCGCATGGCTTCCCGCGCAACTACAAGTTCAAATGAGCGGGCGCGGATAGTCCCTGTTTCACGACCTGAAGATTGGAAGAATTGACATGACCCGGATAATCGCCCTCTTCGCCGCACTAAGCCTGCTGGTCGCCTGTGGCGAGACCCGCCTCGACGAGGCGCCAGAAGATCTGGGCGCCTTCCAGGCGCGCATCGTGCATGTCTATACCGAGAAGGCGCTGCAATGGCCGATGTCCCGCAGCGCCGATCACAGCGAGTGGACCGATCCGATCAAGTCGGCTCTTGAAACCCGGCTGCGGCGCTACGAAGGCGGTCAGCAGTATGATGTCGCGGTGACGCTCGAAGGCTTCATGCTTGCCCCGGCAGGGGTGCCGGTGCTGTTTTCGCCAAAGAGCGTCGTGGTCGTGAACGTCTTTGTCTACGACGTGGAGCAGGAAACGTTCCTCGCCAAGAAGCACCAGATGGAGATCTTCGAAAGCACCACCGGTGAAAGCGCGCTGGTCGGCTCCGGGCATGCCCGCAGCAAGCAGGAGCAGATCCAGGGTCTGGCCGTCAATATCGCCGACAAGGTCGAGGAATGGATGGCGGAGCAGCACCGGGAACAGGGCTGGTTTGCACCGCGTGACAGTGCCGAAGATCAGGCGGATCCGGCAGCGGCGGCACCTGCGGGCTGAGCCCGCAGAATTCCGCAGCTGTCAAGCAGGAACGGGTTGATTTTTGCGTGCAAACCAAATAATCCGCCCGCGCAGAGGTAACCGGGTCAGTGCTGACCCCTCATTTCAAAAGGGCGCCTAAGGAATGGCTAAGGAAAAGTTTGAGCGTAATAAACCGCACGTCAACATCGGCACCGTTGGCCACGTTGACCACGGCAAAACCACGCTGACCGCAGCGATCACCAAATACTTCGGTGACTTCAAAGCCTACGACCAGATCGACGGCGCACCGGAAGAAAAAGCCCGCGGCATCACCATCTCCACCGCCCACGTGGAATATGAAACCGAAGCGCGTCACTACGCGCACGTCGACTGCCCCGGCCACGCCGACTACGTGAAGAACATGATCACCGGTGCGGCCCAGATGGACGGCGCCATC